>JAUJON010000056.1 GCA_030447595.1 Thermosynechococcaceae cyanobacterium YX3bin19
GCAACGGCGAAGATAGCTTACGATTAAAAGGATTCTCGTGGAACCCAGCCAGGTCCACCCCGACGTACACTAGATACGATTTCGTTAAAGTGGGCAACCGGAGTTGCAATGGAGTGTCCCCAATCCTCTTGCTGTGTAGGTCTTTAGCTAATTTTAATCAGTCTATCAGTGCTAATTCAGGGTAAAACCGCATACTAGTTATTAGGCTAGTTAATCTCTTTAAGAATTGACTCTGATTAATCCACAGTTGAATAATGCATGAACAAACGGACACTTTTGCAGGCTGGTGCAGCAATGGTTGTCATAGCCTGGTTAGCACGCTACCTGCCCTTGAAATCAAGAGATATGGCAGCTTCAAACGGTGAATTTGAAATTACTAAAACTGAGGAAGAGTGGCGGCAGGCTTTGACACCAGAACAGTTTTACGTACTACGCCAACAGGGTACCGAGCGTGCCCATACCAGCCCGCTTGATAAGCAGTATGCCACGGGAACGTATGTATGTGCAGCCTGTGACCTACCACTTTTCGCATCTGCAACCAAATTCAACAGTGGCACTGGCTGGCCTAGCTTTTTTGCCCCAATTGCAGGTGGAATTAACACCTCCGTAGACAAGTCGCTGTTAATGACTAGAGTTGAAGTACATTGTCATCGCTGTGGTGGCCATCTAGGTCATGTGTTTGACGATGGCCCTCCGCCTACTGGTGAGCGCTACTGCATGAATGGCGTTGCTCTTAAATTTATTGCGGGCTGATTGTAGATGGCTGAGTTGAAAGTGTCTTGGTTTCCAGGTAGCAAAGTTCCTCTCTGCGGAAGGCTCACTCCAACTGGCGTGAGTAATGACTGAGCTTACTCCTTCATTGCCGCCCCAGGGTGTTCTCCGCCGAGCCCGTAGCAATGATATATGGCCCATCCGCAGATTAGTGCTGACTGCAAAACTTGACCCCACTCAGTTGCGCTGGTCCCAGTTCTGGGTCATCGAGTGTGAAGGGCATCTAGTGGCTTGTGGACAGTTGCGCTCCTTTAGGGACGCACAAGAGCTTGGCAGCTTAGTGGTTGCACCGCATTGGCGAAGTCAAGGTCTAGGAACGTGGCTGACTAAGCATCTGATTCAGGAGGCAACCCAGCCACTTTACCTGGAATGCTTAGGCCATAGGTTAGCAACGTTTTATACTCGCTTTGGTTTTGTGCCGATCGCCTGGCAGGATTTACCGCGATCGCTCAAATGGAAGTTTGCTCTTTCTGCACTCGCCACCAAATTACACCTTCCTGTCACAATCATGCACTACCCAGATCTGGCTAGATAATCTTAGAAGGGAGTCACTATCCCTAAAGTGATCCTAAGCTTCCACTCAGCGGCGTATGTTATCAAGTCTATGATGTAGGAAAAGCGTTGCGGCTTCATAATTAGAACGTCTGTTAGAGCGAGACAAAGATTAGCAGGGGTTCCAAACGTATTACTTCGTGATGCCTCAGCTTTCTGATTTCGTCTAAAGAATTAGGCCATGAGCATGCAGACAAAACTACCAATTGATACCTGGATAGTAGCGACCTGGGATGAGTATATGCAGGCAGTTGAAGACCCTGTGTACGAAAAAGCTAAAGGTTACTACTCCAACAACAAAATGAGGATGGAGATGTCACCAGTCGGTCATGATCACGCCTCTGATGACGCAACGATTGCCCTTGCTGTTAATCTTTTTTGCATTGCCAAAGGTATCGCTCTGAAAGTCCTTAACAATTGCACCTATCGAAAAATAGGTTTACAAGAGTGCCAGCCAGATATCTCTTATTACGTGGGCAACCGTGCTCAGGTTATACCTTGGGGAATAAGTACCATTGACCTGAATCGCTATCCTACTCCCGATTTAGTGATTGAAGTAGCAAACTCTTCTCTACTTGATGATCAAGGCGCAAAACGTCTCCTCTACGAAGATCTAGAAGTACAAGAATATTGGATAGTAGATGTGCAAAATGTGCAAATTTTGGCATTTTCTATTGCTAATAGAGGCAGCCATCGCATTACTAAATCCCAGGTATTACCAGAGTTAACGATCTCTTTATTGGAGGAAGCGCTACGCCATAGCCGGCAAATGGACCAGTCCCAAGTAGGTGCCTGGCTTCTAGCCCAATTTCAAGCCTAAGACTGATAGAACTGGAAGCGCCCTGATTAGACTGATAATTGAAGTAATTCCCATCACTCCGCTCATGTAGCTCTACGAATTTCTATGGTTTTACAGCTTGGGCAAGTGTGAACTTCGTTGAGAATACCGCCAAGCTCAAGATTAACAGCGTCTGGTTCAGCTAAGGCCGCTGTGCTTGTGCTATCTAGCTTGTCGGCATGATGGTTCATCTGGATACCGCACTTGGGGCATGTCATTGGTTCGGCTGGCATAGAAACTCTCTAGGAACTTTGGATTTTGGCCTATATCTAAGGCTGGGAGAACGGGTCTCTAAGGGATGTAGTCAAGGTTGATCCTGCATCTTAAACTACTCTGATGCTATATTTTCCCGTCCATACCTCAAAACCTTTGCCATCCAGACCAACTCCTGCAAGAACTTATCCAGGCGTCTGATGTAGGCCTCATCTAGAAGCTTACCGGACTGGTCGAATATGTTGTGAACGTTTGAGAAGTTGCCGTCCCAGAAAATATTTACCAGTCCCAGTTCCCGCATCACGGGCAACAGGGACTGGATCACGCGAGTTCCGCCAAACGGTCCTGCCGAAACGCCGCAGATACCAACTGCTTTGTGAATGTATTCCTTCAAATTTGTGTCGAGTAGATGCTTGAGCAAACCGGGATAGCCGTGGTTATACTCTGGGACAACGATGATCAGCGCATCTGCTCGCATCATCGTTTCGGAAAACTTTGGGTCCTTGATTGATTCGCCCTCATCTGAGGTAGGCAACGGGATGTTACGAATGTCGATGAGTTCTGTCTCGACTCCATCGCGCTTAGCGACTTGCTCCACAACGAATTTGGCAACAGGTTCACTCATGCGGCCCTGGCGAGGGGTACCAAGAATGACGGGAATAAAAATGGGCTGTGTGGTCATATAAATTCACTCTGATAACGGTTGCCCTATTAGTTAGGATGCAGTGCGTAGTGTCTTCTTACCCTTTTTTACGACCTCCCCTGCCGAGGGCAGCATTGCTTATAGCCAAGGTTTGCCTAGAATGTAAGAATACCTGCCGATTGCCTGCCCCTCGATGGTAAGCGCTATCGATTGCTGATTGAAAGTACTGCTTACTCCTGACGTGAACTAAATCGAGCGACTGGGTTGACTAAGGTTTGATAGCCTTTTTCCGAGAGCAGAGCGCGCTTCTTCTCGGTCATCAAAATGAATTTTTTCGGTGCCAAGGATTTGGTAATCTTCATGACCTTTGCCGGCGATTAACACGCCATCTCCAGACTGGGCTTGCAAAATTGCCGTATAAATTGCGGTGCGCCGATCCGCCTGGACCATCAGCTTAACTGAATCTGGCACTCCAGCTAAGATATCTTGCAAAATCTGCTGCGGGTTCTCGGTTCGAGGATTATCAGATGTAACGACAACCTGATCGGCTAAGCTGGCGGCAATCTCACCCATTTGAGGCCGCTTCGTGCGATCGCGATCTCCTCCACAGCCAAATACGCAGATCATCTGACCCTTAATAAAGGGCCGAGCGGCCCTCAGCATATTTTCCAGACTGTCGGGGGTATGGGCGTAGTCGACAATCACACTAATATCCTGGTCAGGCTGGATCTGAACCTGCTCCATGCGACCTGGAACGCCATAAAACTGGGACAGGGATTGGACTATCAACTCCAAGTCAAGTCCTAAGTGTAGAACAGTCCCGGTAGCTGCCAAAAGGTTTGCCACATTAAACTGCCCCACCAGCGGTGAGTGGAAATGAGCCTGCCCTTGGGGGGTATGAATGAGACCCCTGACTCCCGTGGGCTCATAGACAAGTTCACTAGTCCACAGATCTGCTGCGGGAGAGGAGGTGCTGTAGCTCCAAACTTGCTCTCGATGCAGTTGCGCTATTAACCTTCGACCATAGGGATCGTCAAAGTTGACTATGGCTCTACCCTGCAAGTAGGTGGGACTAAACAGACGAGCTTTGGCAGCAAAGTAATTGTCTAAGCTGGCGTGAAAGTCTAGGTGATCTTGAGTCAGATTAGTAAAGACAGCAGCTGCAAAGGGGCAGCCTTGAACCCGGTCCTGGGCTAGGGCATGAGAGCTAACTTCCATAACCCCGAATTGGCATCCCGCTGCTACGGCTGCTGCCAACTGTTGCTGCAACTCCACAGCGAAGGGAGTCGTATGTACAGCCGTCTGCTGGTAGCCTGGCCAGCGGGTGTAAAGGGTGCCGATCAATGCAGTGAGTGCCTGAGCCTGGGTTAAGAGAAATTCAATCAAATGGCTAGGTGTGGTTTTACCATTGGTACCAGTGACCCCAACCAACTGCAGTTTTTCAGCTGGGTAACTGTAAAAAGTGGCTGCCACTGCAGCACAGGCGTGATTCATATCAGCAAGGGGAATGACACAAGCTTCCTTGAAATCAACTGGCAGCTTGACATTGGGTGAAACTAGAGCAGCAACAGCTCCAGCAGCGATCGCGCTGGGCCAGAAATTACCGCCGTCTACCCGAGTGCCGGGCATCCCAATAAACAAGTCTCCTGGCTGGCAGGCCCAGGAATTGGTGGCCAAGCCTTTAACCTCCACCTCTAAAACTGGTTGTGTAGCCAACCCCGAGTAGTGACTCAGGGTAAGTTCTGGTATCACCGCTGCTAATAGGTCTCGCAACTTCATCGCCATAGCTCCTCACGCCATTACCTAAGACTTTGGCCTTAACTCATCAGGGTCAGGTTTAGAATTGCTTTATTCTGAACAGTCCTCTGATAGATACTGCTGTAACATCTGCTGCAGTTGCTGAACAGTTGCCCGTGGGGACGGACGGGGCAATCTCTGCTCTCCTACAGTGGGTTCGCTTTTTTTTGCCAATCTATACAGGACTGGTACTTCGTACTGGTACGCTTGGAACCAGTCATCTCGGGTCGTAATATCTCGGATCTCTAGTTCAAACAATACCTCAACCCGTTCCAGCTTTTCTTGCAATCCTTCGCATAAATGACAGCCGGGCTTAGTGTATAAGATGAGTTGCTTCATGTGAAATCTAGAATAACTGCTGACATAACACATTTGTAATGGTTTCGTTCAACCTCACAAGAGGATACGACTGGTAGGGTTATCTCCAGGTTGAATACCCCGGTTATCCGATAGGGATTTAGGCAATTCTAAGTTACAATCCAATCAGAGAAATTTGAAACTGGCTAGAGTGACCATGACTCAATGCTTCGCACCTAAAATTCAGTCTCCCACTATTGGCGTAGAGAAATTGAATCAGCGATCTGGAACTACCACCCCCTCTAACATCTTCACTCCTAATTTAGAGGAATTGAACCAGCGCTTTGAAGGCGCTCATCCTAGAGATATCCTTGCCTGGTGCATCAACAACATTCCTACAGGCCTAGTCCAAAGCAGTGGCTTTAATGTGAATGGCATGGTGATCATGGACCTTCTTTACCGGGAACTGAAGCCAGTTCCACCCGTACCAGTTTTATTCTTAGATACCCTACACCATTTTCGAGAGACCTTAGAACTAGTTCATCGAGCTGAAAAGATCTATAACTTAGATTTGAAGGTGTATGGGGTTCGGGATACAGATTCCCGGAAAGCCTTTGCTGCACGTTACGGTGTAGCCCTTTGGCACAGAGATATTGAGGAATTTCATTATTTAACCAAGATTGAACCGTTGGAGCGTGGCCTCACCGAGCTAGGAGCAGTGGGTTGGATTACAGGGCGACGCCGGGATCAAGCTCACACCCGGGCTGAGATTCCCATTTTTGAGTTGGATAAAAAACAGCGACTGAAGATAAATCCCCTAGCAACTTGGACTCGCAAAGACTCCTGGGCTTATATCTTCAAGCAGGACGTGATTTACAACCCACTCCACGATCAAGGTTATCCCAGCGTTGGAGATGAACCTCTGACAACCCAAGTGGGTGAGGGTGAGGGGGAACGCGCGGGCCGCTGGCGGGGGTCAGCAAAGACTGAGTGTGGTATGCATATCTAACACCATGAATGAAGACACTCTAAATACAGGCATCAGAGCTACTTCACTAGTCGGCTAGGCAATGCATTGTGATGACCTTATGCTTAAATCCAACATTACTGTCACTGTTAAGCTATTTGCCGCTTATCAAGAAGCTTACGGGCAATCAGAAGTAGTACTACAGCTTCCTCAAGATACGCCAGTATCAGTGGTTGGCGATCGCCTGAGAATTGAGCATCCAGAGTTACAGCAATGGCAAGACTTGACCCGCTACGGAATTAATCTGCAGTTTGTTGCGCCCGATACAGTTTTACAAGATGGAGACGAAGTCGTATTAATTCCACCTGTGAGTGGCGGCTGAAGGCAAGGAAAAATCTAGAAAGCTTTTCACTAGTGGCGAATCAAGCTAAATAGTGCTGCGTCTAGTTCGTAGCCAAACATTTGTGCTAGGTGCTGAAGTTTTGATTCGCTTTCAAGATCCTGTTTTTGTAGCCAATGTGTGAGAACAAAAATCTTTTGCATTATAAAGATATCAAGGGCTTGTGGGTTGTACTGAATTCCTTCTCTAGCACTGAATTGGTGGGGAACTAGCATTGCTGCATAGCGCACTAGCTCTCCAGCTTGCCAGTTTAGAAGAAAGGGTAACCAGGGATAAACCGTATCTAAACGAATAAACCACAGCCGCACTTCTGGAATTTCTGAAAGCTCCCGTTGATCTTCGGGTTCCCGAGGATACTCAACGACAAATTGAAGTTGCTGCTCGTTACGCGCAATTGATTTCTCCGCAATCAGCTTTTCAATCACCGATTGAGCTGGTGACAAATCTAAAGTGCTTAAAGCAGTAAAGTCTAGAGTGATTGTAACTGGCATTGCAAACTGGGAGACTTGATTAATACCTTCGTAAGTTAACAACCTTTGCAAGCAAAAGCGGAATGAGTATGATCTAGCCTATGATAGGAGTAGCTTGAATCGTCAAGCAAGTTCAAGTCTTGTTAAGAGCGTATCTTAAAACTGCTGGGAGCATTACAGATGTTAAGCCTTAACAAATGATTGCTTGGGTGATTTAGGTCACTACTTATAGTTTGAATGAATAAATCTGGTCTAGTGTTAGGGAGCACGTAACGTTGAATCCACACGGTCAGACATTGAATGAAAAACCAGTTCAATCTCTGGATGATGCGCTAGAGCGTTGCCAACAACTTGGTATGCGTTTAAGTCGGCAACGCCGATTCATTCTAGAGCTGTTATGGCAGGAACAGGAGCACTTGTCTGCCCGAGAAATTTACAATCGTCTCAATCAACGGGGTAAAGATGTTGGGCATACATCTGTTTATCAAAATCTTGAAGCACTGTCCCAAAACGGGGTGATTGAGTGTATTGAGCGCTCCGGTGGCCGCTTGTACGGAAATATTAGTGACTCCCACAGCCACGTTAATTGCCTCGACAGTGACCAGATTCTAGATATTCAAGTTGAATTGCCGGCCGCTTTGATTGAAGAAGTAGAGCGGAAAACAGGGCTTAAGATTACTGATTACCGGGTTGAGTTTTACGGCTGTCGTGTGACTTAGCCTTTGGCTTTTTGAAGGCCAACGATTATCCGAGCAAGAAAGCAGACCTAGACTATTAATACGTCTAGGTCTGCTTTTGGTATTGAATCTAATGAAACCAAAGGAAGGGCAAGCTAAACTAGCTTCAGATCTGGATATTCAGAAATTAATTCCTCGGAGGTGAGCGTATCTCCTTCGGCTTGAGGTTCCCAAAGCACCTCTAGAGCTAGCAGTTGGTCGCCGGAAACTGCACCTAGTTGATTCAATGCCTGATGTAAATCTTCTGACGAGTTGATTCTAGGAAGCTCTAACTTACCTTGAGCAGCAACCAGGAGGGTAACAACGATATATTCGCCTGGATCTGCGACTAGGGCAGACGAGGTACTTTCAGAGCTAGCCAAGGGCTTCTGAGCAGCCTGCTTAAGCTGCTGGTTAACGTTAGAGAGTGTTTCTGCTTGAAGCTTACTCCGCTCTGTTAGCACTAGACGATTAAATTTTTCTTCTGCAGCTTCTAAGCGTACCTGCTGAGTCTCGGAGCCTGCATAGGCCCAGTACTCAGGGTGACGTAGGAGTGCAAGGACAGTTTCTTGTAGAACGATATCTAGTCCCTCAGAAGAACCTGTGTTTGCAGACTGAGCAATCTGATTCAACTCCGCTTGGAGATTGCGGGCTTCGGCTAAAAGTCCAACTTGCAAACGCGTGAGCGAACTGGGGGATTGGTGTAACTATCACCGTAACCTAGGGACGTTCCCGAACCTGCAGTTGTACGGCGGAAGCTTTGAACTAGAAAGTTGGCGATCGCAATAAAAATTAGGATGGAAAATAGGCCACCGAAGCCGCCACCAATTCCTAAGAAGGGGATCAAAAAGGGAAACCCAAATCCACCACCGCCAGGGTAATAACCACCGCCGGGATAGCGAGAGGGGGTTGATAGGTCCGAGTGGGTGCTGGTCGTCTGAAGCTACCCCCTCCAATTCGACCGCCGCTGCGAGCCGCCAGAGCTTGGCCTGCGTTACTAAATACAAGTACAGCAATCAAGCTGGCGACCAACAGTGTTTTCGATAGTGGTTTGAATATTTTATTATTCATTTTTGCCCGTCTAAATCCGCTAGAGAAGTATCGAGGTAATCATTCAGCTCAGCTTCTGGCAAAGTAGACACCCACGCTCACAAACCTTTCATTGATCTCAGTGAGAATTGGTGACTAATCGGCTCCCGAATGGTTTTTAACTGAAAGACTGACTACCTACCTATATAGTCTATCTACTTCCAAAAGGTGAGTTAATTCACCTGAAGGTGGATTCCCGATCCAACTTGCAGTAACTTTGTCGGATTAACCACCACCCACGATAGTGACAATTTCCAGGCGATCGCCTGCCTGTACCTTCGTTTCAGTCCAAAACTGATGGTGCAAGATTTCGCCATTGTATTCCACCGCGATCAGGCGAGGATTCAGCCCTAACTGCTCAATTAGTTCAGCTAGTCGCGTTTGCTGGGGACAGGTATGGGGTTCACCGTTAACAAAAAGGGCAATTAAGCTTGAGGCATCTGAAGACGGTGAATTAGACATAGACTTTGCTGGGCTTTCCATCAATGTGATTTGTTTGTCTATAGACCAACTGGGAGAGGAAATACTGCGTCATTAGCGTTGGTTCCTCTGCTTGCATTATTGCCCGCACCACGGCTACCCGTTGACCACCAGCAATCAGCACATCACCCAAATTGTTGGCATCAATCCCACCAATAGCAAACCAGGGGATGGGGCAGTTCTTAGCAGCATAACGAACATATTCCAGTCCGGCGGCAGCCTTACCTGCCTTTGTCGGTGTTTCGTAGACTGGGCCCACGCCAACATAATCAGCCCCGTCTTGGACAGCTTGCTGCATTTCTTCAGCGTTCGTGGTCGAGCAGCCAATTAAACGTTGAGGACCTAATAGGTATCGAGCAAGGGCGATCGGCACATCCTGCTGTCCCAAATGTACACCATCAGCATCTACAGCTAAGGCTAGATCAACCCGGTCATTAATAATAAATAAAGTACCGTACTGGTGACATAGTTGACATAACTTCTGAGCAATACTGAGGCGGATACGATCATCTGCAGTTTTGTCGCGATATTGAACTAGGCTTAGCCCTCCCTTCAAGGCGGCTTCTACTGCCGAGAATAGGTTGTCTGACGGAGCAGTCACTAGGTAAAGCAGTGACTGTAGCAGCTTCTGGTAACGCTGTTGAAATAGAAGGGCACTTTCAAGGGTATACACCTGGTAGCGCATCTGCTTGAAAGCGTCTCCCATCAATGGATTGTAGAGCTTGCCGTATTCCTCAAGGGCTCGCAGCGCTTCCTCAACCCGGCTGAGATTGGTCTGCAGCACAGCTTGAATTCCTAAGCGTTGACGTTCCTGAGGATGGGTCAGATTAGTACCAACATCTTCAGGGGTGTCACGAGCAGCCCTTAGTTCAGAACTGTGCCACTGGGCTAACTTATGCCGCAGTTCCTTACACTGCTCAGTTAAAGCAATACTGCTCAAACCAAATCGACACCACTCTTCAATAACTCTCAAGCCCTCACGAGCTCGGTCTAAATTAGCGTCTAAAATCCGACAGAGCGCAAGATTGCCTGGTTTGCTCTGACTATACATAAGTATTCATAAAAGCTCTATATTCTCTCTATCGTACTCCTTGACTTCATCTGGTTTGCCGCTCCTATGCTAAAACTTGGGGCTAACAGTTCACTAAACTATGCAGTTTTTTTGGTTTCTGTACTGGATTCGCTGAAAAAGGGTACAACTTTCTCAAGAATTAGGATAAGGTCTAAACCTAAAGTCTCTAAATCAGCTTCGGTAGAAGGCGCTGGGGGTTGAATTCAGCCTCGGCTCGATTGCAACAAGAAAGAAGGAGAATAGCTGTGCGCTTCACTGATCAAACCTTACGGCTGCCAGGAGTGCTAGTGGTTTCTGTCGTTTCATTTGGACTATCCCTCAACTGGGCTTTTGGTTCAAGAGGCATGGCTCTAGAACCGTCTGAGCAATTAAGGTCTGAAGCACTTCCCCATCTACAAAGCGTGACTTTGTTTGTCGACTCTGGACGAGGCAGCGATATCACGGGTAACGGCAGCGATCGCGCTCCCTTCAAAACCATTACCTACGCTGCCAAGGTTGCTCAGCCCTACAGCATTATCCAACTTGCCGCCGGAATCTATAGTACTCAGACAGGTGAAAATTTTCCGATTCAACTCAAGCCCAATGTTAGCCTCCAGCAGGGCCAAACCACTGTGATTCAGGGCCAGATCTATCAGAGTGGCAAACTGAGTAACTCTGTCTCCTCCAACAGCCCTGCTCCCCAACCCCAGCAGTCCAGTGGTCAACTTCCAGAAACGCCTGGTTCTCTGAATCCAGTCGTTAAGACTGGGGTTAACTTCGAAGAGACCAATCTGCCTGCGGACTTTAGCGATTTGCCGGATTTAACACCGGGGGCTTCTCCTGAAGGCCCGACGATTCAACCACCGTCTGCAACGGTTCCTCAGTCTCCCGTGGCAATGCCAACTGCTGCGCCTCCGGTACTGGTAAAACCTCCGCAAGTGGGTGGTGACACGGATGGCCAAACCCGGCTAGCCTCAAATGTATCGGCGGCTTCAGGAACACAGCTACCCAGTTCCCCTTCTAGAGCAACACTGCTGGGGTTTCGCTATCGGGTGGTAGTGGAAGTGGTTGATGAGGCTGCAAGAAGCCGCCTGCAGTTTCTGGTGCCCGATGCCTTTCGCTCTTCCTACCAAGGCAAAACTGTGATGCAAGTGGGTGCCTATCGGCAACAGGTTGAAGTGGATGAGATGATCCAGCGCCTGAGCAGCAATGGCTTCGCCCCTATCGTGGAACCACTAGCTGTCAGCTCGGCAATCCCGGTTACTCAGCCGCAGCAGACTGCTAATCGTGTTAGCAATCAGAGGGTTAATGCGCCTCTCGTCCCGGTTCCAGGTGCCCCAATTCCCATTGGCAATGCTGGCAATTTACCCCCTGTCATTGTTCCTCGGTCAGCTCCACAAAAGCTGGACGGACCACCCCCTCCCCTTCCAGGGTCACGCTGCTGGGGTTTCGCTATCGGGTGGTAGTGGAAGTGGTTGATGAGGCTGCAAGAAGCCGCCTGCGGTTTCTGGTGCCCGATGCCTTTTCGCTCTTCCTACCAAGGCAAAACTGTGATGCAAGTGGGTGCCTATCGGCAACAGGTTGAAGTGGATGAGATGATCCAGCGCCTGAGCAGCAATGGCTTCGCTCCTGTCGTGGAACCACTACAGTAATTTAACTGGGATAGCAGCAGATAGGCTATTCTCAAGCTAGAGCCATTACAAGCCCTACTAAACACTTAAACTGTAAGGCTGGAGGACGTAAAGTGTGGATGAGTTGAGAACAGCCCTAGAGCTGGCAACTGAAGAAGAACTGCAAGATTTAACCGAAATTTTGTTTTCTCGCAGATTAAATCCCTTAGACTACCTGCAGGCACCTACACCGATCGCGGTCCAAGACCAAAAACGTGAAGCTTGGTTAGATACCTTGGAACACAGATTTCGGTTTTTAGCAGCCGATGGGATAACAGTGTTGAAGGGCAAAACGAGCCAGATTACCTATCGTCAAGTCTTGCTGCAAGTTTGTCGCTATTTGAAGCTACCGTATTCAACTTCTCTCTCAACCACGGACTTGGAAGCAGAAATATTTCTCAGCTTACTGAATCGGGTCTGGAAAAAAATGCCCGCATCGGAAAAGAAGGCTTTAAAACCAACAGCTTCAGCACTCCTTCAGCCAGTCCACTGTGGCGCGATCGCCCCTAGAAAATCTGCCGCAGGATCCTTTACGCCTCCTGCTAGAGGGTGGTAGTGCCCTAGCCGTCACTTCAGTGCTCCGGCCCGTTTTATTGCAACAGATGGCTCACCAGTTTGCCGCTTACCTTGCCACCTATGAAGCTGCCAGTCAGGCAGCCTTGCGAGGGGGGGCAACAGTGCTTCAGTTGCAAGGGCAAGCCGCGCTACAAGCGGCTCAGCGAGGGATGACCTTCAGTGCTGCTCGCTATGGGGCCGTTCGGAGTATTTTTGCCTTTCTCGGACCGGCACTCTGGATCTGGTTCCTGGGCGACTTGGGGTGGCGAGCGATCGCCACCAACTATGGTCGAGTCATTCCCACCGTATTTGCTCTCGCCCAGATTCGTTTAATCCACACTGAGTGTTTCCACCCCGCCTGATATGCCAGTATCTCACACCTGGCTGGCATCTTCCCAGCTGCTGATGCTAGGACAATTGCTCTGCTTTACGATCGCCCATAGCGGCTTGGCCGCCCTGCGACCTTGGGGAGAACAGCAGCTGGGGGCGCGATTGTACCGGGTACTCTTCGCCCTAGTCAGCCTTAGTCTAGCTGTCCCTATGTTGATCTACTTTTTCAACCACCACTACGACGGAGCCCAGCTTTGGCAAGTCCAGGGAGTACCCGGCGCAGAGACAGCTGTTTGGCTCCTGTCAGCTCTTTCTTTTTTGTTTCTCTACCCTGCGACTTTTAATTTGTTAGAAATTGCCGCTATAGAGAAACCTCAGGTCCACCTGTTTGAGACTGGAATCATCCCCATCACTCGTCACCCTCAGATGGTTGGACAAATTATCTGGTGTCTGGCCCATACCCTTTGGATTGGTACCTCCTTTACCTTGGTCACTTCCATTGGACTGGTTGCCTATCACCTATTTGGGGTTTGGCACGGCGATCGCCGGTTGCAGGCTCGCTTTGGTGAATCCTTTGAAACCTTAAAAAACCACACATCTGTTTTTCCGTTCAGGGCTGTATTGCAAAAGCGTCAAACTTTGAAGTGGCAAGAGTTTCTGCGACCCGCCTACGCAGGTGTGGTGGCTTTTGTCTTACTAACTTGGTGGGCTCATCCCTGGTTGATCCGTGCATCTTCAACAATTGACTGGTAGCATGTTTCAAAGTAAGATCCTTTTTTGCCCACCTGGGAATACTGAGGAGCAAACGTTCATTTTAGGGGCTCATGGTGTTGTCGGTTAGTGAGCAAACGTTCATCCAAGAGGTTTTAAACTCTTCAAAAATCGTTCTGGTGAGCTTTTGGGCTCCCTGGTGCGGACTGTGCAAAGTTGCTGATCCCTTGCTATCCAGGCTGCAATCAGAGTGGGGAGACCAGCTTAAGCTAGTTCGCATCAATGCTGACGAAAACCTAAAGCTTGCGAATAATTACCGCCTAACCACACTCCCGACTCTCCTGGTATTTGAAGAGGGGCAGCTGCGTCATCGGCTAGATAGCTTCCAGGGCAAAGACGAGCTGATGGCAGCTTTGGAGCAAGTTATCAGTTCTGCCCCCATGTTCAAAGTCTGAATTTCCCTGGATTAATGTAGCCATAGCGGCAAGTCATCGTCTGGAAGCTATAGCCACGGAAGCCAAACCGGACTGTTGACTTTGGTTATAGCTTGATAAAGATTTATCCAGCAGGTCAAGCTTATTGAAACCCGGATTGTGTCACAATGTTAACGGTTTTGCCATCCGGAACTCTCAAGTAGGCGTGAGTCATGGAACCGATTTACCAGTATGCTTGGCTGATTCCAGTTCTACCCCTGGCGGGAGCGATGATTGTGGGGCTAGGACTGATTTCCTTCAATGGAATTACAAATTCGCTCCGACGGGCCAGCGCCATCTTCATTGTCTCCCTCCTGGGGGCCTCAATGGTCCTCTCTTTTGCCTTACTCTGGAGCCAGCTTCACGGGCATTCAGCCTATCTACGGACTTTTGAGTGGGCAGCAGCGGGTAGCTTCCATTTGTCTATGGGCTACACGATTGACCACCTGGCAACTTTGATGTTGGTAATTGTCACAACTGTAGCCTTCTTAGTCATGGTCTACACCGATGGCTACATGGCTCACGACCCTGGCTATGTCCGCTTCTATGCCTACTTAAGTCTTTTCAGTTTCTCAATGCTGGGCCTGGTCGTCAGCCCCAACCTCGTCCAGATTTATATTTTCTGGGAACTCGTCGGCATGTGTTCTTACCTGCTGGTTGGGTTCTGGTACGACCGTAAAGCAGCAGCAGATGCCTGTCAAAAGGCATTTGTTGTGAACCGAGTGGGTGACTTTGGTCTACTGCTGGGAATTTTAGGCTTGTACTGGTCAACCAACAGCTTTGAGTTTGAGGTAATTGGCGATCGCCTGCAGGAGTTGATTGCCTCCGGGTCCCTAAGTGCTTTTCTGGCAGGTTTATTTGGGGTTCTAGTTTTCCTCGGTCCTGTGGCTAAGTCAGCTCAATTTCCCCTGCACGTCTGGCTGCCGGATGCGATGGAAGGTCCAACGCCAATTTCGGCTTTAATCCACGCCGCCACAATGGTGGCTGCCGGGGTGTTCTTAATTGCCCGGATGTTTCCCGTTTTCGAAGGGCTTCCCAACGTCATGAGCGTGATTGCCTGGACCGGGGCCTTCACTGCCTTCTTAGGGGCGACAATTGCAGTGACGCAAAACGATATTAAGAAAGGGCTGGCCTACTCTACTATTTCCCAGTTGGGTTACATGGTCATGGCAATGGGTGTCGGGGCCTACACAGCAGGTCTGTTTCATCTGATGACCCATGCTTATTTCAAAGCCATGCTGTTTCTGGGTTCTGGGTCTGTGATTCATGGGATGGAAGCGGCGGTAGGACACGACCCAGCACTGGCTCAGAATATGCGTTTGATGGGTGGATTGCGGCGATACATGCCAATTACCGCTTTGACCTTTTTGGTGGGCTGTTTGGCAATTTCCGGTATTCCCCCCTTTGCTGGCTTTTGGTCTAAGGATGAGATTTTAGGCTCTGCCTTTGCGGCAAACCCAGCCCTCTGGGCAGTGGGTTGGTCTACAGCTGGAATCACCGCTTTCTATATGTTTCGGATGTATTTTCTCACCTTTGAGGGTTCGTTTCGCGGCAACGAATTGCACATTCGCCAGCAGTTAAAAGCAGAAGGTAGACAGGAAGCTGTAGCCTTTGGTCCTGGGGCAATGAATCCTCAAGAGCTGGTGGAGGTGGATTCTCACGGGCATACTGCTCATGATGAACATCAGAGTGAACCCCATGAGTCGCCGTTGACCATGACACTGCCCTTGATTGTGTTAGCAGTTCCTTCAATCGCGATTGGGTTTACTGGCGCTCCCTACGCTAATAACTTTGAGGCGTTTATCCATCCAGCTGGCGAAGTTATAGAACAGTCGGGTGACTTTAACTGGACAGAGTTCTTGATTATGGCGGGAAATTCCGTCGGGATTGCCTTAATCGGCATTACCCTCGCTTCACTAATGTACCTGCGGGGCAAAGTTGACCCAGGCGCGATCGCCAGAAAGATTCAACCCCTCTACCAGTTCTCCTTGAATAAGTGGTACTTTGACGACGTTTACCACAATGTTTTTGTGCAGGGCTGTCGGCGATTGGCCCGACAAGTGCTGGAAGTGGACTACAACATTGTTGATGGTGCGGTCAATCTAACTGGCTTGATTACCGTCATCACTGGCGAAACCTTGAAATACCTGGAAAATGGTCGGGCTCAATTCTATGCTTTGGTCATTTTTGCCGCTGTTCTGGCTTTTGTCGTGATTTCTGTTTAACACAGCGCCTGTCTAGTTGCCCCAACTTAATCCGAATCCAGAAGGTTACCTGAGATGAACACAGCCGACTTTCCTTGGCTTACCGTTGTGATCCTGTTTCCCCTGCTTGCCTCTGCTGCCATTCCCCTCATTCCCGATCGAGAAGGAAAAGGCAAGCCAATTCGCTGGTTTGCCCTGGTCATTGGCTTGATCGACTTCATCCTGATTGTCTACGCCTTTTACACCCAGTACGACTTTGGTAACCCGGAGCTGCAACTGGTTGAGCAGTATTCTTGGATACCTCAAATAGGCTTGAAGTGGTCAGTAGGAGCTGATGGCTTGTCCATGCCGCTGATTCTCCTAACCGGATTCATTACCACTCTGGCAATTCTGGCTGCCTGGCCTGTGACCCTCAAGCCCCGGTTGTTTTATTTTCTGATACTCGCAATGTACGGCGGCCAAATTGCCGTCTTCGCCGTTCAGGATATGCTGGTATTCTTTCTCGCCTGGGAGTTGGAACTGATTCCGGTATACCTGCTTCTGGCAATCTGGGGAGGTTACAAGCGTCAGTATGCTGCAACTAAGTTCATTCTCTACACTGCGGGCAGTTCCCTGTTTATTCTGCTAGCGGCGCTGGCAATGGCCTTCTATGGTGATTCAGTGACGTTCGATATGCGCTCGCTGGCGCTCAAGGATTACACACTGACATTTCAACTGTTGGCCTATAGTGGGTTTCTGATTGCCTATGGCGTCAAGCTACCGATCATCCCGCTGCATACCTGGTTGCCGGATGCCCACGGTGAAGCAACAGCTCCTGTGCATATGCTGTTGGCCGGCATTCTCCTAAAGATGGGTGGCTACGCCTTGATTCGGATGAATGTTGAGATGCTACCGGGAGCTCATGCTTATTTTGCACCTGCCCTAGCAATTTTAGGGGTTGTCAATATTATTTATGCAGCCCTGACATCTTTTGCTCAACGCAGTCTCAAGCGCAAAATTGCCTACTCTTCCATTTCCCACATGGGGTTTGTCTTGCTTGGCATTGCTTCCTTCACCGACCTGGGCCTCAATGGTGCAGTGCTGCAAATGATCTCACATGGATTAATTGGGGCTAGCCTGTTCTTTTTGGTGGGTGCTACCTACGACCGGACTCATACCCTGATCCTGGAGGAGATGGGGGGGGTGGGTCAGAAGATGCCAAAGATTTTTGCCATGTGGACCACCTGTTCAATGGCCTCCCTCGCCCTACCAGGGATGAGTGGCTTTGTTGCCGAACTGATGGTGTTTGTGGGTTTTGCCACTAGCGATGCCTATAACCCCACATTTAAGGTCATCGTTGTATTCTTGGCAGCAGTCGGCGTGATTTTAACGCCGATTTACTTGCTTTCGATGCTGCGAGAGATTTTCTATGGTAAGGAAAACAAGGAATTAACGGCGCATGAGGCCCTGATTGATGCTGAGCCCCGAGAAATCTTTATCATTACCTGCCTGCTGATTCCGATCATTGGCATTGGACTATATCCGAAGATGTTGACCCAGGTCTACGACGCCAAAACAGTTCAGCTCACTGCTCGTATCCGCCAATCAGTGCCAACCCTCGTAGCGCAACAATCCTCACCCCTGCAGGTAGCTGATGGTCAACAACTGGCTGCTACTATCTATCAGGCTCCAGCAATCCGTGCTGCTCAAAATTAACGATAGCCAAGTCAGGATCTGAATCGGCACCTCCGAGCGATCGCCTTCCATACTATCGGGTTGGTCAAGGCGTATCGCCTGTTCCAAAGCGGCTTTTTCTCTAGCTCTGTAGACATAAGGCTCTAAGGTAGACAGCTCCTGGCCTGTCAATATGGCGAGTGTTGATAAGCTAACTCCTTTCATCAACATTTCAACGCACCAGGTCTGCTGGGCTTGCTCAATTGCCGGTGCTTGGCCTTCAGGTGTCAATAGATCTTCGGTCCATACCTGCCATCGCGACTTGACCTCTGACTCAGAGATAGGGTTGCCGGCCTCGTTGAGAAACATTGCTGAATGCACGTCTTTGCGACTTTTCAACCATCGAGTCAATGGATTGCGCGTGTACGTCCCATAGCGCTTACCCAGAATCCATCGATTGACAGGAACCTGTCGAGCTGCACCGTGAGTGATTTGCAGAAGATGCTGATGTTCATCACAGATTTGATGCGATGACCGACGGTCAGCCGAAGACCATCGCTGCAGCGTTACCAGCTCTGTTGGACTAATACCTGTGGCAAACAAAACATAAGCCAAGGCATGATCGCGTAAACCTAGTTTTTTAGTGCGCTGCAAAATGAGGTGGACTAAGTGAGCCGGTAAATCAACCACCTTATTAGCACCTGCGCCTGGTAGCTTAAGTTTTTCAAGGGTGGTGACCTTTGGCAAAACCTCAGACTGACGAATCTGAATTCCTAACTGATTTGTCTTTTGTTCAGCGGTAGATTCTATAT
>JAUJON010000057.1 GCA_030447595.1 Thermosynechococcaceae cyanobacterium YX3bin19
ATCAGGGTCCTCTTTCAAAGCTTTTTCTACCTGTTCAATGGGTACTGAGAGGAGTTCAACCGGGGTGAAGGCAACCGCATGGTAGAAGCGATCGGAACGATTGCCGGTAATCAGCGACAATACCCCAAACACACTATTTTCTCGCAGCAGCGCAACGGTGATTTCTTCCCCTGCTTCGTAAACCCGCGAGAGTTTGACAGCACCTTTGAGGAGGAAGTAAACTCGCTCTGCTGGATCTCCGGGAAAAAAAATTGTTTTGCCCCGCTCAAAGGTTTCCACAAGGGGGGGAAACGCCCCATTGCTCATTTGACGAAACACCGTCGCTAGTGGCCTGTGTTGGGTCATTACCATATCACCTGTTTTCGCTCCCCCTGAAGATGCACCAAATTGTTGCAGCTGCAAGCTATGCATTAGCTTAAATCATAGAACTGTGACCACTTAAGCGAACTCCAGGTCGTCTTTTTGTATTGTTTATTACATAATGCTGAACCGGTGTGGCGACAACAAGATCTTTTTGCCGGACATTAAGAATTGTCTGGCAAAGGTGGGATGTTTTCAAGTCTAGACCTTAACTACTGTGGCCTTAACTTTAGTACGCTCTAAGTTAGTAGATTGACACTTTTATGCTTGACTTATCTGGAAAAAATGCGCTGGTCACCGGCATTGCTAATAATCGCTCGATCGCTTGGGGAATCGCCCAACAACTTCACAAAGCAGGAGCCAATTTAGGTGTCACTTACCTGCCGGATGAACGCGGCCGCTTCGAGCAAAAAGTTAAAGAATTAGTTGAGCCCCTGGCACCCAGCGTATTCTTGCCCTGTAATGTTCAAGATGATGCTCAAATCCAGTCTACGTTTGCTGAAATTCAGAACCAGTGGGGCAAACTAGATATTCTAATTCATTGTCTGGCCTTTGCGAATAAAGAAGACTTAGGGGGGCAGTTTAGCAAGGTATCGCGTCAGGGCTTCTCCCTGGCAATGGAGGTCAGTGCCTATTCATTGGTTCAACTGAGTGCTGCTGCTCAACCCCTGATGACCAGTGGTGGCAGTATTGTCACCCTCACCTATTTAGGCGGCATCCGGGTGATCCCTAACTACAACGTCATGGGGATTGCTAAGGCCGCCCTAGAGATGAATGTCCGCTACCTAGCGGCTGAGCTAGGGCCGCAGAACATCCGCGTCAACGGTATTTCGGCTGGACCGATTCGCACGTTGGCTTCTTCTGCCGTCGGTGGCATCCTCGACATGATTCATCATGTGGAAGCGGTAGCTCCCCTACGTCGAACCGTGACGCAAACAGAGGTTGGCAATGCAGCAACCTTCCTATGCAGCGACCTAGCTGGGGGAATTACTGGTCAGATTCTGTATGTGGATTCTGGCTATTCAATCATGGGTATGTAGTTAAAATCAGTCTACTGAGGTAGAAGCTGCTCAATCGGTTAAAGGCTAGGATTAAACCGTTAGCGAAGCAGCCACTGCTCCGCAATACTCTGTGGCAATGCTTAAAATCTAAATTGCATGTCAATTGCCAGCTCAGAATTTATCTCTCTTTGCCGGTTTCAGACCGCCCTCTTGACGCAAGGGCTGGGTGCCTCTTCAAGCAGTGTCTACTTAACAGAAAATTTGGCCGAGGGTACACCCGCTAATTTCATTCCAGTTGTGGTCTATCCTGAGGGCTCTCAACCCTGGCAAAAGGCTGTCTCCCCAAGTTTGCCGGCAACGTCAACCGCACAAGCTTTTCCATCTGCAGAGGAGGAGCTTGCTGGATCTGAACCTGAGGATTTGCTACAAGCAGTAATCCCTAGCTCTGAGCAAACCTTGTCATCCCTATCTTTGACACAGCAGCGGCTTGTGCTGCCACTGATGGACCAGGAGACTGTACTAGGACTCCTGGTGGTCAGTCGGGAAGACCGGCAGTGGAGCGAAAGAGAACAAGTCCAAGTAGAACAAATTGCTAACACATTGGCGATCGCCTATGTCCTAGACCAGCGTTACCAGTGGACAACCCATTCAGCGCATCATCAAAAGCTAACCCAAGCTCAGCAACATGAGACGCTTGCCGATCTACTACATCAATTTCGCAACCCCCTGACTACCCTGCGGACCCTAGGCAAGTTACTGCTGAAGCGGTTGAGGCCAGGAGATTCCAACCGGGAAATTGCTGAGAGTGTAGTCCGAGAGAGCGAGCGCCTAGAGGATATGCTGCAGCAGTTTGATATGGCTATCGATCTAGGTGAGGTAGCACTGGATAACTCAGAGACTGCCCTAAGCCGTCAGCAGCTCCAGGGGTTAACCAACCTCATCCTGCCACCGGCACCGAAGCTATTGCCACCGAGCTTCATTTCCGGTGTTGACTTGCCCCTTGAGCCCTGTTGGCTTGCCCAGATCCTCGAACCCCTGCTGGCCTCCGCTGCCGCAATTGCCCAGGAACGGAACCTAAACTTAAGTGCCAAAATTCCCCCTGAGTTACCGCCCGTCCAGGCAAACGTGCAGGCCCTGCGGGAAGTGTTGAGCAACTTGATCGATAATGCCTTGAAGTACACTCCAGCAGGGGGATACGTCTTAGTCCAGGTAAGCGAGAGGTCCCTCCAGTCAGAGTCCTATCAAGTGATTGCCATTCATGATACAGGTCCCGGTATTCCCCCCCAGGACTTGGAGCACGTTTTTGAGGGGCACTACCGGGGCGTTCAAGCAAAAACCGACATTCCCGGTACGGGCCTCGGACTCGCGATCGCCCAAGAGTTAGTCCGCCAAATGCAGGGAAAGATTACCATATTTAGCCCGGCTCAACCACAGCAATTTCAACATTCAGCAAATGCTGGACCCGGCAGTTCATTTTTAGTTTGGCTACAGACATTTACGGCCAAAAGCGACCCAGTTCAGGCAGAAGAGACTGGCTTCGATTAACGAGTTGGGAGCCAGTCTCTTCGTCCACTAAGCTGCTGTTATTTCAATTGAGCTAGAAACCAACAGCTTTATCTTTGAACGGCTAGATCACTATTGAGGGTTAAGTCTAGATCAGCGTCTGGATCAATAACGATGACTTCCTCGGTTTTCCCAGGATCAACAACCCCACCGATGGTGGCAGCGGCTGCCGCACCACCCAAGACATTTTCAGCCTTGATGTCATTTCCAGTTGCCGCAGAGACCCCTGCCGCGATACCTGCCCCAACCGCCGCATCTCTTAGTACAGAGGTAATGTTGCGGTTCTTATTGGCCCCAACTGCCGCACCAACTCCGGCACCAGCCAAGACTCGTGATGTGTCAACTTCATCAATGGCTTCACTAATGCCTGCCGCCGCACCTGCTCCCAAAGCGGCACCCACTAGGATTGCCTTGAAGTCGCGATCGCGCACATTGCGCTTGGCCGTAATCACATCTGAAGAAGCATTAATTGGGGTCCGTCGACCATTGAGGACCAGCTCGCTGGCAACAAACCGAGAGCCATCATTGGTAGGACGGAGTTGACCAACCACTTGACTTCCGGCAGGAATCACCACCACGCCTTGAGAATTGGTAACGTCGCGAGCCACGGTCAAGGTTAGCGGTGCCGTTTCGGTCGGAGCAACGATAATTCGTTCAGCCGACGAATATTGCACGGGAATCGCAGCTCCGGCAGCAAGCTGAGGACCCTCAACCTGCGCTCCGCCAGCAATGTACTGAGCGGGAACCAAAGAGGCTTGCCCAGGACCAGCCAGCGATTGGCATAAGAAAGAAGCCACTTCAGCGCGACTAGCAAATCGGTTCGGGTTGAGTAACCGGACGTTTGGATAGTTAACCACTAGGCGCCTTTGGGCTGCCGCTGCAATGCCACTACGGGCGTAGTCCGGGACGGCACTAGCATCTGCAAAGTAACTGTTTAACGTCGTCGTCGCTGATCCAGTTGGTGTGTAGTTCAATCCACTGGCTAAAGACACTAAGACTTGAGCCCGAGGAATGTTTTGATTTGGGTTAAACACACCTCCGGGATAGCCGGACAGGAAACCTGTTTGGTAAGCTTCTTGAATTGCCGTATACCCCCAGTAACTTGAGGGAACATCGGCAAACTGCGTTCCACTGCGAACCTGACCGGCATTGGGGAACGCCTTACGGGTCATGGCGGCAAACTCAGCGCGGGTCACGGGTGAATTGGGACGGAAGCTACCATCGGGGTAACCATCGATAATGTCTCGTCGGGCTAAGTCCTGGATGCAGGATTGAGCCCAATTTCCTTGAACGTCATAGAACGTTGACTGGGCAGAGGCTGGAATTGCCATCACCAAGGGGGCTGCTGCGCTGGTTGTGATCCCCACTGCGGCGAATAAAGCAGTTCCAGACCGCCATTTTTTTGTGCTGAACATTGTTAGTCTCCTCCCAACAACAAACATGTCTTTTGATAGTGAATCTGACGCTTCGTTAAGCTAAAGGTTTCTGAAGCGAGAGGGAAGGGAATAAATATCCATCTTTGGGACGATATGCTTGAGAATGACTCAAATCGCTTTAATTTGGCTAAATAATGCCTAGCCTGATTCAGTCGAGAAAATTAGCAACTCTCAGCTAAAGACGTTGGAGACCGTCACTTAGTTGCTGATAAGCTGGGATCTAGCTCCATGCACTGTCACCCAGTTAACGATACAAGCAAGTGCTTACCCTTTATTCACCAAAGCACCAGGCAAATAGCACCAACAGTAGAGAAAGAATAATCCAGTTAGACCTATCGAAGAGATGCAGCCAGTTGAGAGGTGCCAAAATCAAAACTTGGTTGAGTACCAGCCCAGTGAGTAAAACAGCAATTAATGTAAGTAAAGACATCTCTACAGCCGTTGTTGACTTGTGAGGATGAGGCGTCCTTGCCTCTTTTGATGAATGCCGACCAATCCCTATACCTGGCTAGAGAAGTCTCTAGCAACAATACACCGGGCAAACTGGTACCGTTCTGTACAAGCGATCCAAAGCCGGCCTGGACCTAAAATCACGTTGGAGGGGCGACAACTCCTTAACTTTACCAGCAACGACTATCTCGGTTTAGCCGGAGATCAGCGCTTGGTTGCGGCGGCGATCGCTGCAATTAGAGAGTTTGGTACTGGCAGTACTGGCTCGCGCTTGCTTAGTGGTCACCGCCCGCTCCATCGCCAGCTTGAACAAGCGATTGCCAGTTGGAAACAAACCGACGATGCCCTGGTTTTTAGCTCCGGGTACCTGGCTAACTTGGGCACCGTTGCGGCTTTAGTCGGAGCCCGCGACCTCATTTTAGCCGACCAATATAATCACGCGAGTCTGAAGAATGGGGCAATCCTCAGCGGGGCCACTGTCATTCCCTATGCCCACTGCAATATTCAGGATCTGACAGCCAAGCTAGAGCAACACCGCGATCGCTACCAACGCTGCTTGCTCCTGACAGATAGCGTCTTCAGCATGGATGGCGACCTTTGCCCTCTACCGAGCTTACTGAAGCTAGCTGGGCAGTTCAGCTGCATGCTCCTGGTTGATGAGGCCCACGCTACTGGGGTACTTGGAGCCACTGGTGCTGGAGGCGTTGAACAGTTTGACTGTACTGGGCAGCCGCTGATTCAAGTCGGTACCTTGAGTAAAGCGTTGGGCAGTTTAGGCGGGTATGTCGCTGGATCAGCCCCTTTAATTGACTTTCTCCGCAATCGGGCATCTAGCTGGATCTATACTACGGGTCTTTCTCCAGCAGATACTGCAGCAGCGCTCCGCGCGATCGCCATTATCCGCCAGGAACCTTGGCGTCAGTCTCAGCTTTGGCAAAATATCAATGACCTCAAGCAACAATTGTTAGAGACAATTCCCTGTTTCACCACTACTCAATCATCGCTGGAGCTGCTGCCCTCTGACTCTGCCATTCTTTGTATTCAGACGCAAGATACCAACATTGCTCTTCAGTTGCGGAATCAGCTGCAGCAGGCAGGAATTCTGGTAGCTGCCGTCCGACCTCCAACAGTACCAACCAGCCGGATTCGACTCACAGTAATGGCTACCCACACGTCTGATGACTGTCAACGGTTAGTCGAAGTCCTGAAGTTTTGCACTCAGAAGCCTGCGTGCAAAATTATTGAGTAAACGTCCAATTACTCTAGACAATTCTCACCGCTGCAGTCATTGGCACAAAGACCAACTGCCAGTACCCAACCCCTTAATGAACTGTCAGGAAGCCAAAAGGTTCTCTAGTCTAGGACTGTTACTACACGATTGCGATAGGGAATGATAAAGCTACATTCATCAGCTAAAGTTTTTACCTATGGGCTATAGTGATCGATGATGTATCCCCTGTACCCATTGTTGATAATTGCTGCATAAAATGACGGCAGGGAACTTGCTGTAGCCAGGTTCGCAATGCACCCGACTTAGTAGCTGGCCTCGACATACCCTGTTTGGAAGATGAGCGCTGGTTACCAGCTTGGGGGTTCGCAGTGACGGTTTCTATTGGAACAATGCTTGATAAGCGCTATCACGGTTCTAAATTTTATGGCAATCTCAGTTGGTATTTAAGTTATGACAAGTGATTTAGCTGCTGTTGATACCGCGAATACCCCCTTTGGTTCATTTAACCTTCAACGTATAGTACGTAAACGTTGGTTGCCGGCTTTAGGTGTGGCAGCAACTGTCTTTGCTGGAGTGGCTTTCTATACTGCTACCAGGACACCAGTTTATCAATCAGATTTTTCTATCGCTGTAGACAGCACCTCCACGGCTGTTCCTGCTGCACCCACTGAAGCAAATGTACTAACCAAGGATTTATTTACCGAAATCCAAATCCTCCAAAGCCCTCCTCTATTAAATAGAACCATCAAAAAGCTAGGACCCCCCTACAACGACATCACTGCCGTTGAGCTAGCGCAAAACCTTGAGGTTAGTCAGGTCGATAAAGACAGTGGCGTACTAATCGTCAGCTATCAAGATAGCGATCCGCAACGCGCTCAGGCTATCCTCTCAGCCCTAGCGGCAACTTATATCGAGTACAGCGCTGAGAATCGAGTTTCCAAGCCAGCCAATGCGGCTAAATTCATTGAACAACAACTGCCTAAAGCGAGACAACAACTGAATAATTCTGCTGTGGCCCTGCGAGAATTTCGGCAAAGGTACGGTGTCGTTGACCCTAATGCCTATGCAAAGTCAGTTGCAGAAGCTAGGGAAGACCTGGAGCAACAAGCTCGCGCCACAGCAATCAATCTAAATTCTAATAAGCGGACTTATGAAGCACTGCGTCGGCAAGTGGGGGCGAATCCTGATATTGCTTTGGCCAATACTGTATTGAGTCAAGATCCGGGTTATCAGGGTTTACTCGATCAATATAGTAAAGCCCAAACAGACTATGCCTTAGTACTCCAAACCTATACAGAAAATGCTCCCCAGGCTGAGGCGCTCAGGCTGCGTCGTGATGAAATCCTGAATCAAATTAAGCGCCGAGCTCAGGTTGTTCTAGGGAACGAGGCGTCCAATCTACGTCCAACTACTGGTTTTCAAGGCATTCAACAAGATCTGACGAACAAACTTCTAGAGGCTCAGAATAATCTCATCAGCCAACAAGCTCAACTTGAGGGTATCCGTCGAGCTGAGGCAGAAGTGGGGTCTCGCTTTAAGCAGATCCCTAGCCTGCAGCAGGCTTACACTGAACTCCAGCGTCAGTTCGAGCTGAATTCTGAGAATGTCAACTTTTTGTTAAAACGACTGCAAGAACTTAGGGTCACTGCGGCCCAAGAAAACAATGCCTGGGATATCTTAAGCCCACCTTATTTGCCTACTAACCCTGTCTCGCCCGATGTTGGGCGGAACCTTCTTCTCGGTGCTATTGCCGGAATTTTACTTGGCCTCGCGCTGGCTGCCCTACTAGAAAGCTTTGACCAGCGGCTTGAGGGAGTTGAAGAAGCTAGGGATCTCACCAAGCTTCCCTTGCTAGGGTCTATTCCTAAAGGAAAGCAGCGTGCCGGTGCTGTAACTGTCTATCAGCCTACCGGCAAGAGTATAAGCTTGATGGAAGATCGGGCACCTCAGCCCTATAACGTTGAACTTAAAGAAGCCTTGTATTCCCTGGCGTTCAACCTGGGCGACAAAGGCGCTAACAATGATGTTAAAACAGTTTTGTTTACCTCGGCAATTCCCTCAGAAGGAAAGAGTACGGTTACTTACAACTTGGGCGTTGTACTTGCAGATTTAGGGCTCCGGGTACTCCTCATAGATGCTGAATTACGCAAACCAACTCTGCACAAGTTTTTGCAAATTACTAACAATGTAGGACTTACTACAGCCATCACTACAGGTCGGCCCTGGCAAGAGGTAGTACAGTCAAGTGGCCTGGAGAACTTGGATATTTTGCCCTCTGGGCCCCTGCGGCAGAACCCAATTGCCTTATTGAACTCCGCTAGAATGCGGAGCATCCTCAGTGAGTGCCATCAGATCTATGACTACATCTTGATCGATACTCCACCCATAGTTGGGTTGGCAGATGCCCGGAGTTTGCTTTCTAAGGTTGACATTTCAGTGCTAGTTGCAGCTGTAGGGCAATCTAAACGCTCATTAGTTGCCCATGCGTGAGAGATACTTCGTACTAGCGGCTGTGACATGACTGGATTGGTAGTCAACTTTGTACCCAAAAACGATAGAAGTTCTTACCACCAGTATTATGCCTCTTACTACCGTGAGCCTATTCCTGAGTTTGAGCAAAGCGGTCTGCCTATGGGTGAAACAGAAGAAGTGCCTTTATCTAGAGAAAGACCTTTGAACAATCTTCGACGAGGTTCAGGGTTGAACTAGCCTTGATGGCGAAAGCCCTACACCGGAGATTCTTGAGTAGATGCTAGGCTGGACCCGCAGCTTCTATTGCCGTTTGCAGCCCGATCGCCTCTGGAATCCTCCACAGAATTGCTCACACTCCTCAATTCACCTTAATTGCGCTTCAGAGCGGCGCTATCATGGTGCTGCGCTTGAGGCTATCTGTAACCGCTGGCTTTTGCCGTTAGCCTACTAACAGCTATTGGTGATGTAGCTGGGGCACTACGCTGTGTGCCTTCTTTACGAACAGGAAGCCTTACCAGATAACCACATCACGATTCTAAGAACTGATTCACTTGACCCGGTTGATCTGTCGGTTTACCCCAATAGCACTATTCCTCTGCTCAAGTAATTTATGCAACGGGATCTTCAATTCCTGCTTACTATGCTGCAATCCGCAGCACTCATCATGACCTACACGGCTCAACGCTCCAAAGATGAGTTCGTTGAAGATGTGTAGCTTCAAGATTCAGTGATTCAGCGGCTATTAGTGATTGCCGAGGCTGCGAGGCGGGTTTCAGAGACAACTCGACAGACTTTGCCAAACATCTCATGGCAGGAAATCAACGGAATACGCAATCGGTTAGTTCATGAATATGATGATGTCAATCTCAACATTGTTTGGGATGTGGTTCAATCTGAGATGAGATACCACCTCTAATTGAAGAATTAAAGTTGCACATTCCTCCTGAACATTGAGGATTGATGAAAAATCAAAGCATTCCAGCCGATGTAGCACTAAGTGACATGCGTGCGGATTGTCTCCCTGGTTGATCTATTGAACTTTCTGACACGAAGGACAAGATTATGCCGTTTGTGCTGATTCAAGGGACTGTTGAACCGACTCGTGGGGAGCCCGATGGGGATTCAGTTCGGTTTCAGGCAGAGGATGATACGTTGTTTGATCAGTTAGAGGGGCGAATTGAATTCAAGAGTGGTGGACAAGTTCAGCTTCGCTACGAAGGTATCGATGCTCCTGAGAAAGCGGCGATTCGACCCTTCTCCTCAGACGCGACCCAACGGAATATCGAGTTACTTGGGGGCGAGCAATCCGGATTGCCCGGATATATCTTATCCAGCCATGCGGACGGCAATGGACGTCCTGTTTGCTTTGTCTTTACTGGCAATCCACCAGATTGGGACAACGCCGGAAGAGGGGATGAACTTCAAGCTGACTTGCTACACCAAAGCGTCAACTACAGGTTGCTCCAGGAGGGACATGTTTACCCAATGTTTTATGAAACCCTTTATAAAGAGTTGCGCGATGAGATGGTGGCTGCAACTGAGGAGGCACGAGCAGCAAAACGGAAGATTTGGTCTGCCGATCGCTCAACAGAAGGATTTCAAGTAGATATCCCTCCTGACCTCTCCGCGTTACCACCTATCTTTCCTAAACTTTGGCGGCGGCTGCAATCGTTTTATCAACGTCCATCTAACCGTAATAAAGGGCTTAAGGCGTTCATTCGAGAGTTATCGAGGGGAAAAGATCGGCTTTTTACCATTCCTGATCAACGTGCGATTAAGTTTGCCACCGCGCTGAAAGTGGAGGGAGACAACCTCAAGATGCTGTACAAACCTGAGGAAATGGTGTTTGAGTCGGATGCTCGCTTCGAACGTCTGGCTGCTAGTATCACGACGTCCTCTGTCTTTGCCTAAGTACCCTTTTCACCGCACCCTTGGCAGCATGCTTGGGGCTAATTTGTGAGCGCGAAGCTAAAGGACGCTAACAATGCCAGTGAGCGATCGCGCAAGTGCGATCGCCTTGCGATAGGGATGAACTGTTCTAGTCATCCTTTGCGAATAGCCTCAAGCAATGGGAGATTGCCAGCCACTAACTCTCTTACAGAACTGGATACTGATCAAAGTGATGCATTAGCTTCCAGGAGTTCCTCCTGGTTGGGCTGCCGCCCATTTTTAGTCAGTTCAGCGAGTTCTTCAAAGTATTGTTCTCGTGAATCACAGGACAAAACATAATCTGGCAATTTCGCTCGTTTTGCGCCTGGGTTCGAGAACCCATGGGGCGTATTTTCAGGAACTAGCATGATTGCGCCAGGAGCAGCAGATATTCGTTCCTGATTCAACACTAGTTCAACATTCCCTTCCACTACATAAAAGATTTCCGTCAGTTGTTTGTGGTATGAAGCTGCACCCCTCGGTTTCCGGCTCCATGACAAACTCAAACAAGCCAAAATGACTGTAGGTATCGTTGCCTGTAACGTTGAAGGTGCAAGTACTAGTGCGAATCTGCACCGTTCGCCCTTCTCCAGGCTGCAAAATTAGAGGTAAAGACATTAGAACTCCTCGTTTTCAATAGCCTCCTCTATCTCTCCGGAGGCACAACCTGGCAATTCTGGACACCAAGCAGCTATCTCTTTGGAGATCAGGCTCACAAGAGTACACGCCATTTTGTCATTGTCGTTTGCTCCCAAGAAACCTTTATTAACGGAATTAATCTCTTCTTGGATTTGATCTTCTCTTATCTCAGGCGATCGCGTAGCGTCTCCATCAGAAGAATCGCCCCACTTAAGTCAACCCTAAGTCTCGGAGATTGTAGCTCTGGGGCTGAATCATCAAGCTTTTTTTCTCAGTACTCCGAGTTTTGATGTAAAGTTCAGAGCTTTCTCGGCTGCTCAAGTGTGTTTCTTGACGTTCGGAGTTCCAAGCCTGGTTGACAAACTTGAAGGAGGGAGGTGCAGCCCTTAGTGAAGGGCATTATCGGTTTACTGTACAGTTACCACACCCACAGATAAACCATGCAAACCTCCACTTCTATCATCAACTGGAAATTCTCCTGGGTCAATCGATTCCCTGGGCAGACCCACAGCGGCATCTGCAAACTTTAATCTGGATGGTGATTGGCTTGATCTTGAGTGAATGCATCAACCTGACCAATGGCGAGTCTGCATCCAAAGCCGTGCCGTGTTTGCTCAAAGTCATCAACGTCGATTCAGTCGCTGGTTGCATAATCCCCGAATTAACGTGCAAAAGCTCTACAGTGCTTTGATTACTCAAACGTTAGGGACGTGGGGAGAACCCCAGATCCACCCTGATTGAAGACACCTCAATGCTGTGGGACGAGTACTGTCTGATTCGGCTCTCGGTGCAATATCAAGGACGACAATTCCTGGTCTGGCGCGTGATTCGGCATGGCAGTAACTCTGTGCGCTTCGAGGTGTATCAGACAATGTTGAAACGGGACTCGTCTGGTTCCGACTGGCGTTCAAGTTTGCTTTCTCGCTGACCGAGGCTTTGCGGATACCACCTTGATGCGTTACCTGCGCGAAGCGTTGCATTGGCACTTTCGGATTCGCCTCGGAAACAGCTGTTGGATTAATCGACCCGGCAAGGGATGGCAACAACTCAACCAGTATCATTGGGCATTGGGTGAGGTGGTATCGAAGAGGAACTGCTCGACGAAAAATCGCATGGGTTTCAACTGGAACGCTCCGAAATTCGCTCTATCCCTGCTGTCCCGCCTGTGCTTAGTGATGGCAGTGGCAACCCTCTTGCTAACTGTCCAAGGACAACAAGTGGTCGCAACTGGAAAACAGCGATGGAGCGGATGCTCACTGGCAACGGGGGAACAGTTATTTGAGAATCGGTTGGAATTGGCTCAAGGGCACCTTGCATCACGGATGGTGTTTATTCTCGACAATTTCCTTGTTGGCAGGAGAGCTGATCCTTGAACCTGCTTCTGCCTCGAAAAAGCAAAACCAAAAGCAGTTGGAGCGGGAGTTCGCCAGCAAATCTTACAGTTTTGCTTCTTGAGTTTTGTCAGTCAACCAGGCTATACCAACTATCACACACTACACACTTTGGAGCAAAACCTCGTTCCTTAGCAGTTTCGAGCATCGAACGGAAATGGTCATTCTTCGTGGCTCCATCCACGCTTTTTTCGTAAAACCGATAGTCGAGCGGTATGTGCCGATCTCCTTCAGTCCATAGCAAGGTAATTAGATTTATGCCTTGCACCACCCGTCCATGCTTGCCCGACCAATGCCGCGTCACAAGCTCCATTTTCTCGGCATAGAATTTGTCGAGTGTCGAATCATCAATCACGAGAATGCCGCTATCTAGACTCACATGCTGCTGTACTTCTTGCCATAACGTCTGGGTTGATGGCTCCATTCGATGCAACAGTCGCGTAATCGCATCATGAGCAGGTGAGCGCTCTGATGCTGGCTGCACCCGCTCGGCTTCCGTGCAACTATACGCTTTCTGCGTCGCCATTAGAAAGTTGATGTAGTCGTACTCGTTCACCTTCGGTGGGTTCATCCTTTTCTTCTAGCGCACCCACTCCTTTTTCTCAACTGCGTAACTCCTGTAGGAATAAAATCAGGAATCAAGTCTATCGGGCTTGTCACCTAGGCGATAACAATCACGATCAGAGCTTTGGCATACCAGGGAACTCTTGAGTCATGGGATGCCCAGTAGAAAGCATAAATTTCTTGTTTGAGTTGTTGTACCTTGGCTTTGTAAGTTCTCAATTTGAATATTTAAGCAAGCGCATTTCCAGGGATTACTGGGACTGCTAACGCAGCTGCTCCAGCCGGGCTCGGAGAATTTCCGCTTGTTTCTGCGCTTCTGCTAAGGCATCTCGGGCTCCTTGCACCACCTCGGTTGGAGCTTTGTCCACGAATTTTGGATTGTTAAGCCGGCCAACAAGAGACTTGCTATCTGCTTCCAGCTTTTGCAAATCTTTCGCCAGCTTGGTTTGGAGGGCTACCACATCTACCACGCCTGCCAGGGGAATCAGAATCTGCACAGTACCCACAACACCGACAATTGTTTGCCGCAGTGGACGGCCTACCTGCTCTTCTAAGGCTGGGATAATGGTTGACTCCACCCTTGCCAGGTCTTGAATGTAAGACTGTCCGGCAGTGAGAGTCTGGCGTTCACGATCGCTCTGACTTTGCAGAATCGTCTGAATCTTCACGCCTGGTTTAATGCCGGCCTCCGCTCGCAGGTTGCGAATGGTGCGAATGGTGCCAATCAACAGCTCAAACTGCTGTTCTAGATCCAGATCAACCCAGGTGAGGTCGGGTTCTGGATAGGACTGTAGTGCCAGGCTTTGCTCGTCATCCACTTGCGTCAGCGTATGCCAAATCTCTTCCGTGACGTGGGGCATAAAGGGATGCAGTAATTTCAAAATTCCTTCTAAAACGGCAGCCAGAGCCTGTTGGGCCGCCCTCCTAGAAGTTGATTCGCCATGCAATCTGGATTTGACTAGTTCAATATACCAGTCGCAGAAGTCGCCCCAGATAAATTCGTACAGTCCTTTAGCCGCTTCCCCGAGGCCATAGTGGTCAACGTAGTCGCGGGTCTGACCCACGACTTGATAGAAACGCGAGAGAATCCAGCGGTCAGGTAGTTCCAGTGCTGCTAAATTAGGCTGCCCTAGCTGCTGAGGAGCCAGTCCATCTAAGTTCAACATCACGAAGCGGGAGGCATTCCATAGCTTGTTGGCGAAGTTGCGGCTGGCTTCTACCGAAGCCGACTTGCCCGTTTTGCGATCGTACTCAATGCGAATGTCTTGACCGGCACCAGCCACTTCCCGGATCAGGGTGTAGCGCAGGGCATCCGTGCCGTACTGGTTGATCAGCACCAGCGGGTCAATACCGTTGTTGGCGGACTTAGACATTTTCTTGTTGTTCTCGTCTCGCACCAACCCGTGGATGTAGACCGTTTGAAACGGCATTTGCCCGGTAAAATGTCCGGCCATCATTGTCATCCGCGCCACCCAGAAGAAGATAATGTCAAAGCCGGTCACGAGTGTTGTCGTCGGATAGTAAAAGGCCAGCTCAGCAGTCTGCTCCGGCCAGCCCATCGTGGAAAATGGCCACAGTCCAGAGGAAAACCAGGTATCCAACACATCCGGGTCTTGCTGGAGCCGGACTTCCGAACCGAATTTAGCCTCAGCTTCCGCTTGCGCTGCCGTTTCGCTGTGAGCCACAATAAACGGTGTTTCGTCAGTAATCTGACCATTGGTTTCAGTCACGGCATACCAAGCCGGAATCTGGTGCCCCCACCACAACTGCCGGGACACGCACCAGTCTTTCAGGTTTACCAGCCAGTCTCGGTAGACCTTCGTCCAGCGTTCTGGTACAAAAACTGGCGCATTCTGCTGATCCAAAAACTCCAAAGCTTGGTCTGCCAGCGGGCGAATTTTGACAAACCACTGGGTGGACAGCAACGGTTCAACAGGTACTTTGCCGCGATCGCTATAGGGTACGGTATGGCGGTAGTCTTCTACCTTGACTAAGAAGCCATCTGTCTCCAGCCGCTGCACCACATTCCGTCGAGCTTCAAAGCGGTCTTGCCCGGTAAAGGGACCAGCGTTTTCATTCAGTGAACCGTCTTTGTGCAGGATGTTAATCATTGGCAACTGGTGCCGCTGGCCCATCTCAAAGTCGTTAAGGTCGTGGGCCGGAGTCACTTTAACGCAGCCGGTTCCAAACTCCGGTTCCACCAGGTGATCACCAACAATGGGAATTTTTCGCTCGAGAATTGGCAGGGTGACAGTCTGGCCTATTAAGTGCTGGTAGCGACTGTCCTCTGGATGCACAGCCACTGCTGTATCTCCCAGCATGGTTTCCGGGCGGGTGGTAGCAACCTCTAGGTAACCTGTGCCATCGGTTAGGGGATAGCGGAAGTGCCACAAGTGTCCATTGACTTCCTGATTTTCTACCTCTAGGTCTGAGACGGCGGACTGGGTAGCAGGGCACCAGTTCACCAGGTACTTACCTCGGTAGATCAGCCCTTCTTCGTAGAGCTGCACAAAGGCGGTCAGGACTGCCTTAGACAAGCCTGCATCCATCGTGAAGCGCTCGCGGGACCAGTCTACAGAAACCCCCAGATGCCGCAATTGGTTGACAATTGTGCCGCCAGACTCTGCTTTCCACTGCCAGGCCAGTGCCAGAAATTTCTCGCGCCCTAGCTCGAATCGAGTTTTGCCATCTGCCTTCAGCTGGTTTTCTAAAATAGTATGAATTGCGATACTCGCAAGATCGATCACTGGAAGCAAGAGTGTGTTACACCCATTCTTCCGATCGTTGCGACACTCCTCTGG
>JAUJON010000058.1 GCA_030447595.1 Thermosynechococcaceae cyanobacterium YX3bin19
TGGCTGAGTGAAGCGGTTGCCGCAGGGCGGCGCTTCGCCACTGCTGTAGCTCTAATCTAAAATAGTCTCAGCTGTCATAAGTGCTAATCTAATCAACGTTTTTAGTGAGCAGAAGCAGGTCTTTGAGCGCCCGGTTGCGACTGTCGCAATGAACTTAAAAAGGCTCCGTGCTTTCTGGAGAGGGAACCAGCGTCACCTGGTTAATCTCAGGTGTTTTCCCTGAAGCATGGATGCAATCACTCTAGAAAGGGAGGTTACCTGAATTTGGGAAGGCACCCAGTTGAGGATTTTGTTTTTTCAGCTGCTCCACTAGGCCTTGTAGATCCTGCTGGTTAAAGAGAGGGAATTATCTTGCTGTTATCTTGCTTGGAAGCAATACTTAGCAGTCCCTTAGTCTTAGTATCTACTGCATAAAACAAAGGAACATCATTAAACTGCTTAAACTTAGGATCTTTTTTCTTCAATAATAGCCGGCAGAACTGACCTGTTGTTGAGTTGGCACAAATTGGAAGCAAATATCTTTCTTATTTCATTCTGTCGGGCCAGTTCAAAAGCTTTGCCCAGAGAAATTGGAACCACTCTAGCAGTTTTGCCAAGGGCAGCATTCTTGGTTTTGATTTGATCAAGCAGCCCTTGGGCTTCTTTCTTGGCTCACAAAAGTAGCCACTTGGGGCCCAGTCTTTTGCTTGGGATCAGGAAAGGGAATGGGGGACCTTTTTCGTTTGTGATCGTGAAGACGGGGGCACTGCCCTAGTGCTTAATCACCACTGCTCTCCGCCAGCAGCGATTCTTCTGTAATCCTGAGTAATGAGCAGGACCGAGAAGAGAACTTCCAAGTAAGCTGGCGATTACACTCCAGCGAAGTAATGAGTCCATAATTAACCCAAAAAACAATTTAGATCAGTAGGACTTCTCAAAAGTAGTGTTCTTTAACTTTTTCTCATGCCGCTTTAATTTCGTTCGTATCACACTAACACTTTACTTTTCACTCTGCCTTAACTGCTTCAAGCAAGATTGTTTGTAGCTGTTTCCGAAACTTGAGAACTAGGCTTGCAGCAGGTTCTACAACAGGAAACCACTGCTAGGCTTTCTATTGTAATTAGAACAGCGTGGATAGGTAGTTAATGCCAGGGACAGTTCCTGGGTATTGAAAAGCTTGGCTGTACCTCAAGAAGACCATCTTGAGGTTATAGAAGTTCCATCAAGATTAACTTGCTCACCCTTATAACCTGGCGACACCATAGCTACGTATATCTCATCTAGCACTAATGAGAGAAAAGCTGTCCTTGTTTGTATCTGAATTCCAGTGTTTTCTGCATAATCTCCTCTGCTGGTTCTACCGCTGCTGCGACCACATTTACACCCACATTTAGGCCAGCAAGCATCGCGTTGGGTGCAAATCCTTTCCTGAAACAGAACCTGATTAAGAGGTTGATTCTGGAGCTGTTCAGTAATATCTTCCTTAACAAAGACGGTACCTCTTGCTGGACCATCTTGCGAGAAAAGCGAGTCAGATCTTCACCTTCCGCCCAGTCTTTGTAGAATGCGGTAGAGGTAATTGACGGTCTTGAGCTTGCAGAACTGTAACCCTGGTCTGCGGTCTCAACGACGTAAGGATAGCCACCGCCAATCACGACTTCGCCACGCACCCAGTCGATTACCCGGTTCAGGGAGACCCGCCTCATAGACCCAAACAGGCAGCTCAAGCCGGGCCGATATCCGGTCATGGGTTTTGAGGTAGGTAAAGGCTTTCTGGGCGTGCTCTTGGTAGTCACCAAGAATCCCTTTTTGATTACTATCGCCCCCGCGATTCCAGAGGAACAGGGGCGTGCGGTCGCCCAGACTGCATGTAGCTAGCCAACAGTTGAGCATCACATAAAGAGGGAACTTCTGGTAGCGGAAGAGCGTCGCGGCATACGGGTTAAATCACAGGCACAGGGAAGTATCCACGCAGGTAATGAGAGGGACTCGCTCTTCCTCGCTTGTCCGCAGTAGTTGTAGTAAACAGTCCACATAAAAGGCCCGGCTGCCTGGGTCAAAGGCTTGCAGCGGGTGGCCACCAAAGAACCATCTAGGAAACCAAGCAGTTTTGGCAGTTTGAATGGGCTCGCATGTACTTCATCAGCCGCTCCATTTCCATTTGAAAACGCCGCTGGTGTCCTGGCGTTCCATCATGGTGCTCTTGTCGATTTGTAGTTCCGCCGGAGTCATGATATCCAGCAATACGTCCTTTTCGGTGGCACCCAGGGGAGGTGAGGATTTCTCAAACCAGCCTATTTGCACCAAGGCCGCCGGAATCGAGAAGTCCTTACTGGGAAAGATCTGGGAGTCGTCCACAGCAAAGGTCGAAATCCCCATCAAGCGATCTCGCACCCACTCCAAACTTGCTCCCGGCTTTGCCACACCAGGTTAATAATAACTCAGTTAGGAACCCTCATGTCCCAGCATTGCGCTCCCGGACTTATGTGATGAGCTAGAGCTTCTGCCACTGCGACTTCAGACTGCTGAGAAGCCTCAGCAAGGGCTTTGTGATACTCTTGAAGAGCCTTAAAAGCCTTTTGGTTGAAAGCTTTAAAGTCAGATTGCTTGGCTTGCAGAACGGTCAGAACTTGAGAGGGCTTGAGAGGCATAGTCTGAATGAGAGTAACGTCGAACACTAACTACACGGGAAGAATCAGAGTATCCCCCTTGTGCAGTTTATCTACACTCGTGCTCCAAGTCCAACTGGGGCGCTCAAATCCGTCCTTGGTGGCGAATTTCCAGGAGCCTTTTTCTAATCGCCAATATTTATGGGCGATGAAGGTCCGGTTCTGCCTACCGTGGCGGCGTTTTGCCCAAGTCCATAATTTGGGGAACAGGTCATAGTCCATTCGATGGAATACGTCAGAACTAACTACTGTTGAGAAGTAGCTTGTCCATCCTGATATAACCGGGTTCAATCGCGCACATAACGCTTTCTGTGAAGCGCTTCTGTGGGTGTCGATGGTTTCCCTCAGTTTCGCCTTAAGTGACTTGATGCTCTTTCGCCGGGGTTTGATGAAGGTTTTGCGACCTAGCCTCTTCCATCATGTCCTTTACCGGATTTGTGGGGACTAGGTACTGTTTGGACAACAATCATGGGGAAGCAGGTCAAAGTCATGTGAATGAAAGCCTCTCCAGAGTTACGCAACCTCATCAGCCCTTTTAGCCGCTAAGATCTGAAGTATGACCCGCCGTTCAGGCTAACACCTCCCATGCATTTGACTAGAGAATTTCTAGACGCCTTTGATGTCATTGTTGTTGGAGCTGGGCACTCAGGCTGTGAAGCTGCTTTAGCTGCAGCTCGCCTGGGCTGTCGTACCCTGTTACTAACGCTGAACCTAGACAAAATTGGCTGGCAGCCTTGTAATCCTGCTGTTGGCGGTCCGGCAAAGTCTCAACTGACCCATGAGGTTGACGCCCTAGGGGGAGAAATTGGCAAGATGGCCGACCGCACTTATCTGCAAAAGCGGTTACTAAACAACTCTAGGGGACCGGCAGTATGGGCACTGCGGGCGCAAACCGATAAGCGCGAATATGCTGCCTTGATGAAAGGAATTTAGAGGAACAGGACAATCTCACCCTGCGCGAGAGCATGGTGACGGATTTGGTTTTAGGGGCCAACGATGAAGTCATTGGTGTTGAAACTTACTTCGGCGTGGCGTTTCGTTGTAAAGCGCTAATTTTAACCACTGGAACCTTTTTAGAGGACGGATTTGGGTTGGCGCCAAGTCTATGGCCGCTGGGCGAGCTGGTGAATTTGCCGCAGAAGGATTAACTGAGACCTTAAACCACTTGGGCTTTGAAACCGGGCGACTGAAAACCGGTACTCCGGCGCGAGTCGATAAGCGATCGGTTGACTACAGCCAGCTGCAGCCTCAGCCACCAGATGAGCAGGTGCGCTGGTTTGGGCTTTGACCCGGCGGTGTGGCTGGAGCGGGAACAGATGAATTGCTACTTGACCCGGACTACTACCGAGACCCACCGCATGATCCGGGAGAACTTGCACCTGGTCCCCAGTCTACGGGGGCTGGGTAGATGCCAAGGGCCCCGGTATTGCCCTAGCATTGAAGATAAAATCGTCCGGTTTGCTGATAAGGAAAGCCACCAAATTTTTATTGAGCCAGAGGGGCCGGAGACATTCCAGAGCTGTATATCCAGGGGATTTTCGACTGGGTTGCCAGAAGCTTTGCAGTTGCAGATGCTGCGATCGCTGCCCGGGATTGGAGAACTGCGCCATGCTACGTCCCGCCTACGCCGTCGAGTACGATTACCTGCCGGCGACCCAGTGCTATCCCACATTGATGACGAAGCGAATCGAAGGACTGTTCTGCGCGGGTCAGATCAACGGTACCACCGGCTATGAAGAGGCTGCAGCTCAGGGAATTGTCGCCGGAATTAATGCTGCCCGCTATGCCCATAACCAGGAAATGATTATTTTCCTCGTGAACAAAGTTATATCGGCACCTTGATTGATGATCTGTACGAAAGATCTGCGGGAACCTTACCGGATGCTCACCAGCCGCTCTGAGTACCGCCTGTTACTCCGCTCTGACAACGCGGATCAGCGCTTGACGCCTGTGGGTCGGGAGCTGGGCTTGATTGACAATCGCCGCTGGCAGCTGTTTACCCAAAAACAGGCCAATATCGCTGCAGAAAAAGAACGGCTGCACAGCACGCGGCTGAAAACAGGACTCAGCCGCCCGGACGATTGTTGCTGAGACCCAACAAGCGATCAAAGGCTCCATCACCTTAGCTGATTTGCTGCGGCGGCCGGGCCTGCACTCCGCAGATCTGGAGCGGCATGGTTTAGGCAACCTCACCTTGGCTCCCGCCGAGAAAGAGGGAGCAGAAATTGATATTAAGTACTCTGGCTATATCCAGCGCCAACAGCACCAGATTGACCAGATCCAGCGGCAGGACCAGTTATCTCAAGACCTTGATCACAACGGTATTACATGCCGTCTGGCTGAAGCGCGGGAAAAACGCTAAAGTCAAGACCGTTGGGCAAGCCAGTCGAATTGGTGGAGTGAATCTTGCTGACATCAATGCCTTGCTCGTTTATTTGGAAACTGCTGCAAGACTGGAGTTAGTTAAATAATCCTCCGCTAGTTATTATCGAGACCTAGATGATGCAAACTACATACACAGCCATTATTGAAAAAGAAGACAAACGTATACATTGATATATCCCAACTGGTGCTCACACAAGCAGAGACCCTTGATGAATTAAACCATAACCTTCGGGAAGTTATTGGAATGATCCTTGAAGATGGGGAACCAGAGCTAGAAACAGAGTTTATCGGTACCCAATCAGTTTGGCTAAGATGGGGAAGTATCCCTCGTGAAGTCGTAGTAAAACTGAAAGTTGGGTTTTTATAGAAGCTCGTCAGCGAGGTTCACATAAGCAGTACCGTCATTATCGTTCTACAACGGTGCCGTTCCATACAGGTAGAGACATATCGCCGATACTGCTGCGCCAGATTGCAAAAAAGATATCAATCTCACAGTTGAAGAGTTGCAAACATAGGTGCCGTTATTAAATCAATGCAACCACCACACAGGAAGTGCTGATGAACTTGGTTATAGGACAGCTACCAATGTGAGGCTAAGAATAGTTTGAAGAACACAAAATAAAGTTCCGTGAGAGCAAGGATCGACAATCAAGTTTTATTCATCAACCACGAGGATGTGCCCGTATTCAAGAAGAGCGGGCTAGTTATCAGTGGTTCGCAATAACTACTTTGGGCACTCCGAATTTGATCGCAGGGCAAGCTGGTTATCGCGACTGGGAGTATGAGTCGGAAGTTTGGTTAGCCTTGCGGCGGATGCTGCTATCTTTCGCTGAGTCCGGCTACTTGGGCCTCAAAGAATTTTCCACTTCCCCAATTGGAATTTCCGATTGAGCAAGGGGAAATTCCCCCAATCCTTCGGCCTGTTTCCACTTGGGAAGATCAGTAGGCAGGTATCGTGTTCCCGCCTCAAGCACCCATATGAAACGTGTAGCCTCTTCGTAGGAGGTTACGCCTCTACAGATTTGATGCAAAAACCATCTTAGGAACCAAGGTTGGGCCATTGGTTGAGAGTATCTGAGGTTCAGCTGAACCATACGCCCACACCCAAGAAGCGGCCATCTTCATGGTGAACTCGCAGTATTTCAGGCTGATCAGGCAAATCCAGGGATAGCTTCTGCCCCCAGCACCACCGCTGAGCCAGCTCTGGCGGTAGGAGATCGCCCTTAAATGCTTCAGGGCCACCTCCGCGGCAATGGGATGAAACCTTCCCGCTTGCAATTGAGCCTCGAGTTCTGGAAACGTCAAACTGTCCGGCAGGATAAATCCACTACTTTCGGTTCGCATCAGTGCTGCTAGGTGCCGCCAGTTTGTAGCACTGCTCCCAAATCCCGCGCGATCGCCCGAATATACGTACCTGCACCACAGGCGATCGCTACGTCCAACTCTGGAGAAATCTCCGGGTCGCCAGTCGAGGATTTCCAGCTTGAAAATCTCAACCGAGCGGGCGGCAGCGGTAATCGGCTTGCCAGAGCGAGCAAGATGATAAAGCCGCTGGCCTTGAACTTGCACGGCGCTGTAGGCAGGGGAACCTGCTGAACGGGACCCAGAAAGCCCTGAAGCGCTGCTTCAACAGTTTCCAGGCTTAATTCTGAAGCCGGATGAGTCCTAATAATTTCCCCGGCGAGATCATCTGTGGTTGTTGTTACCCCCAAACGAATAGTTGCCTGGTAGCTTTTACCCTGAGGGAGAAACTGTAGTAGCCGGGTTGCTCGACCTAAGGCTATTGGCAAAACACCTGTAGCTAGGGGATCGAGAGAGTGCCCCATGCCCAACCCGCTTCATCTCAAAAGCCGCCGCACCCGCCCCACACAATCATGGGATGTTATTCCAGCAGGCTTATTAAGATTCAAAATCCCTGCACTATCTACTCTACCGTTGCTGCACTAGCCTAAACTCGCTCATGGGATAGCTTGCTGACGATCTCCCGTAAAACTTCTGGTACAGAGCACGGCTGCCAGCCTAGTTCTTGACGTGCTTTACTTGCGTCTACCCGGACACAGCGGTCATAGATGTAATGAACCCGCTCCCCGGCTCAGGGGCGGCTGCCAGAGAAAAGCTGCCCCAGGGGGTCCAGTAAGTTACCAACGAGTCTGACTAAGGGTTTAGGCGCCTCACGAGGAACGGGAATGCCAGTTTCCTGGCTCAGCAGGGCAAACATCTCGCGGGTCGTCAAGTCGCCGGCAGAAATAATGTAATGCGCTCCCGGTTTACCCCGCTCCGCTGCCAAAATCATCGCCGTCGCTAAGTCATCGACGTGGACAATGCCGGTAATGCGATCGCCCCCGGCCCTGCTTCAGCCGTCCCTTGAGAAACTGCTGGAGCACCGGGCCAAAGTGGGGATCATCAGGACCAAAAATTCCCGACGCAGTAGGACACTGACTACGGGCAGCCCTTGATTGGCAAATTCGTCAACCAACTGTTGGGCTTGATACTTCGTGCGATCGTAGGCGGAGGAAAAATCTGTTTGAACTTCTTTTGAAGGTCTCATCCACGACTTGCCCTTTGGTGTCGCCAAACACACCAATCGTGCTGCAGTAGACCACTTTGGATACGCCGACAGCCTGGGCCACTTCTAGAACTGCACGGGTTCCCTCAACGTTGACTCGCGCCATCTCTACTGCATTGACGAGCCCCAATTCCACATAGGCAGCAGTGTGAAACACTACATCTACCCAGTCATTGCAGTTTGCAGTGCATCCCGGTCGGTAATGTCTCCATACACCAACTGCACCGAGCAGTTAGAAAGACGGGTCAGATTGCTAGACTTCCGCACCAAGCCGACAACGCTGGTGCCTTGCTGCTCTAAAGCTCGTACCAGGTGAGAACCCGCAAAACCACTGGCTCCAGTCACAAGTGCTTTCATAGGGCCTTTTGGTAAATCCGGTAGGTCTTATAGATTTTGCCACCTGCTGCCTCAATGAGTTTGCGAGAGGGTAAATTATCTTCGTAGACCCAGGACAGTTCAGCCCGCTTGTAGGGTTTGCTCTTCTGAATTCCCCTTGCATGCCTAAATAAATCAAGGCCAGCGCCATTTTCCGACGGTACTCCGGTAGTGAACAAACGGCGATCACCCGTCTTGGTCAATCTGACGACGGTACCAGAGAAATTTGAGAATTCCCAGCCAGTTCAGTTTCCCATCAACATGCTTCAGCGGAATATTATAATCCGGTAAGCCCATCCAAAAGCCAACCATCTTGCCATCTTGCTCGGCAACGGGAAAAAACATCTGGATCGATCAAGCTTTGTAAAGCCTTGGCTTCTTCCAAGAATTCTGCCTCCGTGCGTGGTAAAGCTCCAGTTGTTGGCAAATGTACTGTAAAAGAGGTGATAAATACTGAGGGCATCTTGCTCAAAACCCTCACCTTTGGTCCTGAAGGGCCGGAAGCTAATGCCTGACTTAAGGGCAACCCGGTATGCTTTCTCAAACTCTGCGGGCAAAGGCTTATCGAGCGGGAAATCATAAGCATAAGCATCTTTAGCTTTACACCAGCCATCCTGCTCGACGAATTCAGGGTAGTAGGGTGGATTGTAGGGCGGTCATCACCATAGGCGGTGAGTCAAAGCCATCCACTAAAAACAGACAATTATTGTGGGTAGATAGATCGATGGGTCCGCGTACCATAGTCATGCCTTGCTGCTGCAGCCACTGGCAGGCAGCCGCCAGTAAAGATTGGGCAACAGCAAAATCTGGATGCATTCAAAAAAAGCCAAACAAGCCTATGTTCTGGCCCTCTCGTTCAATCAGTCGCTGGTTAACGGCGGCAACAATGCGGCCAATAGCTTGTGAGCCATCCGTTGGAGAGAGGGCAATAAACTGGCTGCAGCCTGCCGTACTGAAAAAAGGATTGCTCGCGGCAAATTGTTTTGCTGCGCTGTTGCGCAGCGGTGGCACCCAGTAGGGATCATTAGCATAAACTTGCGCTGGTACATCCAGAAACAGTTCGCGGTCTGCCGCCGTGGTTACAGCCCGGATCTGAAAAAGCTTGCGGTTTGATTCAGCACCTTAAGGACATCAACTTATAGGTAGAAGCAAGATAGCGGCTTCAACGAAACCTGCCAGCTTCGCTAGACGTTTACCATTGGTTTATACAATAAGTTCCGGGTTGCTACCATGCCTGCCACTAAACGATCGATATCCTCTGAGGTGTGGAGAGCATTTGCAGTAATCCGAATGCGGGGCTTGGCAATAAACCAGATAGGAGAAACCCAGATGCCGTGGTCTGCAATCAGGTGTATGAGCAAAGGATTTGGGATTCATTTCCGCTGGGAGAATTACAGGGATAACATTGGTCTCGCCCAGGGCAACAAAATCATGCTCAGCGAGCCGCGGATCGCAAGTACCGGGTGTTCTCTTGAAGTTTTTGGACTCGTTCCGGCGATTGACGGACTAGGCGAATGCTCTCCAGGGCAGCAGCGGTTGTGGGTGGTGGTAGGGAAATTGTGCCAATTGAGGTAGGAGAGACGTTCAATAAGGGTTTTAGCTCAGCGACATGGCTACTAATTGCCGCTCCAGCAGAGGCAGCAAACTTGGAGAATGTCGTCATAATCAGCGGCACAATGCCCCACTCCGTAACTTGCTGCGGCAGCAGGTTGAAGTGTTCATAGATTCCTCTTCCTGTTGCTCCAATCGCCCCGCTGGCATGGGCCTCATCCATGAGTAGCACACTACCTTCGTAGTTCTGCAGCACTTCCAGCATGTCGGGTATGGGCGCAATATCACCATCCATCGAGAAAACGGCGTCAGAAACCACCATAATCCGGTCCTGCGGCTGGACATAGCGACGCATCTTGCGAGCCAGATCCTCAACATCACAGTGACGGTAAGCTTTAACTCCGAACCCGGGGGCTGTGCCCAAACACTCTTCCAGAACGAGTCCCGGCGTTGACTACGGCTGAGACTATACAGCCATGATTCAGGACGTCGGTAAGAATCAGCGTTTCTCGGGTATTGAAATCCCGGTACCGGAATGGCCAGGTGGCAGAAGGTGCATCCATCAGAGCCTGCATTGCCATCCAGGCATTGAGAAATAACTGGGTGTGGGGCAGGTGCTTAAAGGCTGAAATCCTTCAGCTTCTTAGCTGCTGGTGTAAAACACTGCGGCCACTTAAAACGGAGCAAGAGCTATTCGATGTGCCATATTGCAAAATTGCATCAATCGCAGCTGTTTGACGCGCTCATTTTGGACTAAACCCAAACATCGTTTGAGCAGAAAACTTAATACAGTCGGGTATGCTCACCGGTTGCTGCCGCTTCGATCTGAACCCAATTACCCTGTTTTGGATGACAAATGTACTCGTCGGGATTGAGTCCACTTCTCATACCAACGTTGAACATATACTCTTCTTGGACAACTTCTACGCGTTTACTCCTCTCACCAATTTCTAGAAACCGATTGCCCCAGCTTTAACACGACACTAAATGGGACAAATGCCCAAGTATTAATTGATACATTTACCCTCCTCCGACCATTTCACGAAGTCCCTGCTACATATTAGATCTGTAAAACTTCACTTTTCCAAGGTCAGGAACGAATGGTTTTATATAAAGCAAAAGTGAGATCGGATGACCTCGGCCCTGAGCGTCGCAGTGTAGTTCTGGACTGGTAAGAGAATCTGCAGTTGCTCATTCTGCATTTATCTAAGTGAATGTTCTTGGTCGGCTTATCCTGTTCTAAGGCCATTGCTCCAGCTAAAGAAACTACTGATGCATCTGATTTGTTCCTGTTGTCTTCTGGCAATTGGACTCGATTCTTGCATAAATTGTTCGGATTGCCGGACGATCACTCGCTGGAGAGCAATAATCGCTGGATTAATTTCCACGTATCGCCGCTGGGGATTAACCAGGTAGTTTTGCTGTTCATCTCCTCGATCATTTCGATATCTTGAGCGAGAAATCGGTTCAAGATAAACCGCTGATTAACGGGCTTAGCAGGGGTTTGGAGCGGCCTCAGCAGCCACTGCGGTAGGCGAACCTTGGAAAAAGAAAAAGGGCAAATGATCGGCTTGGGGCCTACAGGTAAGCGCATTAAGTAGAGTGCGGAGATGCCCCGAAGTGAACTGGCGTAGTGGGGGTAACGATACTCGACGGTAATCGGTAAGGTGGTCACTTGGTCGGCGCGATCGCTGAGGCCTTAAAAACTTGGCCATGCGGCCTTTGTAGGAGACATTGTATTCTGCAGAGACTGCCGTCTCCGTTTCCTGCAGGCGTGTGAGGACCGGATCAAACCAGCCCTGTAGCTCTTGATGCAAAAACTCAGAAAGACGTCCATCGTGTTCTCGTTGCAGATGGAAAAATGGGCGTTGAAGTGAGCAGTCACCGGCACCATTAACCAATCCGGCTGATCAAACTCTGGAATACTAGGCAATGTGGTTGAGTGGTCGCCAAGTGAGGGATTACCGGGAAAAATCCAGATAAGATTGTATTGTTCCTGAACTGGGATAGCTGCGTTTTTGCAGCAGTGGAAGAAGCTTTGGTCAACAGGCAAATAGGGAACGCTGATAATACTGGACAATGCCCTGCTGCCAACTCCAGCCATGATACACCGCAGGCCAGGTGAGCACCTTGAACCTTGCCCTTATGCAGCGCCACACCCTTGTGAGGGCAGGCATCTTCCAGGGGCGTGGAGCTGACTCTGTCATCCTGATAAACGGCGATCGCCTGCTGCCAGATCGTCACAGGTAAAATTTCACCTGACTTGAGCTGTTTGGCCCAACCGACTGCAGCATAATTTTAACAGACTAATCCTCAACTTCTCGAACAGCATTCCGAACCGTTTGACTGGTTAGGTTCGTAGCTAGTTCCATTGCGCTTTACCTCTGTAGTATTTTTCTAGAGAAATATTGAGTGTCTCAATCTCAACTGAGTCAATCAGCCTCTTGCCACGAACTCATATCGTTTTACCTACCGCTTGCCACAAAAGAGCAGTTTTACTAAAACCGGAGTCAGAATTCAAGTGTATTTACTGCAGTAGGAGCATCGCAAAATAGTCTTTGAGCGTTTTCTCAATTGCCAGTAGTATTATTAGCTCACTAAAACTTTGCTTTGAGCACTTGCTCGCTGCTGTGCACTCCGAAAGATGCTGAGCCAGTTGCGCTTCAACTTCATCCCGTACGGTTTTGCGGTATTGAATAAAGTGTTCAATCAAGGCGCAGTTGCTCAGATAGGGCACAAACACAGCCGGGTTGTGTCGCATCACAGAGAAAAGCTGGCTCCAGAACTGCAGGCGGGTGTTGCGCTTGACCCCTTGCAGCCAGAAAATTTTCAGTACTGCTCGGATTTCAATCAGTTCTAGCATCCGGAACGGTACTTTATGGGGAGCTGGCTTCATGGTCATGAAGTGGCGATAAACTCGTGACAAGTAGCGGCTGGGCTCATACAGTTCCCAAAAACAGCTTACGTACTCACGGGCTAGTTCTGCCGCCGGCCGAGTTGGCACAAAGTTAGTCAGCGCCATTTGGTGGCCGTCGGTCTCCTGATTTCCCTCCAAGAGCCGGCCTTCCTTCTCGAGCCGGTACCACAGGGCCGTAGTGGGTAGAGCCTGTAACATGCCAAACATTGCTTTCGGAATCGCTGTCGCTTCCACAAAATCAATGATTCGCTTACCGGCCCCAGGTTTCTCGCCATCAAAGCCAAGAATAAAACCAGCCATCACACTTAACCCCGCCCGGTTAATCGTCTGCACCGACTCCTCAAGCGAGTTGCGGGTATTTTGGAACTTCTGAGTCAGTGACAGGCTATCAGTATCTGGCGTCTCAATGCCCAAAAAGACAGCAGTGAAGTTAGCCTTGGTCATTAACTCCAGGAGTTCCGGGTCCTGAGCCAGGTCAACCGAGGCTTCTGTCGAAAGACGAAAGGGATAGTTATGCTCTGCCATCCAGGGACCCAGTTCCCGCAGCAAAAGTTTGACGTTCCGCTTGTTGCCAATGAAGTTATCGTCCACCACAAAAATAGAGCGTCGCCAGCCCAGGTCATAGAGGGCTTGCAGCTCTGCCAACAGTTGTGCTGGGGTTTTGGTGCGCGGCTTGCGTCCATAGAGAACGATGATGTCGCAGAACTCACACTGGAACGGGCAGCCACGGGAAAACTGTACCGACATCTCGTTGTAGGCTCTGAGCTCCAGGAGATCAAATCTGGGAATCGGAGTGTGGCTAACATCAGGTTTCTCACCCCCAGCCCGGAATATTCCTGAAGTCTCACCTCGCTCCAGCGCCTCAACCAACAGCGGTAGGGTAATCTCGCCCTCATCCAAAACGAGAAAGTCTGCCCCAGCTGCCTGGGCCACCTCAGGAACCGAGGTGACGTAGGGGCCACCTACGGCCACTAGCTTGCCGCGTTGCTTGCCTTCACGGATCAGCCTCAGCATGTCGGGTTTCTGAACGATCATGCCGGAGATGATCACTAAATCTGCCCAGTCCCAGTCAGCTTCGGTTTCCAACCGAACATTGCAGTCTACTAAGCGGAACTCCCAGGTTTGAGGCAGAATCGCCGCAACGGTAATCATGCCTAATGGTGGCAGTGAAACCTTACGCCCGATCAGTTCCAGCGCTTTGTCAAACGACCAGAACGACTTAGGGAATAATGGATAGAGCAAGAGTACACGCATTACAGGCTCCGGTGGTAGAGGTCTTACTATATACGGGTTTATGTTGGCACGCTCTGACCAAAAATCCCAGAAAGCAGTCAAATTAATTGTGCTGCTGGCAGCAGGTTCCCTGACGACAATGGCGGGGGGCGTCGTGGCTCCAATTTTGCCGGATATAATCCAGGAACTCCGTCTGGACCCAGGATTAGCCGGTAATCTGGTCAGTGCCCATTGCTTAACCATTGCCCTATTCAGCCCACTATTGGGTATCTTGGCAGACCGAACGGGTCGCTTACGCGTGCTGATTGTCTCCCTCATACTCTATACACTATTTGGTACATCAGGAGCATTGATGCACAGTTTTGGTCCCTTGCTGGTCACGCGAGGCCTGCTGGGTGTAGCCAGTGGGGGAATTGCCGCCTCCAGCCTGGGGTTGCTGGGGAATTTATACGAAGGCAAGGCGAGAACCCAGGCCTTGGGGTACGCGACGAGTACCCTAACCATCACAGGCATCCTATTTCCACTCCTAGGGGGCCTGGTAGGAGTGCAAAAGTGGCAGTTCGCTTTCTACCTTTATGGCCTAGGTCTACCCTTAGCGCTGCTGGCAGCAATGACCTTGCGAGAAAAGCAGTCGCTAAGGACCACAATGGCCAAAACGAGTCCAAGTCCAAAACTCAGTAAAGTTTTAGGGCAGATTCATATCTTGCAGTTGTTGCTGACTCTCAGCCTAGCGTCTATTGCCATGTACGCTGTGGTCATTTATGCACCCCTCTACCTTCAGGCAACCATTGGAGCCGGAGCTGTTCTGAATGGCGTTGTCTTGGCAACCCGAGCAGTCGGTGCCGCAGGGATGTCAGCATTGGGAGCTCGGAGGCTGTCCCAGCGGTTGGGTTTAGCAAAAGCAACGGCAGTGGGCTTTGGGCTGATGGCTTTGACGTTAGGGACGCTGCCGCTACTCCACCAGCTTAACGGGATTCTCCTGATGGCAGTGTTTTTTGGGATGGGATTTGGGATTGTCCTCCCCAATCTCTATAACGCCTTGGCAAACTTCGCGCCGGCACAACTGCGATCCAGTGTACTGGCAGCCGGGACGGGAGCGGGCTTTTTGGGCCAGTTCCTGTCTCCAATCCTCTTAGGTCCATTACTCAGCTTCGGTGGACTGCCAGGTTTGTTTTATGGGGCAGCCGGAATTGCTCTTGTTGCTGGGGCTTTACCCTTTATCAGTAGAACCACTGTGATTAATCCAGGTCCCCCGGCAACCTGATCTCTTGCTCTACTGCCAGTCCGGCGAGAAAGCCCCGGTCTTCGCTAATGTGGGAAAACTTGAGCTGGGAGTCAGGAATTCCCCTTTCAAGCTGGCGCTGGCGTAGGATAGCAAAGCTTCCAGGAACCAGGATGCGCAGCCGGGGTGGCGGCAGGTAATTATCCGGCCGCTTAGCAGCGTAAGAGGGATGCAGGTCCTGGAGCCGCTGGTCAAAGCGAGCCAGAAAAGATTGGGGATTGCTGAGGGGACAGCCCAGGACCAGCTCAATGTTCACTAGGTAGTGGGCCGGGAAATCCCACTCGGACAAGGTGACGCAAAAATCCTCTAGGGGCAGACCAAACTCTTGCTGCAGTGCTTGCATGACTTGAGTGACATGAAATTCAGTTGTCTTCTCCGTGGTGGAGGACAGCAGCCCACCCCGCCGGTAGCGGAATACTATCAGCGGTGCCTGCTCGTAGAACCCCAGAACTTCCACGACATCCCCGATGTCGTAGCGGTAAAGGCCACTGTAGTTGGTCATCAGGATGCGGTAGCTTTCTCCAGGTTGGACCTCGGTAGCAAGTAAGGTTTTGGGATGATCTGCTTCCCACTGGTCTGGCGGGACAAACTCAAAAAAGCCACTCTCAATTGCTAAGACACTGCCATCTTGATCAAGCTCCGGGTAAATGCCAAAGGTTCCTTCTGAGGAGGAGTAGACTGCCCCAAATCCAGGGGTGCCTTCAAAGTAGCTGGGAAATCGCTCAAAGTAAAAATCTGAGGTTCCCCCGCGAGCTGTGGCGATAAAGGATAAATCTGGCCAAACGAGTTTGGGGGTGAGCCGACCTTCTGACTTTAAAATTGCTCGCAGGTGAGCGGCCCGGAGTGGAGCGGCTGCCCACCGTCGCTCTAAGCGAACCCGCACTTGCGGTTCTAAGGTTAACCACTGAGCGATCGCCCCAGTTTCTAAGTCTCGGATTAATTCATCCGCATAGCGCTCCAGGTAGTGGCAAATCCGCAGGATCAGCATTGGGAAATTGGCTCCCATTCCCCGCATTGAAGGCTGTCGCAGGGCAAAGAGAAGACAAAGATAGTGGCGGGTAAGGCTGTCGGCTGGCTGCAGGGTCTCGAAGGGATGGGCAAAGAGCTGCTCGTACAAAAACTTGCCCATGCGGAGGACACCAACACTGGCTGGACCGTACTCGATACCGCCACTAGTACGTCCCGGTAGTTGGACTGAGTGGGCGGCCAGTAGTTTGCCAAACTTAAGTCCTCGGGCTTGCAGGGCATCGCTTAAAAAGCCAATGCTGGTTAGATTAGCCTGCCGCAGAGAGTTCTGAAACCGCTGGGTCACGGGGATTAGTTTCTGTTTGCCCGTCGAGCCACTGCTGGTGTTGAGATAGACCACAGGATCAGGCGTGAGAATGTTTTGTTCACCCCGGGCAATTCTCTCAGTGTAAGGTTCGTAGCTGCTGTAAGGCAAAACCGGAACCTGTTCTCGGAACTGGTCAATAGTTTTAATCTCACCCAGCCCATATTCCTGACCCAACGCTGTCCCTTGATAGGCTTGCAGCAGATCGTGCAAAAACTGTTCCTGCACTTCCATAGTCTGGCGAGTTTTTTGGACAAATCTGGCCTTAACCCCCTTGGAAACAGTTGTTAGCAGCGGTAGCAAAAACGCCATTAAAACCTCACACTAGCTCAGATGAATAAACTAGCACCGATGCAGGTCACTTGCCCCAGTGTCTTAGACCTAAGCCTTGAGATTAAGCATGGATAGATTTAGCGGCCTGCTGCTGCATTGGATTACATTTGATACTGGCAAAATTTGTGGGGTGAATGACTAGTAGAGCTGCAAGCGTCTAGCGGTTAGCTTCCCAAGCAGGTGTGTACTGAACCAGCCAACGATGTAACCCAATCATGAGGGCTGCTAAAGGCAACATCAGTACGGGAATGATCTCCAAGCCTCCACGAGCAGCAATCCAGCCTAGCGCTGTAGGGATCAAGGCAGCACCCAAACTAGCGATACTTGTCAGAAAGCCGATCGCCGCTGGCACTAGTGGAGCAGAGATGCGCTGCGGCAGCAGCCAGATTGTCAACGGGAAGATGACGGCAAGGGCAAACCCAATCAGCGGCAGGCTCCACAGGGAATGAGGCCGCAGCCACCAGAGCAACAGGCTAACTGTAAGTAGGGCCAGCGAGCAATCAAGGGTACGGATTGCTCCTAGGTACTGTACCATCCTCCCGCTACCCAGACGTCCGACCGTCAGCCCCAGCCAGTAGGCACTGACCCCATAACCCGCCAGCAACTCCGGCGTCCCTCGACTGATTGTCTGAACACTATAGGCCCAGCTGCCTAAGGAAGCTTCCGTTCCCACATAGACCAGCAGTAACAAACCTGCCATCAGCACCGCTGGGGTTCTCAGCACAAGACGTAGACTTGTCCCAGTGCCCGCACCGGCAGCTGCTACTTGTCGGTTCATTAGCGGATAGTTGGACATAACCGCCCAGAGGGTTCCAGCAACGGTTAGGCTGTCAATGGCAG
>JAUJON010000059.1 GCA_030447595.1 Thermosynechococcaceae cyanobacterium YX3bin19
TTAGCCGCGCTCGAGAAACAGCTCCAGCAAGAGGCAGTTCTCATAGTTGAGCGGGCAACGGTGGAAGCAAAGCTAGCTGAGATGCAAGCACTCCAGCAAGCAGACAGCGAACAGCTACAGCGGCGGCAAGCAGCCCAGCAACAGCGGCGAGTTTGGCAGCAACATCTCCACTGGCAGCAGCAGCAACAGCAAAACTTAACCCAAGACTTGCAGCACCTTCAAGATCGCTGGACCTTAGCCCAACAACAGCAGCAAGGGTTAGAAATGCTGCTGCAGCAGGCGCATCAAATTACAGCCGAGTACAACCGCTATCAACACCTGCAGATTCAAGAAGAAAGCTTAACTGCGAAGTTCCAGACTTTTCAGGCGATGCAGGAACAGCGGCAGAATCTGCAGCAGCAGCAACAGGCCCAAAAGCAGCAACTTCTCACACAGCTTCAGCAGGTTGAAGCCCAACGCACCACTTGGCAACAGCAGGAAGAGGAACTGCAACAAATCCTCAGTAAAGCGGCGAGCATTGAAGCAGCCTTAGAAAAACTGCGCGCAGCTAGAGCCCAGCTTACTCATTTGGATCAACTGCAAACTCAGGTGTTTCCCTTGCTCCAGCGTCAGCAACAGCTACAAATTCAACTTGAACACCAGACTTCACGCTTGAGTGCTCGCCTAGAAGAGCTGCACCACCAAGCTCAGCAGCTCCAGACCCAACAGTCTCGGCAACCGCGAATTCAACAGGCGGTTCTGTCTGTCAACGAGGAGATTGAGCACCTGGAGAAAAAACGAATCTACCAGCAGCACGTCCAGGAAAAAGGGTTGGAGCGCCGCAGCTTTATGGAGCGCCTGCAAGCCCAACAGCGCGATTGTGAAATCCGATTGGGGCAGCTGGAGCAAAAAATTGAGTTCCTAGGCCAGCCGGATGCCGCTTGCCCCTTGTGCGATCGCCCCCTAGACAATCTCCACTGGGAATTGGTCCAGAAAAAACACCAGGTGCAAAAACAGGACATCCTCGACCAGATCTGGGTGGTCCGCGAGCAACTGTCTGTCTCAGAGCGGGAAATCCAGGTGTTGCGCCAGGAGTATCGCCGTCTAGATCAAGAACTGACGGAGTACCACTTAGCCCTGGAACGGCGGGGACAACTGCAGGAGCAACTCCAAACAACCCAAAGTCTGAGTGGCACCCTGCAACAAATTAAAGCAGAAGTGGATGCCATCGAGCGATCGCTGATGAAGGGAGATTACGCGAGGGCTCTCCAAACAGAGCTGCACCAGCTGGCAGAAACCCTCAACAAGATGCATTACGACGAGAAGGATCATGCCTTGGCCCGGGGGCAGGTGGAGCACTGGCGTTGGGCTGAAATTAAACAAGTTGAAGTCAAGCAAGCCCAGCGCCGTCAAGCCCAAATTGCTGCCCGCTTGCCAGAATTAGAGACTGAGTTGGCGACGCTGCAGCAGCGGCTGCAACAGCTTGACCAGTCTCAACTCCAGCAGCAGATTAACCAACTGGAGCGGCAACTCGTGGAAATAAACTATGACTTCGACCACCACAACACCCTCCGCGCTACTCTGCAACAGACGCAGTGGCAACTTCGGTACCAAGCATTACGACAAGCCCAGCAGCAGTACCCACAAGTTCAGCAGCAGGTGCGCGAACTGGCTCAAATCCACCAGCAGCGATCCCAAGACCTAGCAGCCATCAGCCGACAAATTGCCGTTTTACAAGATCAACTGGCTCACGCTCCTAACGATAGCGACGTCCTCCAGGCTCTAGAACAAAAAATCCAGCAGCGACGCAGCGATCTGGATGACAAACTGGCCCAACTGGGCCGTCTACAGCAGCAACAGCAGCAGCTAGACAGTTTCAAATTTCAATACCAAGAGCAGCAGCAACAACTGCAAGCGGCTCGTTGCCAGTATCAGGTTTACCAAGAGCTGGCTCAGGCCTTTGGGAAAAACGGTATTCAAGCGCTGATGATTGAGAATATTTTGCCTCAGCTGGAGGCGCAAACCAACCAACTCCTCGCTCGCCTGAGTGCCAGCCAACTGCACGTGCAGTTTGTGACCCAGCGAGCGGGTCGCGGCAGTAAAGCTCATTCTCAGCTGATTGATACTCTGGATATCTTGATCGCCGATGCCCAGGGTACTCGGCCCTACGAAACCTATTCTGGCGGCGAAGCCTTCCGGGTCAACTTTGCGATTCGCCTGGCCTTGGCCCGCTTACTCGCTCAACGGACGGGCAGCGACCTGCAAATGCTGATTATTGATGAGGGCTTCGGTACCCAGGATACAGAAGGCTGCGAACGGTTAATCGCGGCAATCAACGCCATCGCCACAGATTTTGCCTGTATCCTCACGGTCACGCATATGCCTACTCTCAAAGAAGCATTCCAAACTCGGATTGAAGTGACGAAGACTCCCACTGGATCTCAGCTCAGCCTATCGGTTTAATGCCATTGGAGCGAGACGGAGATGAGGCTTAAAAACGTGAAAAAACCGACTGCGTCGAGCGTCGTGGTCATCAACGGGCCACTAATTAAAGCCGGGTCAAGCCCTAGCCGCTTTAAGCCAATGGGCAGTAGCGTTCCCAAAGAGACCGCGATCAGCACGTTCGACGCCATAACTAGTCCGGCAACCCAAGCAACCCATCGATCTTGAGCACCGGCATAGATTAAGGTAATTAATCCCAACGCCGTTCCCAGGGCAATTGCAGTCCCCAGTCCTGCCAGAATTTCTTTGCGGAGGATTTTGGGTGTATCCTGGGTCGTGACATCCCCGACCCCAATCCCGCGCACAATCACTGATAATCCTTGAAAACCAACATTGCCACTACTATTGGCCAGAATTGGCATGATCACAGCCAACACGGAAACCTGAGTTATGACTCCTTGAAAGGGAGCGATCGCGCTAGCAGCCCCAATGTAAAGCCCAATATTGATGAGCAGCCAGGGTAAGCGTTTGCGCAGTGTCACTAGAGGTGAAGAAAGAGCTGACTCATCCCCGCCCCCGCCTGCCAGCTTTTGAATGTCTTCGGTCGCCTCTTCTTCTAGGACATCCACTACATCGTCGATGGTGATAATCCCCACTAGCCGATCTTCCCGGTCTACCACAGGGACAGCCAGCAAGTCGTAGCGTTTCATTAGGTTCGCTGCTTCTTCCTGGGGCGTATCCGTATGGACGCTGATCACCCGATTACTGGCAATCTTCTTGATCGGCACCTCAGGAATGGAAAATAGCAGTTGCCGCAGGGAGATCACCTGTAGCAGTTTGCGGTTGTCATCGGTAACGTAGGTGTAGTAGACGGTTTCTTTATCGCGATCGCTGAGCCGGATTTTACTCAGCGCTTCGCCAACCGTTAAGTCTTGGCGCAGCTTGACGTACTCTGTGGTCATAATCCGACCCGCCGTCCCTTCTGAATAGCCCAGGATAGTTGCCGTGGCTTGCCGTTCAACAGGGCTCAGGTGTTGTAGCAGCCGTTTAACCACGCCCGCTGGCAGTTCATCGAATAGCTCAGCCCGCTCATCAGGCCGCATACCCTCAACAATGTGGCGGACCTGGGTATCAAGCATTGAGTCAATCAGTTCTTCGCGAATCTCAGGAGGGAGTTGTTCGAAAACCGACGTTGCCTGACCTTTGTTGAGCACTCGAAAGGCAATCGCCCGTTGATGCAAGGGCAAATCAACAATATAGTCACTTGCATCGACTGGGGGGATACGGTTCAGCTCCGACTTCAACTGGTTTAAGTCGGTAGCATCCAGCAGAGAAGTGAGGTCTTCCTGGGTGAGCATGGCATTCTCCTTAATCTCCCTCACGCCAGGAGACAAGCTCACCCTAGCAATCAGGAGTTGTAACTATGACTGGATGGACTTCGGTCCATGGAATTAACAAAACTCGACATCGACACCTGTTAGCGGTATCGCTAACTCTATAGTACCGTTTAAGTGTGTCAAAGGAAAACCAGACTGAGGGCGGATTTCCTGAATTCCGGCTGCAATTTACCCTGAGATTAAACTTGAGATCCGGCCTGCTTTTGAACCAAGCTGAAGCGTTTAATGTCCCCGGCAAAGGGCCTGCCGATTCTGAGCAATATCCCGGATCAAGGTTAGCTTCGAATTCGCATAGTCATTGAGAATACTAGCCTCATCGTTATCCAGCGATCGCTGCTGTTGAAGCTGCCCTAATAACCACTGGATCAAGCTGGCATCATCCAGACTTAACAGGATGTTCGACTGTGTTGTTTCGACTAAAGACCAAAATTGACGAAGCAGGCGAGGATTCATCAAAGGTCCTCCTTAAGGTTTTCTTTATTTTTAAACCATACTGAATAGTGTATATATGCCAATTCCTCTCTGGAAAAGATGACATAAAAGTTACCAAATCTTTGGCAGAATATCTAAAAGCGGATTTATGAAACAAATCTCGATCGACACGAGACTGGGTCGGAGTGCCTACTAACCGCTGAGTAGTCCCTTGGATGTTTGGTGTGCCTGTGCCGGAGCTATCACAACAACCTCAGGGACACCGGAGGGTAACAGGGGGTCGCTACTACTAGTAGGAATTCGCTACGGTGGCAGTATCCTCGCTGAGTCTAAAGGAACGCCTGAATGAAATTGCCTGATGGTCCCCAGACACCATCCTTACTGCAAACCCTCCATTTGATTGCCCAGCCCACAAAATTTCTAGACAACTGTACTCAGCGCTACGGCGATCCCTTCACTGCACGGGTACTTGGCTTCAATTCTCCGCCAGTGGTGTTTTTTAGTAGCCCCCAGGCAATCCAAGAAATTTTTGCAGCGCCTGCCAAGCAGTTTGACTTCAAGAAGGCAACCCACGTTTTCCAGCCCTTGATGGGAGATCATTCCGTGGTACTACAGGAGGGCCGAAGCCACCAGCGCCAGCGCCAGTTGCTGATGACGCCGTTTCACGGCGATCGCCTGCGGACCTATGGCAAACTTATTTGCGAGATCACCGAGCAAGTCATATCCGAGTGGGCGGCGGGTTCAACCCTCTTGATTCACGACTGCATGCCGGAAATCACCCTGCAGATTATTCTGCAGGTAGTATTTGGCTTAGATCCGGGACCCCGTTACTTCCAGCTGAAAGAGCTGCTGGGTGCTTTGCTGGATGATGTCACTACCCCGCTCTATTCCAGCCTGTTCTTCTTTCCTCCCCTGCAGCGCGATCTGGGGCCGTGGAGTCCCTGGGGCCACTTTCTGCGTCGCCGCCAGCAGATCGACAGGTTGATCTACGCGGAGATTCAGGAACGCCGCTGCCAAAACGATGCTGGTCGGACTGATATTCTCAGCCTGTTGATGGCGGCAGAGGACGATGCCGGCCAGCCGATGACAGATATGGAGCTGCGGGATCAGTTAGTTTCCCTGCTGCTGCTGGGCTACGAAACTACAGCGGCTGTCCTGAGCTGGATTTTTCATTTAATTCATGCCTCACCCCAGGTACTCCAAAAGCTACGAGCAGAACTGGGGGCTCTCGGAGACGTTGCTAACCCCGAAGGGATCGTTCAGTTACCCTATCTCACCGCTGTCTGCCAGGAAACCCTGCGAATTTATCCGATTGGCATGATCTGCGTCCCCCGGATGGTGAAGGAGCCTGTTGCAGTGGCAGGGTACGAGTTTGACGCCGGTACAATTTTGGTTCCCTGCATTTACTTGGCTCATCGTCGTTCGCAAGTTTACCCTCACCCTGAGTGTTTTCGGCCAGAGCGATTCGAGGCCCAGAAATATTCCCCCTACGAGTACCTGCCCTTTGGCGGCGGCAGTCGCGGCTGTATTGGCATGGCTTTTTCTATGTATGAGATGAAGCTAGTGGTGGGGACAATTTTGTCGCACTTTGAGCTATTACCCGCAAATGACCGCCCCGTTCAACCCGTGCGCCGGGGGATCACCTTGGTTCCGTCTGGGGGGGTGCCGATGAAGGTCAAGCAGCAGCTTCAACCCTCTCGGCTGGCAATATTCCGATGATGGTTGCAAAATTCTATTCAATCGCGGCGATCGCAGTGGCCCTACCAGGGTAAAGGAATCAGAACTGGAGCAAACTTCAACCCTATAGTTAGCTAGATTTGTAACAGGGTCTCTTCAGTATTGGAGAGCTGGTTGAGTTAGGGGAAACACAATGAAATTACCGGATGGTCCTAAGACTTCAGCGCTTCTGCAGCAGATCCAGTGGATTGCTCGTCCTCTTGATTTTTTGGAAACCTCTACGCAGCGTTACGGTGACCCGTTTACAGCACGATTAGGAGGTCCGGAAATCGTGTTTATTGGCGATCCAGAGGCAAACCGAAGTATTTTCACTGCCGGCCCAGAGCAGTTTGACTGCGGTCAAGAGAACGTGATTTTACGACCCCTGCTGGGAGACCACTCCTTAATCTTGCTGGATGGCGATCGCCACCAACGGCAGCGACGGTTGTTGATGCCCCCGTTTCATGGCGATCGCATGCGGGCCTACGGTCAGCTGATTTGCCAGGTTACGAAGCAGGTAGTCGGCCAGTGGCAGATTGGCCAGCCTTTCTCGGTCCGCACCTCCATGCAAGAAATCACGCTGCGGGTGATTTTACAGGCGGTATTCGGCCTGCAGGAGGGAGCAAGATATGCACAACTGCGGCAACTGCTCGGTTCAATGCTAGATTCACTCGGCTCCCGTCTCAGCTCTAGCCTGCTGTTTTTCCAGACACTGCAAAGAGACTTTGGCCCTTGGAGCCCTTGGGGCCGTTTTTTGCGCCAGAGACAGCAGGTCGATCAATTGATCTACGCTGAAATTCAAGAGCGCCGACAGCAGGCTGAGCCATCCCGCGCCGATATTCTGACCCTGCTAATGACGGCTCGTGATGAAGCGGGCCAGCCGATGACGGATATCGAGCTGCGCGACGAGCTGATGACCCTGCTGATTGCCGGCCACGAGACCACGGCCTCTGCCCTGACCTGGGCTTTGTACTGGGTGCACCATCTGCCAGAAGTTCAGGAGAAGTTGCGCTCAGAGCTGGAAGGGCATGGATCTAATCTTGACAGCCCAGAATCCGTGGCCCGGCTTCCCTACCTAACAGCAGTTTGCCAAGAAACCCTGCGCATCTACCCGGTGGCAATGCTCGCTTTCCCCCGGGTTGTCAAGTTACCCTGCAGCTCATGGGATATGAGTTTGCTCCGGTACACCGCTGGCTCCCTGCATTTATATGACCCATCACCGGGAGGATCTATATCCCAATCCGCAGCAGTTCCGGCCAGAGCGGTTTCTGGAACGACAATACTTGGGCTATGAGTATCTGCCTTTTGGTGGGGGCGATCGCCGCTGTATTGGGCTTGCCTTTGCCCAGTTAGAAATGAAACTTGTCCTAGCAACGGTTTTAGCTCACTACCAGTTAGCGCTGGTTGATAAGCATGCGGTGCGGCCCGTGCGCCGTGGCCTGACCCTGGCTCCCTCGGAGGGCAACTGGCTGGTAGCAACCCACCAGCGCCAGCCCCAGTCGGTCCGCGTTCCTGCCTAGGTTGTGGTGTAATACAGTTGGCTCCTGGCAAGTTGCGGGAATCCTCACTGTAGCCAAGGGAAGATAACCACTAGGATCAAAGTGTGCGGTTCCAAAGAGTATTTAAACATGACTAACGACGTACAGAAGACTGAAGCAGAGTGGAAAGAGCAGCTGACACCAGAGCAGTTCAAAGTGACTCGGCAGAAAGGCACCGAAAGACCTTTTACTGGTGAGTACCACGACGCTAAAGATGCAGGGACCTATAAGTGCGTTTGCTGTGGGAACGAGCTATTCAGCTCTGAGACTAAGTTCAACTCCGGGACAGGTTGGCCGAGTTTTTGGACCCCAGTTAGCCAAGAAAATGTCAAGGAAGAAGAGGATAGCAGCCTGTTCATGCGTAGAACAGAAGTGCTTTGTGCCGAGTGTGACGCGCATCTAGGGCATGTATTTAATGATGGTCCAGCCCCGACAGGTCAGCGATACTGTATTAATTCTGCTGCTCTCAAACTCGATAGATCTGAGTGATTGGTATTTAGGGAGACAGACAAAATCTTTATCAGAGCACTTGCTGAACTCTTGGGTGCAAATCGACTAGTTGATCTCTGCTGGGAAGCCAGTTCGGTAAAACTATTGAGCTCAGCAGCTCTCTTTTTTGTTGCCAAAAAATAAAAAGATAGAGGCAAATAATCTTGTCAAACGCTACAGCAGAACGTCCTACTTTGCTAGAACTGCAAGCTCGAGAGCCGCGTTTATGGATGCCCCAGCAGGTGCTATTTACCCCTGCTGCCTTAGCAGAACCGTGGGGCCAGCAAATCCTATCGCGAGTGCAGTCCCTAGGCTTGCCGGTGGAAGAACTACCTCGCAACCGTCTCACTGGCCTCCGGGGTGAGGATGAGCGAGCTACTTACAGCATTGCTAAGCGCACTTTGGCAGTTGTCACCGCGCCACCAAGCGCTCTCAAGCTGAGTCCGATCCCGCCTTCAGCAGATTGGCAGTTTCACCTGGCCGAAGGCTGCCCCGCTCACTGCCAGTACTGTTATCTAGCAGGCAGCTTGCAGGGCCCTCCCGTGATCCGCGTTTTTGCCAACCTGCCGCAGATCTTAGGAAACCTGGCAGCCTACGAGCAGTCAGGCAAGGCGACAACGTTTGAGGTCAGTTGCTACACCGATCCATTAGGGATTGAGCACCTGACGGGTAGTTTAGCTGAGTGTATTCGCTACTTTGGGACTCGCCAGGACGAGCATCTGCGTTGGGTTTCGAAGTTTGACGCCATCAATGAGCTGCTAGATCTACCGCACAACGGTCACACCCGCTGCCGTGCAAGTGTCAACGCTGAGCCCGTCTCAGGCCGATTTGAGGGCGGTACCGCACCCGTTACAGCTCGGCTACAGGCTTTACGACGGCTGGCATTGCCACGTTCTCAGGGTGGTGGCGGTTATCCTGTAGGCCTAGTGATTGCACCGATTATGCTGATGGAGGACTGGCCTGAGCATTACAGCCAGTTACTGGACTCAATTAGTGAAGCGCTTGATTTTGACTGCGATTTGACCTTCGAACTCATCTCCCACCGCTTTACCCCCGGTTCTAAGGAAGTATTGATGAACTGGTATCCCAAGACCCGTTTGGATATGGACGAGGCTAAGCGCAGTGTCAAGCGAAACAAGTTCGGCGGCACGAAGTATGTCTATGATGCCAGTTCCATGAAGGAATTACGCAGCTTCTTTGAGCGCGAGATTGCTCGCCGCTTTCCCCAGGCTAGGATTCTTTACTGGACGTAGGTGGCTTCTAGTCGATGAGCGCTTTCATGTTATACCCCCTAGCTTTGGACTGGGGGGTAATGTGCATCAGTCTAGCTGGACTACCCGTCCAGCCAAACTTTAGATTCTTCTGGGACAATGTCAAGCACCCGCTTCTCCAAGTGCCGGATGATTGTGAGAGGTAATCTTATGCCAACCTGATCTTCTGTTAATAGCCGGTGCAAGTCATCAATGCTGGCAAGGGGACGATCGCTGTACCCGACGATGACATCTCCCTCCTGAAGCCCTGCTTGTTGGGCCGGGCTATTTGGCTCTGTAGCAACCACCAGCACACCAGTCTCGACGGGTAGGTTATGGAAGCGCACCAAGCGGCGATGCAAGGGGACATTTTGCCCAGCGACCCCAATGTAGCTGCGCCGGATTCTGCCATCTCGCATCAACCGGCCGGCAACAAACTTGACGGTGTTAACCGCAATCGCAAAGCAGATACCCTGAGCAGGCATGATCATAGCGGTGTTGACCCCTATCACCTCTGCTCGCGAATTAGTCAGGGGACCGCCAGAGTTGCCAGGGTTCAAGGCAGCGTCCGTTTGAATCACGTCGTCGATCAAGCGACCAGAGCTGGCTCGCAGCGATCGCCCCAGGGCACTGACAACGCCAGCCGTCACTGAACACTGAAAGCCGTAGGGATTGCCGATGGCGATTGCCAACTGACCCGCACGGATTGCCTGGGAGTCTCCCAAGCGTGCCGGGAGCAAATTGGGAGCATGGATCTGGATCACGGCTAAGTCAGTCTCTGGGTCCTCGCCGACCCGATGGGCCGGAAATCGCCGCCCATCAGCAAGCATCACCTCAAGCCGGGTGGCGTTGTGGACTACATGGCTATTCGTTAGAATAAACCCATCAGAGGTGAAGATAAAGCCAGAGCCGTTGCCGCGAGTTTCTTGAGGGCGCGTGGGCGATCGCCGCCCTCTCAGGCGTTGATGAACTTCAATATTGACCACAGAGGGACTGACCTTCTCCGCTACCTGGCTGACGGACCGGGAATAGGCATCCAGCAGCTCGTTGTCGGCAGTGGGAGTGAGATCAGGGCGGATTGCCTCCGGCTTGAGGCTACTCTCCGATAAGGATAATTGCTGCATGAAGATTGCTCCTTTTAGCTGCTAGGTTTCCTCCCTGGGGCTGCATGGCCAGGAGGAACCTCCGTACTTCTAGGATGCCGTTTCCAAGCAGTGGACGACATCCACGAAATGGCTAGGGAGCGACCCGGAAAGATGGCTAGGGTCAGCTACGCTAGAACATGACTAAACCCTGCCGGGCTCCCAGCGCCACTGCTTCGGTGCGACTGGAGGCATTAAGTTTACTGAAAATCGAGCCCACGTGGAACTTAACCGTGTGCTCAGAGATGCCTAGACGCCGGGCAATCGTCTTATTACCTAGCCCCTCAGCCAGCATACCCAGGACTTCAATTTCGCGGGGGGTCAGTGCTTGAGTCGGGGAGGTTGGTAGGACCCGGGGGATGGCTGGCTCTAGCAGCAAAGCGTCCACAGTGTCGGGGTGCAGTACGACCAGTCCGGCAGCGGCTGCTTCCACCGCAGCGACAATTTCATTCGCCGTTGCCTCACGAGGCAGTACTGCCCGCACTCCAGAACGTAACACCTCGATTGCCCATTCAAGCTGTAGGTTATCTGCCAGGACGACGATAGTAATACCTGGAGGTCTTGAGTCTAGGGCAGATAGGGCAGCCAGGGATTCGTCCTCCAGCTCCAGCTCTAGCAAAACTACATCGGGCTGTAGGGCCTCAACCTGCTGAGCGAGGGTAGTGATACCAGACGAACTGCCTAACACTGTTAGCTCTGAGTGGCTTGCCAGGACGGTTTCGAGCCCTGCCTGCACTACTACTGAGCCGGCAGCAACCAGGACACGGATCACAGTTCCTCCAGTTTGGGCGCTCCGCTTAGCACGTTGCATCGCTGCTGCTGCCCGCTCCAGAGAAGAAGCTGTAGCCCAGCCACAAAATCAGCCAATGATGTTGTAGCGTTTTGCCGCATCATGGCTACTCCTCCGCGCGCGAGCGCTCACCCACGGTAATATTCAGTTCTGTTGACCTGCCGCCTCGGACAATCTGGGCACTAACTGTTTTACTCACGCGCTCTGGGCCTAGCAATGCCAGCACATCCCCTGTGTCGCTTACAAGTGTGCCGTCAAGAGCTAACAGCACATCGCCAAGGAGTAATCCTGCCTGCTCACTGGGACCACCTGGCGCAATGTTAACGACAATCACGCCGCTATCATTAGCTAAGTCCAGCGCCTGTTTGAGGCTATCTGGTAGACGCACGGACTGCATCGAAACACCCAGGTAACCACGGGTAACGCGGCCTTTTTCCAGAAGTTGAGCTGCTACGCGATTGACGGTGGCAGCAGGGATAGTCAAGGCCATTCGCCGGGGACCCGACAGATTAATGCCCACAACCTGACCTCGCGAGTCAACCAGGGGACCCCCGGAAAATCCAGGATAGAGCGTCAAGCCCGGGCGGATGAACTGATCAATCTGGCCGCCGTGCCAAGTTCGCCAGGCACCGCTCAAGGCGCTAACTATCCCCAGACTGGCGCTCAGGCCACTCTCTCCGGAACGTGCGATCGCCAGAACCAAATGCCCTACCCTCACTGAGGCATTGCTAAATTCTGCCGTAGGTAGTTCTATACCCTCTAGCTTGAGAACGGCCAGGTCAGAACCGGAGTCTCTCCCTACCAGGGTCGCAGGTAGGGTACGGTTATCGGCTAGTGTGACGGTAACCTCTTCATCCCGCTTGAGAGTGTGATCCGCAGTGACCACTACCCCTGGCTGCCAGTGAATACCACTCGACGGCATCCGGCGGGCGTTAACTGCAACAACAAATCGTCCAGCTTGTTCAACAGCATCGGCTAAGCTGTTGGAAAAAGCCAACAGCGGGCTGGGTTCAGGTGATGAGGCTGCCATTCCATTGCTCCAAGGTTGAGGGGATACAGACTGTTCTCCTCAAGCATGCCGTTTTGCTGGAGCATTCAGCATCAGGAAAATGGGTAGCACAACACCTAGAAAAACGACTAGTTAAAATCTCTGAAGCCGGAATCAACGGACTGGTTAGAGAGAATTAGGCAGCAAAAAACGAGCCCCGGACTGATCCGAGGCTTGCAATTTCTTTTTCCAAGTTTTTGACTGCTTCTTAAGCTGCCTGAGCCGAGCAGACGCTTGCTTTGACTTATCATTACGACCCATTTTTCTAGAGGACTCCTAGGACTTCAGCCTCATTGCTAACCTCCTGCTACGCTAAGAGTAGTGCCGTTTTTCTGTGTACTTTACTAATCTTATAAAGTCTATCACTTTAGTGAGAGCCAGCTTAGCAATGATTCACTGGATTGACCTTTGGGTTCCCCTAATGCTTCTGGGTCTGATCATTTTAGCGGCGGCTTATTTTAACCAGGTTGCTCCCTAACGTATAGAAACCTCTGGTATGGTAGAGCCTCTGATTTATGATAAGAACGGTATAACGCTGACTAGCACCTTACTTAAAGTTGCTGATCAGCGTTATCTAATTCGTGATATCAACTCAATCACAATCTTGAAAGCAACGCCTCCCCGGACTGGACCCACTGTTTGTATTGTGGTTGGTTTTCTCAGTTTAATAGTCTATGGTCTGGGCGCGATCGGGATCATTGGTGGGGTTTGTTGGTTGTTAGCACAAAGCTCTCAATATCTGCTGATACTTAACACCTCTGAAGAAACTCCACCAGCAGGTTGCATCGAAGCCTACCGCTCGAAGGATATTAATCAAGTCAGAGAAATTCAGTTAGCGCTCAATAAAGCTATTGAGCAGCAACCCTAAGCGTTATCACGGAGTCGCTGTTCAAACTGACCCTAGCAATACCCATTAGAGAAGCTAATTGTGTCTTCTCCCAACCCGCTAGACTGAATAGGGGTCGCGCTTACAGATAGTTATCTCACGTCAGCTGCATAGGTTTGGCTCCATTGGACAAGCCGAATCAAACCGGATTCAGTCTACACCGGTCCCCTACCTCGGCTAAAGCTACCAGTCAGCTTTTTTCTTTGTGAGCTTGCAATCCCTTTAAAACAAGGTAGGTCAACATCTGAACTGGCGATCGTTGGCTTGCTGTAGCAAGTTGTGTAATTTCCTCTAGTGGTAGTTGCTCTTGGAAGAGAGCAAGCGTTTGCTCCAACTCCTGTGCAAGGGATCGGTTATTGAATTGAGCATTTCTCTTTAACTGTTGACCTGTAGGTGACAGCAGTAGAAACCCCAGTACACTACTTACAAAGCAGGAGCGAGACGCATGCTCTTGGAGTGCCTGAATTTCAATAGATTTAAGTATCTCTAGAGACATATAGAACGTAGTCCGACCTGTAGCCTCTGGGTTGTAGCGTCCGTAACCACTATCGCTTTCACGA
>JAUJON010000060.1 GCA_030447595.1 Thermosynechococcaceae cyanobacterium YX3bin19
GTCTACATCAGCTACAAGCGGAATTCTGTAATAGGTTGCCATGTCCTTGGTGTATTGAATCAGCGGCTCACGAATAATATTAGTTGTAATGTCAGAAATGACGTCTGAGGCGATCCCTTCCACCATGAGGATGCTGTCTTCAAGATCCTCTAGTAGCCCACTCTGAATGGCCTCGCTTCTACTTAGAGCTTGCCATACATCACGGGCAGACTCGTGTCCTAGCCCCCAACCCCGGGCCTGACCTTTAGAAAGTCCAAGATGGGTTTCATTAGGTTCGCGTAATACCCGTAAGAGCTTTTGTGCTTTTGTATGAGACCCCTCCTGAATAGCAGCAATCACTGTTCGAAAGAAGTTTTGTACTAGAGCTACACATTCATCGCCCCAACGAGATGGCAAAAGTCGTAGTGCCCGTGGATCAATAAAGACTCGTGTATCCCCCGCAATATCAACGTCAACAAAGTCAAGCGCTGGCTGAGTGCGATCCAGCCGATAGTACTCTGAAATTCGCATTAGACATTAGCAGTCACTGATGGTACGCCTTCAGCTAGAGCGCAGATAGGCTTAAGCCAAAATACAGTCCTGGGACTCATATCAAGCAAGTTGGACTGGTACAGTCAACCATTGTATAAAAGATCTCTTTAGTGCAGTGTTAGGGTAAGCTGGTTCCCAGAACACCAGCCTTAATGCAGCATTAAACTCCCGGCACCATAGCCAGTCCACTCATCTTTATATATTTGCAATAGTTGCAAAGTCTTTAAACTCTTGTTTACCAGAACCTAGGAATTATCAATGATATAATTTTCAACTTGTAAAATTGTCTGATCGATAACATTGATAATCCTGTTAACGGCATTCTTCTGTTGATCTAATGGCGCAAGTTGCTGAGTCAAAGTACGCCGATCAGCGTCACGATTAATTGTTTGAACTGTCCGCACGAAACTACCAATACTACCGCCGCCTCTAACTTTAGAACCACGCAGGCGTACTTTATCCGTGTACTCAGAGCGAATCTGCTTTTGATGTTGAGAAATTTCTCGCTTTACAAGTGCGTATTCCTTTTTCTTCAGTTTCAATTCTTTAATCGCAATTTTGGCATCTGCTGTTGAATTGATTGAAACGCACAACTCACCATTGTCAGAAATCGTCACAAGACGGTCTTGATTTGGCAACATACTTTGGTCCTGTTGTGCTTGTAGCCTAGCTTCTGCTTAGGATACCTCACATCTTGCACCTTGTGATCTGAACGTCCCACCCTTGGTCCCATAACAGTGAGCGGTTTCGCTCAATCTCCTGGAGTAGCAGCTCCACAACCAGCTCTGAAAGACATGCTTTGAGCACAACGTTAGCTGCCTCGGCCCAGTCGGGAAGGACCTCAGTATTCATAGAGAGATAGCCCCAATGAGCCAGAATGAAGGCGACTAACGACAATACCAACCAGCGATACATGCCGATGAGGGTCTGCTGACCAAAACGGTGCAGGCCAAAGCGGTGTTTCACCGTTTTGAAAAAGCCTTCTATCTGCCAACGATGCCGGCCCCACCAGACAATGGTACTGGCCTTGAGAGCTTTGGTCGAGAGGACATAGCGCTTTGAGCGCTGCTGTTGTCCATCACGTTTGAGGTAAAACCAGGCCACGGTAACTGGCAAATCAAGGCCCACTAGCCGCACCTGCTGTCCGCTTTTGTGTAGATGGAACAGTTGGCGGCCATCCTCCAGGCGACGGTCATAACGAATGCCTGTAATAGCATGGAGTTTGAGTTGGCGGACTCCCCTGAGGAAAGCCACGCTTCCAAAGGCGCTATCAGCCAACACCATCAGCTCAAAGCGTCGCCTGAACCACCCCGGCAGCTGTCGTACCAGTTTCAATCCCAACTCAGCAGGCGAACAGTTCCCTTTGCCTCGTTAGACTCGCAAACTCCAGGGAATGCGCCAAGGACCCACCACCAGGTATAAAACTACCAAATGCACTCCCCGCTTACCATTGAACACGCTCACCAGTGACTCTATGGGCTTAAACTTGCCTCGCTTCTCCAGGCTTGTCAAGTCTAGAATCATCTGCAGATGGGGGCGACGCCCTCGGGGTTGGTATTGCCTCAACTGCTCTTGAAGTGCCCGCCGGACTTGGCGAATGACTCCTCGCACGGACCAGCAGTAGTGATTGAGAAAGCGGCTGAGCGCGCTAGCTGACTTCAGCTCGCTGTGCTCGGGCAAAGGAGCTCCTTGAGCTTTGAGAAATAGCTCCAAAAAGGCATTGAGGCTTTGACGCTGTTAGGGGTCGGCATCGCCTCCAGCAATTGATAAACTAGCTCTTGGGCGTGGGCAAGAGTATCCATTCTTCTTGCAGTGTATTGGTTTCACGCCCTTTTCTCCCATCTTCCGGGCCTTGGTGCAAGATGTGAGATACCCAAGGTTGCTCACGTGCTAACTCAATGCTTTCAGCCAGTCTGGAGATTGAAGAGCATGAGTTTCTAAGGTGTCGTACTCCTGCACACTCCGCAGAAGGTCAACGATAGAATCAGGCTTTCAAGGCTGGAAATGCCCTAGGTTACACTTGCAGTACAGCTTGAGTTGAAGTGCTTTAGGCCAAATTTAGGCCAGGGCTTTAGTACACCTGTAGATTTGGCTCAAGAGTGGGTGGCGATCGCTGAACCAGCTACAACGATTGGCGATGAAACTTTGCCAATTTTGGAGTTGACAACCCTGCTCTCATTTTGAGAGCAATAAAGACTAAAGATACCATTTGATGGACATTATGAGCCTCAAACAGTTAGCTGTGTTTGGTTAGAAATATCCCCAGGCTTCACAGCCACTGGATCAATGGTATCGAGCTGCAAAATCCGCCCGATGGCAACATCTTGAGGAGGTCAAGCAGCAATTTCTCAAGGCAGAAGCGGTTGGTAACTTTACTGTTTTCAACATCAAAGGCAATGACTATTGGTTGATCGCCAGCATTGACTACAAAGCCCAAGTCATCTATATCAAGTACGTTTTGACCCACGCTCAGTACAACAAGGACGAGTGGAAAAATGACCCTTACTATTGATCGCGATCGCTATGGCTCTCTACTAGCTGAGCATCAACCGCAGCCGATCACTACAGAAGCAGAAAACGAGCGTGCCCTTGCCGTTGTAGAGAAGTTGATGGCAAAGGAGCGTAGTCTGGAAGAGGACGCCTTGCTGAATTTGTGGGTGCTGTTGGTCGAACAATTTGAAGAAGAGCATTATCCTATCAGTAATGCTGCTCCTCACGAAATGCTCCAATTCTTGATGGAGCAACGCGACCTGAGACAGGTTGATTTGGTAGGTATCCTCGGCTCTAGAGGAGTTATCTCTGAAGTCGTCAATGGTAAGCGGAGCATAAGTAAAACTCAGGCTAAGGTCTTAGGTAAGTTCTTCCATGTTTCACCTGAACTGTTTATCTAAAGGCCCATTGAGATATCGATGAGCAAGCGTTCAAGGAGATCCGGATCTGGCCGCGGGTTTGGCAAAAAAGAGCTATACACACTCAATGAGGAGAGTATGGCGGTTTTTGCTGGAACAATTCATGCCCTGAATCTAGCTGCACAAAAACTCGCTGAACTTGATCCCTCTAAAACAGCAAACGAATGGCTTAGCTCTCTAATGAAAGAAGCTGCTGATGACATAGCCCAGGGAGAAGGATTAGAACATATTGCTGATACTGAAGTTGGTGAGAACCTGCCTTAGCAAGTTAAATCGTTGAACTAAGAAGCTACGCGGCTTCAGTCGCCGTAGAGCGTTACCTTGTCCTGTTGAAACGCCTGCTTTTTCTTGCAGCGATCGCTTTACGCTTGCGCTTCTCAAGAGGGGTCTCAAAGTGCTGATGTTTTCTCACATCTGCCAAAATACCTGCCTTGGATACTTGGCGCTTAAATCGCCGTAAAGCCGAATCAAGCTACTCATTCTCGCCTAGAACCACTTGGGTCACATTCTTTAGCCCCTACAAACTACTGAAGTGCTTGAACCAGTTCTGCCTTGTTAAGCCTCATAAAGCCGCGTATGCGGCCTTTGGAAAGCTCTCGTAATTCTCTAATCCCTAACTGGTTGAGGTCCTTGGCTACTCTTCTAGTGGGAATTAGAGCCACTGGAGGAATGGTGTGGATGGAATTAGCAACAGCCAACCGAGGTGCTTGAATGGGTTTATCTAGTGCTGCTTGATGATATGTAGGTTTCTTCTGTTGTGTAGCGGTTGCTGGCTCATCGCTCACGAAGAGCATCCAGAGAAGTGTGAAATAGACAATATAAGCAAATACTGCAAACACTTGAACATCTCCTTAAAATTTTGAAAGTTTTTCCATGCCAGAAAGTATTGCTAGAGTCCTTCCCTGGCAAGTATTGCAGCGTTTTCGTCTGGTTACCCGGTAGTGTACTTTACGTTCAGGTGAACGTCAAGGTGAACGTCAAGGTGGATGTAAAGTTAGACTATAAACGTAAAATTTCCGATGGGGAAGCATGAACACACCAGTAGCCGAACTTGACTGGGTTCCGATTAAAGATCTGCCTCAGCAATATGGGGTATCTAAGACAGCTTTCTATAACCGGCTCACGGCTTTAGGTGTCGAGCCGATGAAACGGGGTACTAAGTCCTATATCAGTTCCCATCAGCTTGATCTGCTCAACGAACTGCACCAGTACATGCATAGCGGCGGCACTATGACAGATTTTATGGAGCTGCATGGTCTTGCAAATACCCCAACCAACGGACACCAACATCAGACTAAATATTCCAGTGAACCGCAGTCGAGCGAGGCGCAGCGACTACCCCACACCCAGTTTTACAACCAAACATCTTTGGCTCTAGGGAATGGGAATACTACACAGACAACCCCTGTTGTTTTAGTAACCATAGATGCTTTAAGAGGGATGATGCATCAGCCTGCTTCCTCTGAGCCTTTGGACTATTTAGAAAAGCTAGAGAAGTGCTGTGAGCACGGCTGGATATTGTCTACTTCTGAGGTGTCCCAGTTGTTGGGTCTATCGGCTAAGACTATTGCAAGGTACGGTAAGAGCTTTGATGATTCCGGTTTTGTGTTCAACAGAGCTGGAAAGAAGCGAGCACAAATCGCATGGCAGGTCAAAAAAGGAAACTCCTAATCTCACTGCACTTGTTCAGTGAACATCCGGTGAACATCCGGTGAACGTGGAGTATGCTAGATGTGTTTTGTTCGGTGAACATCCGGTGAACATTATGGACGCGGGGATAGATAGGTTTCCTGTCTCTGATTTACCAGACAGGTACAGTATCAAACGGACTGCCCTCTATGAGAGGCTGAATGCTTTAGACATCAAGCCCCAGAAGCTGGGCAATAAATCGTATATAGACGGTTACCAACTGCAAGAGTTGGATCAGCTACATGCTCATATCCAACGTGGGGGAGGGATTGCAGACTTTTTACAAGAGCAAGGATATTCATCCAGTGAACACACTGAACAGACTGGACAACTAACCCAGGCTGACCAGCCAGGTTCGTTAATGGCTGTGGTAGAAGTGATCGCCTCCAGGTTGGTTCCTGCCATTGTGTCGAAGCTAACACCTGCTCCTGCGCCGCTTGCACACCTGGAGGCGCTAGAGCGAGCTTACGAGAAGGGCTGGTTACTCTCTACTTCGGAAGTCGCTCAGCTCTTCAGACTATCTGCCAAAACAATTCGAGGTTATGGAGACAGTTTTGAAGAAGCTGGCTTCATTTTTACTAGAACAGGTACAAGAGCACATGGAGAGACAGCCTGGGAGGTCTCAAAGCTTCAATCTAGTCAACAGCAATTAGGTGAATAGCAACCATCACTTAGCTTAATGCGGTAGCAAAAATCTCTCACCTTTCATAAAACTTGTTCGCCGAACATTCGGTGAACACTATTTTGAGGCTGAATATTGAAGCGCTGTGTCCTGAAGCACCGGGACAACAACGACAACGAGGCGTTCTATGCCTATGTTGACCGCTCCAGAGCCGCAGGCCGCTTGATCACTGGCGATCATACAAACCTTGAGTGCGAAAGCAAGGCAGTGGCAAGAGTGTAGCAGCAAGTCACTTGACACCGCGCTAGTTTGCAGTTTTGATTGATTTCAGCTATCTATAGGGAAATTCCTGCAAGGGGGGCGATGCAGTGACATAGACGATAAATATCAAAAACCCCAACTGAGAACAGCCGGGGTTATTGATTAATTTGTTTATTCGATAGGGACGGGGACACTAACTGATTTGCTTGGCGGCGAGTGGTTAGGTCACCCAGCTTTGCTTTGCGCTTTGCGCTTGCTTTGCCATGCCTAAATTTTAGACGTGACTTGCCGAGGATGGCAAGCATTTTTTGAAAAAGGTATGGCAGCTCCCTATCTGTTCAGCAGATATACCAATCGTAGGGAGTTCAATCGTGCGTTCAGAAAATGCTTGGATAGTGAGAACCCATCAACCCTCCTTCTCTCAAACTAGGAATCCTCAACAGCAATTCTGGCAATCAGCCACTACCCGTTTTAGTCTCAAAACCGCTGTGATCGCCGGGCGCAAGCCTCTCCAGGAGGTAGCCTGATGAACCAGCGACAGCCTTTACCGGATCACCCTCCCTGCTCCTGGCACAAGCGCCACACCCGCAAACACCGCAAGAGGACTCGTCAGCATCCCAGCCATCACCGCCCGCAGTGCGGCCCTCTTCCCCTCGACCCCCTGGGCCAACGCCTCGCCCGAATATTCACCAACGGCTGGGACTGGATCTATGCCCCTCGACCCAACCCCGGTGATAAACCGCAGTGGGAAACTATTAAAACATTCCCCCTGACGCCAGTGGAAATGTGGCAGTTGCACCAAAACCCTGACTGCTTGATTGGTGCTCGCCCCAGTAGCCTGACAACCTGGGCGGTGATCGAAGTCGATCACTTCTCCCCATATCAACCCACACAATAATCCAACACTCTTCCGATCAACATAAGTACCCTTCAAGCGCTTGTCATCAAACGCAACCAAATCTGCAAAAGCAGTCACAGCGGCGGTCTGCATATCTATGCTCCCCTACCCGAACCCGTCAGTAGTTTCTGGCTCGCTACCACCCTCCAACAACACTTGCAAGCCAACGGCCTTAAACTGCGTCCTGGCCACTGTGAAATCTACCCCAATCCCAAACGGTACATTCCCCAAGGCCAGGGATTCAGTAAGTTTGCTGCCCTCCGGTATCCTATGCAACCCGGCAGCGGCTTCGTACCCCTAAATGCTGCCCTCAACCCTCTGCCTTGGACTCTAGAGCAATGGTTAGACGCCTTTGACCTGTGTACCGCCCATCAAGATATCAAGCAGCTCAACCGCGCTATTGAGCACAGCCAGCAGAACTACCGCATCCGCCGCCATCGGCATCCCCAATCCCTTGAAGCTTGGCACCAAAGGATCGCAACCGAAAAACAGCAAGGTTGGACTGGCCCTGGCCAGAGTAACGAGAAATTCAAACTCTTTGCCTGTGAAGCTAGAGTCTTCCTAGGCATGGATAGCATCGAGGCGATCGCTGACCACATTCAAGGCACCGCTCAAACCACCTCTGGGTTCTGCGAATACTCCAACCACGTCAAAGATCTTGAGCAACGCAGCCGTGAAGTCGCTACCTGGGCTATGCGGTACTACTGGCCCGTCGGTACCCTCAAGAGCCGAGACACCAGCTACTACGGCCTCCAGAACACTCCAACCCCTTCCGCTGACTTCAGTTACCACCAAGCTAAACGAGAAGCTGCCCAAGCGCGGATTAAAACTGCTGTCTCCCAGCTACAAGCTGAAAGAAACCTACCCAGCAGCATCACAGCCCGTGCCAAAGCGATCGCCGAGAAAGCCCATGTCAGTCAACAAACCCTCTACAAAAGTGCTAACAAACTTTTCTGGCACCCTGACAGCCTCTCTTTCCCAAAAGCTACCAGTGAGCCTAAACCGGCAGTCGCAGGAGAAATTACACAACCTGTAAAAAATACGGTCAAAAGCTTTTCTTCAGAATCGCTGAAACTGCTGTGGTTGAAGGAAATTACACAACTCTATATTTATGTAGGGTTTTGTTTATATCTTGTCTTACTCCGAGCCACTGCTGCCTGACCCTCAAAGGTCAAAGGGCAGCAGTGGCTCTCCTCTGATGAGGGTTCTTTTACCATCAGCAGTTGGTCTGAGCTGCGCGCTACCCTACCAGAGCATCTTCAGCTCAAGATTGCTGCGATCGCTGCCGTCAGCTTAGACAAGAGCAGGAAGACCGCCGTCGAGAATTTGCTAAGCTTCGCCAGTCTCGTTCTCCCGTTGATACCAGTGTTGAAGGCTTTGCTACTCTGGAACGAGACTTAGCCCTTGCTCGGCCAGTTCCTTCTAAACACTTGCGAGTAGAGGAGTTTCACGTCCCTCTAAGGAGTTTGGGAAAGCCTAAGGCAGCTTCCTCTAATTCAGGAGTGGGTACACTTTTCCACGAAACCTCTTGCCGCGAGCCATTGGCTGACAACGGGGCTTGTGCTTTTGCCCCTGCTCAACCACTAGAGGCTCAAGAATCATTCCCAGCGTTAATAGATCAAGAAACCTTATCTCCTGCCTTACCACGGCCACTCGTGCCCAAGGGCCAGCCTTCCCCGCAAGAACAGGTCGAGTTTAACGAGTGGTTCCAGTTAGCCCACCAGCTTGGTATCGTCATTGACAGCGACATTGAGGGAGGAGAATTCTGGGTGTTGACCGCTGCGGAGTGGCATCCTTATAGCGAACTAGCAAGTATGTTTTCGTTGCGATATCTCAGGCGACAGCTCGGTATCCAGGAGGAACCTGATGGTTAAAGCCACTTACAAACTTTTCTGGAGTCAACCACTCAAATTCTTGGGTCTTTTCGTCTGATCTCCGCCTTTGGCCTACTATTAGGAGTTTCAGCATAAGCACCCTTATAGAACCCATTTGAGATCTAATCTCTGAGATAGAAACCTTATAGCTAGATGGATTTCACCGTTTTCTCGCTGAAACTGTTTGTACTGAGCAGCTGCTATCCTCGTCTATCACTGGCTCGCTAAATAACGGCTTGCTTGAAAGCTAAAGATTGCGGGGAAAGATGTCAAATGGGTTCTATAAACTAATGCAAAGAAACTTTGTTCTATTTCTTGGTGCTGTAATTACTTGGGTGATTTTTGGGGCAATCATAACAGTAATTAGTGCAGTGATACTAGGCTCCACCTGGAACAACTGGAGCATATGGGGTGTTGACATGTTGATCCTAGGGGTAAATGAGCGTTTATAGGATTGGGTATTGGGGTGCTTGGGCTAGCTGCAGCAGACACTCAAAGGTCAAGAGACGTATTTACTTGGGTACTTGGCGGATCAATCATTGGATCAATTATTGGTTTTGGTACCGTGATAATTGTTGGGGGCTTCCCGACAAGATCTCAAGCTGACCTGGGGTTTATTGGAGGAGCACCCTTGGGAGTAATACTCGGAGGTTTTTCAGGAACCATTGTTGGCGTAAATCTCTGGAAGTCTCGTCGTCATCTTCACTAACTTCAGAGAGTAGTTATTCGTCTCAGCGCAAGACTGATAGTCTCAAAAACACCCTGGCCTAACTTAGGCTTAGATCTCAAAATGTTATACGTCTGAAACCCGCATTCTCTCGTGAGACAGCAATTCTGACTTAAATTGCTGCAAGAGTTACGGGGTGCTGCTTTCAGCTTATCTCAGGGTGTAGGCCTTCTGCTGTAAACAAAGGCGGTAAGTGGCGCTCGCAGGCAGTCTGAGGCTTGAGTTTGTTCCCTAGAATTCCAGCGCACGACAACACTTCTACTCAAATTCATCTCAATCAGTAACTTTTTTGCTTGCTTCTCGTCAGTTCTAGGTACTGAAAATTAAGGGAAAATTAAGGTTGAGAACCTAAAAATTAGCCTATCAAAACTACATTTCTTTCACTAAGCATTGTGTTATTGTGTGCTTGGAAAGGCAGTCGGGGAAAGGGCTATACTGATTTTTTACTAATAAATTAAGGACACATTTTATGAGAACGATTACAGGTAATGATCGCGCCAACACCCTGAACGGAACCGAGGGCAGTGATCTTATCGAGTTCTTGACTCTTCTTAGTTAGGGTAAGCCTTGACTAATGATGTGCACTAGGGAAACTCCACAGCTGTATTCATCCCTCGGTGACTACTTAAAGCAGAAGGAGAAATCATTGTAATGCAAAGCAAAATGAATCGAGCCATTTAATTTGATGTTGGGCTGTTCAGCTGGTCTGGCGCTTACCACGGGACTACTCAGGGGCAAGGCTTATGCACAAGTCACCCCAGAAGCTGTCCAACTGAACAGGTAATCGCGACTATCAGAACCTCTGTAGCCGCCAGTCCGGGGAACGTGCGAGAAGTAGAGGTCCTGGCGGCGGACGGCTCAACTCGGGAGGTTGTAGTGGACATTACAACCAACACGGTTATCCCAGATTAAGTAGGGGGTAGCAGCAAACATCATCTTCCAGTCATTGTGTTTTTCAGCTAGGCCATAGAAAACTTACACGCTGGAATCCATCGGTTTTCTACTAGCCAAAGGACAAAGTGATAACTCTGCTGGCCTGCACAGGTCAGCTTGAGTTTACGAACCATTAGAAAGCATGTGGAGACTGAAATCATGACTACTCTTCCAAACTTCGGTGCTGCAAACCTTGAACCAGAGTTTGTTTTTGAACTAGCATCGATCACTTCTGTGACACCAGAAGCATTTACTGATGGGCGCGGAACCGAAGGGAATGACGCACTCGACGGTGATAATAGCCACAACAGTCTTAATGGACGACAAGGAGACGATTTATTGCGAGGCCTTGGCGGCAAGGACTGGTTGATAGGTCAGGGGGGAAACGATTTCTTAGTTGGTGGCAACGGATTAGATGTACTGAAGGGTGGCAAAGGCAGAGATCAATTCGTTTTTAGAACTTTAGAGCAGAAGGGCGATGTGATCAAAGGCTTTACCCTTCAGGATGTGATTGGTCTAGCTGAAATCATTGGTTCTGAAAACTATGGCAGCTCTAACCCAGTTGATGATTATTTACAGATCAAGCAAGTAGGTTCCAGTACCGTTGTTCGTATCGATCCAGATGGAGATACGGGGTCTAATCCGTTCGAGGTGTTGACAACTCTGAACAACACAAACGCCAGCATCTTGAATGAGGTGCTACGGTTAAGTTTAGAAGAGGATGCAACCTTCAGTCCCGATCCGCTATACGACCAAGTAAAGCACTACACAACCACCATCGCAGCGGATGGCGATCCAGCAGATGTCTATTATCCAGCTGTGCCGAACTCAACTGCTGATCAACTGCCGATCGCCCTAATGCTCCAGGGTGCTTTGGTGGATAAAGCCGACTATTCCAACTATGCAGAAGAAGTCGCGAGCTATGGATTTGTTGTCGTGGTTCCCAATAATGAGCGGACAATAACCGCAACCGATGGTGAAACGGTTACAGGTCTATTTTCTGAACAAGGGCAATTGGATGATGTGCTGGATCAGATGGAAGTGGAAGATGCTGATCCGACTTCCCCGATTTTTGAAATTGCCGATACCGAAACGCTAGGACTCTTGGGGCACTCGTTTGGTGGAGCTGTCGGGTTAGGAGCAACACAGGAAGAGATTTGTATTCCTGGAATTTGCTCGGAAGACGATACACGTCCTCCAGAATTGAAGGCAGGTATCTTTTATGGCACTAACTTCCAAGATCAGCAAACTGGCGACTTTTTACCAATTAACAATGAAGATATTCCCGTTGGGTTGATCGCAGGGACGCTCGATAGTGTTGCTAATTTTGGTGAAGCCGCATCCACTTATGTGAACATCCAAGGTCCGCCAAAAGCGCTGATTGCACTTGAAGGTGCGAATCACTATGGAATCACCAATGAAGACAATGTAACCCGTGAGCCGATTCGCCCCACGCTTGATCAAGCAACGGCAATAGGCACGATCGCACGCTGGAGTGGATTGTTTTTGCGAGCTAATCTGCTCAATGATCAAGGCGCTTTTGATTATGTCTACAACACAGGTGGCAATCTTGATCCAAACGTGAGTGTGATTAGTCAAACTCTGTAATTCTATTCTGACACTTCTAGTTTTGTTGCTGGACAGTTGAGCGCGGTGTATGGTGGATTGCAAAAAACTGGCTTTGGTGCGGACCAGTTTGTCTTAGGCTTTGCTGCCCAAGATCGATAAGACCGCTTTCTTTACAGCAGTAGTGGCCAATTATTCTATGATCCAGATGGCATTGGCTCGGCGCGTCAGGTACAGCTAACAACCTTTACGGACGTACCCGAACTGTCTGCTGATAGCTTCAGCCTTGTCTAGAAACTAATTTCCTTACCTCTAAACAAGGACGCCCCTAGATAACCACTAGGAGTTTTCTGAGTTAAGAAAAGGCTTCTGCGATCGCTGGAGTGCCACAAGGTCGTTTGACCTTCTGCTGTGGTGTGCAGGCGCTGAGTCGAGAAGAGAGACGCTAAACAACGTCTCTCTTCAATTTGGGGGCCTACTATTGTTGCAGTAAGCGGGCAATTTCAATTAAGTCTTTTATTAGTGCCACGATTGCCGCGATAGTAACCCAGTCGATATGAAATTTGGTTTTAGCGTGGGGCCTCTTTGGCTAGTGTTTATCCCCGCGGCTCGACCAATGTGTTTTAGAATCAGGCCGCATCAGGATGAAGCTTTTTAGCTTCCAAAATACTATAGCGACACGTCACTTTTACCCCGAGCCAAACTGACTACTGTATTTGCCTGAAGTATTACTCGTTTTGCCCAAAGCTTTGTGGAGTGGTGGTTTGGCTTGTATCAGGGTGTGGGCTTTCTGCTAAAGGGCGCAGGGTGGCGACAGTGAGACTATACCTGAGTTGTAAAAGTGCCTGAGGTCATGGGGCTTCTCTTAAACTTTTAAAGATCTTGATCTAAATCACGGTGACTAGGTGATGAAGAATATCTAGCACTGACGATGCAGCTACTCAAGGAGAAATTTGAGGCTTGGTTTCAAGAGCAGCTCCAGCAGCTCTCTGAGGCAGACAAGAGTTGGATGGGGGTTGCACCAAGCCACTCAGACACCTTGTAACTTGCTTTAGTAACTTACCTATGTCTTACTAGAGACTTACTGTGTCAGTTGGCTACAATGCCTACCAGCAAACCTAGAGTCCAAGGGTACGTCCCCCAGGAAGTGTTTGACAGGTTGGAGAGGTTTAAGTACACCCACGGTCTCAAATCAACCTCTGAGGCCGTCACTTTAGCGCTTGAAGGCTACTTCGGCATCAAACAAGTTACTGGTGACTCACCAGTGAATCAAGAGAATTTAGCCCGCTTAGATAGGCTGGAAACGCAAGTAGCAAGCCTATACAAAGAACTGGCTAGGGTTACTCAAGCAATTGCACAACTAGCAGATAGCTCACTAGTAACCCAGGGGAAATCGCTAAGTAACTTATTGGTGAGTCATAGTGAGTCACCTAAGAATGAACAGGTATCCCAGAACTTCGACGGTGAGCTCAGCCGAACCGCTAATTCAGGTGGGCCGTCAAGGATAAAATGGAGTGTCTATTTACACCACCCACGCGGAACGGTTGAACGGATTGCAGGTCCTTTTCCAGACGTGGAGCAAGCGCAACGAGAGATAGACCTTCAAAAGAGCTTTGGTCTATTTTCTGAGGCCAAAGGCTATCTGTGGGAGCGCCGGGAAGAAAATGAAGCGACTGTACCAAATCAATAGCCGAAAGCAAGTGAACTGGCCGACACGGAAACGGAAAAGGGACTCAAGTTAGCTGAGGTGGCGACACGGTTAGGTAAAAACTATTCTGCCCTACGACTCCAGAAAGCAAAGCTGGGGGCAGAAGCCTTCCTTGAGTTTCTTCAGGCAGAGACTGAACACCCTTGGCGGTTTGATTCTACTGCTCACAGGTACGGTCTCTACTTTCCGAGTTAGTTCAGCCACGTCTATCCCTGTTGGCAATTGATAAAGAGAGTGACTGCAAAAGCCGGAATAGTTTTCTCTAATGGGGTGAGATGTGCAAACTTGCGCTGAGATACCTCTAGGCAAAAGCGCAGCAAGTCCGAGTGTTGCTCAATATTGGCAGCTAAACTCGCGATCGCTAATCTCACCTCTCAAGTTAGGTTATTCTTTCAGGCGTAGACAATTCGTCAAGGAGAAAGGCGATGACAACCTCAGAGAATGAAAGTGACAAGGAAGAACAGCTAGCAGAGCTACGCGATGCTGAGGAAACGTCAAAGCAGCGGGCTGAGGAGAAGGCTAGGGCAGCACTGGATGTTCGCTTCAACGTGGGGGACGAGGAGCAGCAGCCTGAAAATGACAAGTAAGGGGTAGTGCTAGCATCTGTTGGAACCTAGTGAAAAGCTCACTCACAGATAACCACGAACATCTAGGGATACTCACTAATCCACGCTCTGTACTTTGGAGCGACGCAGGAGTGCCACTTGCAGTGGGGAATTTCGCTGGTTTCTCAGGCGCTTTGAGGGGCATTTACAAGGCGGAGATCTGGTCTTTTATTTCCTCGGCCTGACTATTGAAGTAGTTAAAGATAGTTTCGGCAGCCCCGTCTTCAAAGGAGAGCTTATCTCCATTCGTTAATCGAATTTCAGCCAGCTGCTGGCCTCCTTCACTTCTATGGTCCGCATAGTTCACTGAGATGATCGCATTCTTGTTAATAAATTCGTGTCCCAATTTGATGAAATTCATGTTTCTCACCTCGGCAGTTTCAAGTAACGAACACTCTATAGCTGATCCGGCAACGGCACCGCTGTCTATAAAAACACCTAGACCCAACAGTTTGCAAGACAAATGGGAACTTACCAGCAAATGCAACTGGCACTATAGTTCTCATTTAGCCCTGGCCTAAGTTAAGCTACTTCCGCAATTAACACATACTAAAAGCCCGAATTTTATCAAGTGCGATAGCGCTATATGGTAAGAACGTTGGTCTTCTGCGAGTCCTGCAGTTAAACCTGGCCGCTCAAAAGCGCCCAACCTTAGTTAGCCAGACAGTTTTGTCAGTTTAGACACTGGACTAAGTTTGTCACGAAAACTAGTGCTTCTAGCGGTCTCATTTTGAGATTTAAGCCCACAATTAGGCCAGAACCTCTAGATGGTCAATTTGGCAATTGCCCTAGTCAGCAGCCATGATTGTTGAAATCACTGAGGTCTCTGCACCTATGATCTCAACCTAACCGGGGTCGCCCTGATTAACCTGACTCATCACTTTAACCAGAGTGGCTAGGAGCATCGCTTTCTATTCAATTGTTAGAAGATTAAAATCCCTTCGGTACTAGCAGCATCCATGACTATAGAGGTTTAGGATTGCTAATTTGCGTCTTGCCCTTTCGAAGCAAGTTGCCATTTCGAGGATTTGGTGGATTACTGAGGGGGGGGATTCACTAATCCATATATACAGAATAGGGTGTCAGCCTTGACTTGTCGGTGGGAAAGGGTCAGAAAAGGTCAGGGGTTTTATTCAACGCTCTGTATAGCAATACTGAAAATGACATGGGAATCATATAATCAGACCACTGCTGATCTAATACTGCATGGAGACTGCGGGGCCAAAAAGAGTATGAACTGGAATGCTTAGGTACACCCCCTGAAGCTTCTAAGTCAGGTCATTCTAAGGTGTATTCTTTTTGTTGACAGGCCAAGACTTACTGACTCAGCTTGGCCTCAAACGTCCTTGTAGGTTCTTTAACACTGAGGCGGCTCAAGTACTTTGTACTAGCTGAGGCGCTACAGGTTCATAGCGAAGAACAATGAGCTGATGAGTGAGTAGCGGTAGTATCGCATAGGTGTGCCCGTCATCATTGCTAAACTCCACTAGAAAAGCTGAGGTACCCTTTGAGTCGGTCAGCTCTTCAACGACAGTCCCCACCTGGCCCCGGTATAAGTTTTGTTCGGGCAGGTCTTCCGCCAGTGCCACAACATCTAACAGGTGGATTGTGCTGTTCATCCTTTTACCCTCATCTAGAGGACATAGCAGCTCGTCAAGCGGGAAAAACCTTCTTCGCGGCGAATAATCCAGCTGCTACGGACCATCACTGGTCCGGCAGGTCCGCTCAAGGGGAAGTCTAGCATGTATAGCTGACCATAGGCAGTTGCCTCAGTTGGAGTCCCATCATAAGTCCGAGCAGCGGTTAGTAAAGCCGCCTGGAGCTGTTCTGCGTCCTCAGCCGTTAGCCCCAGTGCCGCTGCAAAAACACGGGCTTTATTCCGCCCCCGCCTGTGCTGCGAACTCAAACAGTAGTTGC
>JAUJON010000061.1 GCA_030447595.1 Thermosynechococcaceae cyanobacterium YX3bin19
ACTCCACAAACGCCCCAGCACACCGATCGCCCCGCACGCGCCTACCCCCATAGCTACCAAGCTCAAGAGACTCCCGGTACCCAGTACGTGCTTCGCTTAGTGCCGGGGGGAGTCGCTCAGCCAGCAGATATCAAGTTGGCCGCTAATTTTGCTGCCTTCCACCGGCGCTCCCGTCAAAGTAAGCAAGTTCCCGTGGTCTTCACCCAGCCCAAGCACGTTTACAAACCCAAAGGGGCAAAACCTGGTATGGCAATTTACAAGCAGGAACAGGTAGTTTGGGGTCAGCCCGATGTTGCTCAAACTTATTTAACTCAACAACTTGAAGGCCAGCCGTAACATCTAGCGTAGCCGCATTATGGCTCAGAACTAGGAAAACAGTCCTAGCCTGATTCGGTTGAATAGCTGCAGCCAGATATTGCTGCACCGATTTCTTGGCAAAATTCAAAAGTTCATCTACCGCTAGAGCATTTAAGGTGTGATCAGCCTGCAACCAGCCTTTCCGGGCAATGGGTAAGGACCGTACATTCCAGATCAGACGTGGAGTGAGCATCGGGATTGACTGCAATTTTAAGACCCAAACTGGTTGCTTACTAGATATCGCGTCAATCGATATTCAGACGGTAGGGACTGGCATTAAACTCAGCTGTTCTTAAAGACCAGCTCAAACAAGAGATGGCACTTTGGTTAAGGCAATATTAGATCACTGGCCGGTACACTTAACTTGCTTGGTTCTTCACGGTATTAGATTAGAGAAGATTTAACTTCGTTGAGGATTAACTGTGCTGCTGTCCAAAGGCTTTGAAGTTGAAATGTACACAGGCACACCCCAAGGTCATATTGTCGGCCTTTCTGACAAGGTTGTGGCAGCGCTAGACGGCTTTGTCCGAGAGCCTGATAGCCGTAATGTTGAATACACAACCGCACCTTCATACACCTACGAACAACTGTTGTGCGATTTACTCAAACCACGGCAGAAGTTGAGAACGTATTTAAGCTCTTTGGGGAGTTACACGATCATTCCCGGAAGTACCCTGTCCTTAGGAGGTAGCGATCGCTTCTATCGCTCTGACCCTAACAACCCCTATCACGATTACATTGAGCAGACCTACGGCACAAACGTTGTTACTGCCAGTATTCACATTAACATTGGTATTGCTGACCCGGAAGCTTTAATGCGGGCTTGTCGCCTGGTGCGGGTCGAGGCACCCCTCTACCTCGCTTTAAGTGCTTCATCCCCGTTTCTTGACGGCCATGTTACTGGGCATCACTCCACTCGTTGGATGATGTTTCCTAAGACCCCTGTTCACGTGCCTCTGTTTGAATCCCATACTCACTTCATCCACTGGACGGAAGCGCAGCTTGCAGCAGGCACAATGCAGAATGTGCGTCACCTGTGGAGTGCAGTCCGACCCAACGGTGATCGCCGTCCCTATAACCTCAACCGCTTAGAGCTAAGAATTTGTGATTTAATCATCGATCCGATCGCACTTCTTGCTGTGACAGCGCTGCTAGAAGCCCGAATCCTACAGGTGCTCCAAGACCCCAGCCTTGACCCTTTAGAGGCCAGCGCATTTCCCGAGACTAGTCGCGCTGAGGATTTAAGTAATTTAGCTGACATTAACGAAGAAGCTGTTGGGCGCTACAGTCTAGAAGCCGAGCTACAACACTGGCGTAACGGTAGTAAAATACTAGCGAGAGATTGGCTGGAGGAGCTTTACACAGAGGCATGGTTAATTGCTAAACAACAAGGGTTTGGTTGCTTTCTCTCACCCTTGAAAAAAATTCTTAGAAACGGTAATACTGCCCAGCAATGGTTAAAACTCTATAGCCAAGGTTTTGATATTCCCTCCATAGTGACTCAAGCAACTCAGTCAGCTGCAAAACAAGAACTAGAGTTAAGTAGCAGTCTTTGTCAACCGCTCGCTGTCTAGTTACTAGATTATAAGAAAACTAGCTGTAAAGCCTTGAGAAGCATTAATAGATGAAATGATTTGACTGTGCTGAAAGTTAGAGAGAATCTGAGCAGCTAGACTCAGTTGCATCTTGCTCTGATGAATTCTATGCCTCGGATTGTTCTAGTTCACCCGCAAATCCCACCTAATACAGGTAATGTTGCCCGTACCTGTGCTGCAACAGGTACAGAACTCCATCTAGTTGGGCCGCTTGGTTTTGAAATCAGCGATCGCTACCTTAGGAGGGCTGGTCTAGATTATTGGCCTTATGTTCAACTCTATTGCCACAATTCTTGGCAAGCCTTTGTCGAACTGCATGCTGAACAGAGAGGACGCTGGATCGGATTTAGTGTTTCTGGCAGCTGTAACTATCTTCAGTTTAAGTACTGGGAAGACGACTGGCTGTTGTTTGGGAGTGAGACAAATGGACTGCCTGCTAAGGTTTTGAACGCCTGTCATACAACCGTCTATATTCCAATGACTCAGCCCCAGGTTCGCAGCTTAAATCTCTCGGTCAGTGCTGCTGTGGGCCTATTTGAAGCCCGCCGTCAATTAGGCCATTAAATTAAAAGAAATAGTTCTTTAATGAGTGTTGAAGACGAAAGCTTCGTAAACAGTGTACTGTGTAGTTTACTATTTCAATCAGTAAACTTCTGGTTGGACCATTGAGGCTGTTACAAGTGGCGTATTTAAGTTATTGCTTCTTGATTCCTAAATAGCGATGGAGTGATGATGTAAATTCTCACAATCATTGATAAATTTTATACTCCAAGCCTAGCCGATGTTGATTGGTTTAGATAGAAAGATTCTAGACAACTTACTATCTTAGGAGGCTAGAATAATAAATTTTTTTAACCCCTAACTAATTTCATTGAGCCGTTAATCTTAGCCCTCAAGTGCCTTGGAATGCTTTCCAAGCTAGGATTGCCGGTATGTCATGTTAACTATGTCGATCAAGAATTTTGACATTATATCAAAGCTATAAATTTTAATATCTGAAATCGTTGCTTCTGATTAAAAACTTAGGTTAAAGTCCCTTCTTAAGCGAGTATTCTTCCTACTGGGACTTCGAGGGTCTTGATAACGAGTATCTTTCACTCAGTACTTTTGCCCTACAAAAAAGCTAGAGACGATCTTTTTAGTCTTCTTCTGAATGTAGAATCCGTTAATTTACGTTTAAACCTTTATGAATAGGACTAAACTGACTGCAAGACTTGGCAACAAGGATAAAGGAACTATCACTACACTTAATTTTGAATGGCGTAAGCTTGTCTTACTGCAAAAAGCGCGGTAACCTGGCCTAAGTGTTTTTAGCCTTTAGTTGATCTTCTTGAGTTTCGTTCTGACCTGCAGCAACGACTTAAATCATGTCAAGTAGCTTAGTCAAGACAATACCAATCATCAGGAGTTGTAGGAGGTTGTTCTTTGAGACGAGTTGACTGCCAGAAAGCTAGTTTTGTTCTATTTGCCCTGGTACAAAATAGAGGGACTTCAAGACGCTCTAGAAGGATTTTGCCACAACCCTCTAGAAGGACTCGAATTTCTTCAGTCTTAGTCAGTGCAATCGTTTCAGCTGGAGTAACAGGTATGCTAACGTCCCGGCCTGTGCGGGTTAACGCGGCAGAGCCAATGCTAGATCTAGAGTCTTTTACAGCGGCTACTCCATCACCCCTACCAATCCCAAGTTCCATTGTTGCAGTTCCGGCTGAGTCAGCTCCCTCTTTTACTGGTACACAGTCCCCTAAAGTAGAATCATTGGGTGCTGCTATAGTATTGCCCTCGCCTCTCGCAGTTTCTAGTAATGCTCCACTAAAGCCAGCTACATCCTTAAAGTTGGAGCCTTTTACCGCTGTAACTCCTGCACCGTGGACTATCTCTGCAGATGGTAATATAGGGCGGCAAGCGATTTCTCTACCGATTAGCAAGCCTGCTCTTACAGAACCAACCGCTAGTCCACTGTCCATTGGCACCTCGGTAGGGTCAGTGGACGTCCCACAAACTCAATCTTCCGGAGTAGTGCCGACATCAACAGCGCCATCTCAATCATCCCTACCTGTTCTGGAGCCGAGTGAAGCTTTAGCTAAGCCTGTTCAACCGATAGCAGTGGCTCAACCTGATGGATTGAAATCAGCGGTTACTACTGCGGGCAGGCAAAATTATCGATCTTCCGTCAGCCAAAAGCAGCCAAGGGCAGTTGAATCAGCAGAGCAACTGAACCCAGAGCAGCCAATTGCTGTTGACAAGCAGTTAGCAGAAGCCGTTATTGCTAATTTAAGGAAAGAGGCTCCTGGTACTCCTGCTTCAGTACACCAGGTTGAACCTGGAGATACCCTTGAGACAATTGCTGTAAACTATAAAGTCTCGGTTCAAGAGCTAGCTAGCACTAACCGCATCATCAATCCTGATGTGATCTTAGTTGGGCAAGCCCTTAAGATGCCATCTCAGGCTAAGGTAATGCCGAGCTACAAGGTTGCATCCCTGCCTCAGGCAACTTCTAGTGTTGTGAGTGATGTACCGGCTGCGCTCACCGTTGTTGCTCAAGCTACAGTAGCCAAAGAGAATTCTAGAAGTACAGTGAGTCCTGCGATTCCCGTAGCCAAATCGCTTCAAGCTCGGTTTGCTCAGATGTCTAGAACTAGGAACGGTTTGCAAGCTGCTTCCGGAGCGGTATCCGAGCAAAAACCAGCCAATACAGCTGGCTCCCACATCGCTATTGTCAAGCGAACGATTCTGCCGCAACTGGCGCGTCTAGAACTGCCACCCCTAGCTCCAGTGGATACTTACTTACCGCCATTAGCTGGTACTGGTCAATACATTTCTCCTGCAAAGGGGATTTTAACTTCTGGTTATGGTCGGCGCTGGGGACGAATGCATCGGGGTATTGACATTGCCGCACCCGTTGGTACGCCTGTGGTTGCCTCTGCACCTGGCGTTGTGGTTGCTTCCGGCTGGAATTCCGGTGGCTATGGCAAATTAGTGAAAATCCGTCACCCAGACGGTGGCTTGACGCTTTACGCTCACAACAATAGACTTCTAGCTCGTGCAGGCCAGCAGGTTGATCGAGGTCAGCAGATCGCCGAAATGGGAAGTACTGGGCGTAGTACTGGACCTCATCTACACTTTGAAATTCATCCATCTGGAAGGGGAGCTGTGAATCCAATCACTTTTCTCAGTCGGAGAAATTAGGCGCGACTGCATCGACAACTGAAAACCGGCATTTTAGCAATTTCTTCTCAAGTAGCTTTATAACGTACCCAGTCAAGCAGGTGAGTTTAGTCTATAGTTAGGGGCTGCTTTGCTGGAACTTAATATATTTGTGGCAGACCGAACCGTTCCAAAACCTTCTGATCAAACCCTACCTACCCGACGATTGCCTAATCAGCGATGGAAAATTGCTGCAGCGCAGGAGCACCGGGCGCAAGAGATTGCGTGGGCTACGGGTCTGCCCCCACTGCTAGCTCAAGTCTTGATCAACCGGGGAATCGAGACGACGGAACAGGCACAGGCGTTTTTTAGAGCCGGAATCCCAGGTCTTGCCCCTACCTCTGGAGGAGTTCCCAGACTTAGGTGTGAGTTTAGAGTTGTTGAGCCAGGCGATCGCAGCAGGTCAAAAGATTGCTATCTGCGGTGACTATGACGCCGATGGAATGACCAGTACCGCCCTGTTACTGCGGTCACTGCGCTTACTGGGAGCCAGGGTAGATTACGCGATTCCCAGCCGTATGAGCGAGGCTACGGCATCAACCAGCGGATTGTGGAGGAGTTCTACACTGAGGAAGTGAGGTTGATCCTGACGGTAGACAATGGTATTGCCGCAGTGCAACCTATTGCCAGGGCACGAGAATTAGGTTTGGCGGTAATTGTCACCGACCACCATGACGTCCCCCAGAAGTTCCCCCAGCTAATGCCATTCTCAACCCTAAGCTGATTCATGAATCCTCGCCCTATCGCGGGCTAGCTGGAGTGGGGGGTTGCCTACATCTTGGCTGTAACCTTGGGTCAGCGCTTAGGTCGAGTCGAAGACTTCATTACCCCAATGCTGGAATTATTTACCCTGGGCACCATTGCCGATTTGGCTCCTTTGACGGGGTTAATCGCCGCTGGGTTCGCCGTGGCTTAAAGTTGCTGCCCCAGTCAAGAATACCGGGAGTGCAGGCATTGATTCAGGTAGCAGGTCTGAGCCAGAGAGATAAAGAGCTGAAGCCTGAGGATATCGGCTTTCGCCTGGGACCGCGAATCAATGCAGTGGGCCGGATTGCTGACCCACAAATTGTCATTGAGCTGCTGACCACTGATGACTGGGGAGTAGCCCTAGAACGGGCCATGCAGTGCGAACAAATCAACCAGCACCGCCAGCAGCTGTGTGAGCAGATTGAACAGGAGGCCATTGCCTGGTGTGAACGCAGTCAAATTGATTTACAGCAGGAGCGCGTCCTGGTAATTGTCCAACCAGAGTGGCACCACGGAGTGATTGGGATTGTCGCCTCTCGGCTGGTAGAGCGGTATGGCGTACCTGTATTTATTGGTACTTATGAGGATGAATTGCAGCAGCATATCCGGGGCTCAGCCCGTAGCATTCCTGAATTTCATGTCTTTGAAGCCCTCCAGTTCTGCTGTGATCTATTGGAAAAATTTGGGGGACACCGGGCGGCAGGAGGCTTTTCCTTAGCAGCTGAGAACCTAGAAGTTCTGCGATCGCGCCTGAGTGCGTTTGCTCATCAACAACTGCAGCCGGAGCATTTGAAGCCACTGGTTTCTGTGGATGTACAGGCCAATCTGGATCAACTGGATCTCGATCTCTACCGGCAGGTTGACGCCCTCCATCCTTGCGGCATTGACAACCCAGAACCGGTGTTCTGGATGCCAGATGTGCGAGTGCTGGAGCAGAAAAGAATTGGCAAAGGATTGAGGCACCTCAAGCTCACTATCTGCCAGGGTCGAAGCCAGAGGGCTTCCATCAAGGCGATCGCCTGGAACTGGGGCCAATACTACCCCCTGCTGGAGTGGACTGATGTCGCCTATCGGCTGCGGGAAAATCAGTGGAATGGTGAGACTAACCTAGAGTTAGAGTTGGTCGGTATCCAGCCTGCTAGGACAACGGCTGTCAAGCTTCGATCTCAATCCATGCAACTTCGGGCCATAGTTGCCCCTACCCTACCCTCTGTTCCAGGAGGTTCCACCAACCTGAGTTGGTCCTGTAGCGAACCACCCCCTCGGTCAGGAATTCCTCAGTGGTTTGCCCTTGAATCTCTTGATAGACTGTTGCCACAAGTTCAGGGAAGCATGTTGCTTTACGGTGCCCAGCGACCTCAACTACCTGAAACATGTAACTTAGACTTAATCGACTATGATCGCCCCCGCCGGGCCTACACCGTAATGCTGTTGTGGACCTTACCCCCCTCTCAGTTCCACCTGCATTGGCTTGTAACCTTGGCAAAACCCAAAAAGATCTTTGTCCGCAATGCCGTTCCTGACTTGCCCACCCCTGCTAAGCTGGAATCGCAACTTCAGAGGCATCTCCCAAGACTTTCCTCAGCAATCTCTTAACCTGCTTCAACTGGGTCAACAGTGGTGGGTTGCTCCTTGTACGCTAGTAGCAGCCCTACGGGAACTAGGCTACCCTTGTCACAACTTTCCCGTGACAGTCAACCTGGAAGAAGAGCTTGAGCGGTTGCGGCGTTGGTATCTTTATTCTGCTCAGCAACTAGCTCTACTGAATTAACAGCAGTCCCAACAATAGTCCGTTATTCCCTTACAGCACAACTTCTCTAGCCCTGATGTTACCGTTGGCGTTTGCTGCAGGCACAACCCTATAACCACCTGCTTTCACATATCAAAGCTAGCGGAAGGCCAGTTGTACCGTTTTTGCACTGTAAGTGCGATTGGGGTCCAAAAGGCAAAGCTACTACTTTGTAGCTAGCCTTTCATGGTATATCCTAACCGCAGGCTGTAGAAAGCAGCATAGATAACTACTGTATCTATGCCTATCAGGGCTTGGTCGTGCAAGGCTATACTACCTCTATGGTGCAACCTAACCATCAACCATAGAGAATATTAGCAAGAAAAGTCTCTCTATGGAAACAGCCTAGCCTAGTGCAGCTAGTTAAGGATGCCGCTTCTCAAGAGTTTTACGTTTTAGAGATCACCACCGCGAGCTGCCAGTAAAAAGATCACCACTGGCCCAGAAACGATAACTAAGCCAAGCATTGTGAGCTGTGCAATGACTTCAAAGTTTACGTTTCCAAAGGCACTGAGAAAACTGTTCAAAAACTCCATTATTCCTCCCCAAGCTAATCCAGCAAGGTTCCGCTAAAGAATGTAATGCTTGAACTTATTCTACCTGTTAGGGGTTCCAGATTCGTGCTTTTTTTAGAAAGTACGGAATATAAGATTGAGTGTTGCTGATCTTGTTAAACTCAAGTCTTTAGGACTGCAATCTCAAGTAGAAGGGAACAATGTCAACTTGGCTGTGTGTTGAACAATGTGGTGCATGCTGTCATCTTGATCCAGCAGAGCGCCTAACTTAGATAGTATTTATCCCCTGATGAGCTGAAGCACTATCTCAATATGGTGGGTAAGGACGGCTGGTGCATCAATTTTGACTCCATAACTCGCACCTGTAAAATTTATGCAGAGCGGCCTCGCTTTTGTCGTGTGACACAAGTTTTCCACAATCTGTTTGGCATCGAGCCAGGGAGGAACTCAACGATTTTGCCATTGACTGCTGTCAGCAGCAAATTTCGGCGGTGCATGGCGAGCACAGTCCTAGAAAATCCGTTTTAGTTGCGCCATCGAAAGCAATGCTAGGACTGTCTAAACCCACAAACCAGTGTTGCAAATCAATAAACTATCGGGATCAGTAGATGAATTGCCTTTAGAATAAACAATATAGTACCCCTTCCCCAGTAGCATTTCTAGTCACGTGATTCTATCTTTACAGCCCTTAGCACTACTGCGGCTTCCATGCCAGACTCTCTTGAGACAAAATTTCGCTTAAATATTTCCCTGAAAGACTTCTCGGTCAAACCGGCTTCCCCAAACATGTCTCAAGGAAGCAATCGACTAAAAACCTGGTTCAAGCTTACTTTACAGCCTTCTTCACAGTTTTTCTAGCAGAGCTGGGAGATAAAACCCAGCTAGCCACATTATTGATGGCAGCTGAATCTAAATCTCCTTGGGTTGTATTTGCTGGAGCATCTTCTGCCTTGGTGTTGGTTAGTCTGGTCGGGGTGATTTTGGGTCAATGGCTGGCTACACGTCTGTCACCCAATCTACTAAAGACAGCCGCCGGGGCGAGTCTGTTGCTGATTTCTGTTTTGCTTCTGTGGGATATTGTCCACCTTTAGCGTGGCAACATAGAAATTTGGAAACAAGAAGGCTCGCAGCGGTGGTAGATTGTCTAACTACAGGAAGAAAATCAAGATGGTTGGCAAAGATTCTGCCTAGATCACCTTATTTCATCTAGACTACAGTATTTAGACGTCTGATCGGGCCAATTGATTTCCAAGAAACAATATTCAGCAAAAGCTTACAGCAAGATTTTCTGTCATTATGCCAGGATGCTAGACCTGCTACGTAACAACCTTTAGAGAATTCTCATGACATAGTCTGAGCCAGGTAAAGAAATAAACTACTTTAAAGAAGCCCCATTGCTCCTTCCTAGTGGAGAATTAGCATACTGTTTTACCAGATCAGCCGGGTCATCATAGATTGCCAGTGCTTTAGCCAGTTGACTATCGGCAAAACCTCCACAGCGCAGAGCAATAACACCAACACCACATTGGCCTGCTGACTCAATATCGTAGGGTGTATCTCCAATCATTACGACCTGGCTAGAGTCCATTTGTAGCTTGCTCAACGCGACTGCCACGATATCTGGTGCAGGTTTAGAGGCTTCAGCGTCACCTGACGTTGTTGCTTCCTGAATTAAACCCTCAACCTGAGCAACTTTAAGAAGAATATCCAGTTCTGCTTCAGTTGCGGAACTGGCAATGGCCAGTTGAAGCCCGGCATTTTTTGAATCCTCAAAACTAAGTCTCGTGAGAGCCATTGGCAGGGGTTAGGGTTGGTCCATAGCGGTTGAGAATCAACTCCTTACGTCGCTCGGAAATAGATTTCCCCTTACCTTCTTGATCATTCAAGCCCGGTACTAACTCCGGTATCACTTGATCACCACCCTTACCAATTAGCGGACGAACACGCTCGAAGGGGATGTCATAGCCAGTATCGGCAAAGGCTTCGCACCAAGCCCGAGCTTGAGCATCATTGCTGAGAACCAGCGTCCCATCGATATCCAAAATTACTGCTTGAAAGGTCATGACTAGTGCTCCTATTGCCAGATCTTTATTGATAGCATCCCCTTCAGATAAAATGGGCGCTTTTAACCACAACAGAATACCGTTGTTGCGGGCACGGAAATAGATTCAGCTAGAACAACCAATAGTTGAGTCAATAGGGTTTTGAATTCGTGGGCTAGGTGCAAGAGATTGTTCTGATTTTCGAAGTAGCTTATCAATTCTGAGTACTTGATCCTAGTTGGCAAATGGTAAGTTCAGTGAAGATTTTGACAGATGCCACCGGAGCGGTCAAAACCAACATTACTTTGATACTTTTTAAGACTGACTTATAGAAAGCTTGCAAACAAGCTGAGAAATTAACCAACAATTCTTTACGAAATTAGCTTGTTTTTCATACAAAAAGTAGGAACACTGAGATTATAAGTATGGTCAACAGCGAAAGTACGCAATAATAAGCTGGCGAGTTCATTTCTTAAGAACTTTTCAGTCTCACTATTCATAACTATCTCTTAACCTTAACTTAGCCAGGAAGAGTAATTAAATATGGAAGTCAATGGACTTGGGGGGTACTCTGACCAGCGGTACAAATCCGTTAGCGCCAGATATAGCAGGGTCTATGTTAGACCACGCTGCGGCTTTAGGAAGTAACGTCAGCTTTGGGTGTACTTAGCGCTATTACTCTAATAGTGGCAGTGCTTTTAAGGAAGAGGCACTTTCGACGCTTTTAGTGAAATAGCTGTTTCTACCGCTGCCGAGGGTGAACTTATCAGCAGCAGTTCTGAAATACCCCTGGCATGAGCTTAGTGCAGGGTTTAAGACCTTTACTGAATCCAATAGCTGCTAGGCTCCGGTGCGATTGAAATAGTGGATGAAGGAGACCCACTAACGGGTGTGGAGGCGAGCGCTCAGCTAGTTGGGGCTGGTAATATTCAGGTCACACCCCCCAACCCGGAAATTGTCAACAACCGGATGGTCTTTAGCACTGTTAACGAGGAAAGACGTTTACCTAAAACTCTCACCATCAGCAACACGGGATGGACCTTTGAACATTACAGGATTAAAGTTCGGTAATGGAGAGGCATCAACGGAAGCTGACTTTGAGCTTGTCAATCGTCCGACACTACCTTTCACCTTAGCGGCTGGCGCATCTCGTGGCCTTTCCGTTCAGTTTAGTTCCCAAGGGAGTAGACAAAGTTGCTAGCTTGAACACCAATGACTCGCCAACTCACACCAAAAACGGCGAACAATATGACTCGTTAGTTATTACCAGTAATGACCCCGACCAGTCGACTGTGACGGTAAACCTAGCAGGACTTAACTCAGCGAACTATGAAGGTGACAGCGAGCCTGCTTTGGCAGAAATAGCCCGACCTTTGGCTGGAAGACTAATGTTGGTAAAGAAGATAACGTTTTGGGTGGTAGCCAACCCCTACTGGGTGATGAGGTTTCCTCCGCCTACTGGCTGCGAGCAGATACTACCAAGCCTGTAGCATTGTGGCCTTTAGCAGTCTATGGCGGTCGAGGAGATACCCTCCATGACAGCATCAGTTTTGAAGCTAAACCTGGTAGTGGGGGCAATAGCGGCTTGATCTATGAGCTTGCTGGTCGTAACAATGATGATTCACCCACAGGTACTGAAGTGCTGGGCAGCAATAACCTGAGCGGTGGCGAAAATCAAAAGCTGCTGCCCAAGATTTTTGGTGACAATGATGGGGATATGACCGGAAAAACGTCGCACCCAGGCTCGCAACCGTGGACTTTACCCCAACTAAGGCCTTCGCCCTTAACCGTGGCGGGGCATGGACGGATGATAGTAAGAACGGTACAACAACTGCATAACTGGCGGATATATCCTGAAAGGCAATCCAAGCACTACCAACACCTGGCTTGCTGGCGTGGACCCTGGTAATAACTGAGGGCTTTCCAAAAAACTACGACTACAATGACGACGTTTACTTGATGGTCAACGCGAAGCCTGAGTCGCCGCAGGCATCGTCATTATACTTGATACAGGTACCGCCAGCGGTTTTTCCTACACGGATACCAGTGGTAAGACTTGGTCATCAGATGCAGGGCTTGCCAACGGGATTGCTGAGAATGCGGTTCTCGCTATCCCCCTGAGATCGCCAATACCGACAATGACACCCTCTATCACACCTACCGAGGCAAGGGCAAACGCTGAACTATAACCTTCCCATCAGTACACCAAAGGTAGATGTGTATCTCCACTTTGCAGAGTTGTACTGGGGTGTTGATACACATGGTGGTGGTGTAGGCAGTCGGGTCTTTGATGTGAAGGCAGAGGGGGCCCTTAAGCTGAACGACTTCGATATTGCCACAGCCGCTGGTGGTCCTCAGGAATTTTGTCCAAAGAGCTTTCAAGGGAATACGAGTTAGTAATGATGGAATACTTAACCTTAACTTCACCTCATCGAAAGATTTTCCTGCTATTTCCGCCATCTCAGTCCAACCTTCAGCAAGCTGAAGATGCCACTATCATTTTAATGTTTAGTTTCAATTTGAGGGAAGTAACCTCTCCCTGCTTCCGTTTAATTCATTCAACTTTGCTCTCTGCAATTAAAGGGGTCGAGTATGGATATTGGTATGGTTTCAAGCAACGAGATGGCTTTACTAGGGTCAGATCTGCTCGCGAAGTCGTTTTGGGATAGCGCTTCAGCTTGGATAGTAGTCGAGTCTATTAGGGATTGGCAGCCAAAGCCGAGCTAGCCTTGGAGGTGCTTTTCAGGAGCCGCTCTCTGTCTTAGGAGCCGAAACGAACCTTGATACCAGCACTGGTGAAATGGGCTCGGGATGAGCCTAGCAGAGTCTCTCAGACCTTTACGAGGCCGATCGCTGCTACCAGCCTCGTAAATTCAGTTGAGACAGCCACCGAAGCTAGCCCACTAGACCCAGTAACGGGTCTGTCTGATACTGCTCAGCTAGTTGGAGCCACCAGTGCCAAGATTAACTTCCAACCAACAGGGGCAGCTGTGCCCACTGGCTATACCAAAGACACAGGTGCAGCGTATGACGCTACCCGTGGTTATGGTTGGGTGCGACAGGACAGCTTGAGCAGTACAACGCACGTGCCCCTGGAGATTACTCCGAATACCAGGGACCGCAACCGGGTAGCCGACCAACGACTAGACACTCTGATACACATGCAGGACAACGCACCCAATTCTAGTGGTGTGAAGACTCCTGCTGCTTGGGAGTACAAGCTGGACAACGGCACCTACAACGTCACTGTCAGTGTTGGTGACGCAGCCTACTTCGACAGCCAGCACAGCATCCGCGTGGAGGGCGTCAAGGCTATTGATCTTTTCAGGCCTAGCTCTACACAGCCGTTTAAGCAGACTACGGTTTTGGCCAGCGTTACTGATGGCAAGCTGACCATTGATGCGATTGGCGGCACTAATACCAAGCTCAACTATGTTGATATTGCCAAAGCAACTTCGGACTTCACAGCAATTAACTGGAGTACTGTAGCCCCGTCCCCTATTGGTCGCTCTGAGGGTCCAGGAGCTATTGCCAGCGGAAAGTTGTATGCCTTCGGCGGATACATCAACACCACTTACACCCCAACCCCTAGATCAGACGCATACAATCCCGCCAACAACACTTGGACACGAATAAAGGACTTGCCTAAAGGGCTTACCCATGCAGGGACGGCAGTGGATGGGAAAAATATCTATATAGCTGGTGGCTACCCAGCGAAGTCAACTGGTGGACAGAGATTTGCAACTAGAGATGTCTGGAAATACAACGTAGATACAAACACTTATACCGCCCTGCCCTTACTACCGGCAGCACGTGGAGGTGGAGCCCTAGAACTTTTAGGCCGGGAACTTCACTTTTTCGGCGGCTCGGATAGCAACCGTGCCGATAGGGGTGAACATTGGGCATTGAACCTTGATACCGTCGGTACCGCCAACGCAACTTGGAATCAGAAGGCCTCGCTGCCTAATCCCCGGAATCACCTGGGCGATGCAACGCTCGGAGGCAAGATCTACGCTATCGGTGGTCAACGTGGTCAAGATGCCAATGCAGTCTATCAAACTGCTGTCCATACATACAATCCACAATCCAACAGCTGGACAGCAGTTGAGAGTCTACCCCGAGCGCGATCGCACATAGGAGCGGCAACCTTCGTGATGAATGGTCGGATCATCGTTGCCGGAGGGGAGATTGCTCACGGAAGCGGAGGTACGGTATCTGACGTAACAGCGTACAAGCCGTCGGCTGATCCATCTAATCCGTCGGCTGATTCCTGGAAAAGCCTTACGCCCCTGCCTGCAGCACGACACTCGGGTGTTGCTGGAAGCATTGGGGGACAGATTTTTTACACCACAGGTGCCCCTGGTTTTAAGACAACCAGCTATAAAGGCATACCTGCTAATTAAACCAATTGAACTAAGGGAGTGAGATATGGAAGAAGTAATCGGAACGGTCCCCCTGAGCGGGGCAGCATTACTAGGACAAAATAATCTAGTAGGGTCGCTTTTAGATAGTGCTACAGCTTTAGATAGCAATGCTAGTCTCATGGGTTTGCTCAAGGCTGTTCAAGGAGTTGGTAGTACTTTTAAGGAAGTCCTCTCCGCAAGTGGCAGCACAGAGCTCGATACCAGCACCGGTAGTGAGTTTCTTAGCAGCAAATCCTCTGAAATGGCTGAGGATGAAACTAGCCGAGTTCCTCAGTCTTTTCTAACGCCGTTTGCTGCTATTAGTCTGGCAAGCTCAGTTGGAACGGTGGACGAAGGGAAAGGGAGTACACCAGATCCAGTAACAGGTGTGTCTGACAATGCTCAGTTGGTTGGAACCACTAGCGCCACGATTAACTTCCAACCTAGTAGTGCAACTGTACCCACTGGCTATACCGCCGATACAGGTGCCGCCTATGGCGATCGCGGCAACGGACGGACATACGGCTGGGTGCGGCAAGACAACAAAGCGCCCCTCAATATTTCATCCTATGCCCGGGACCGCAACAGCGGAAGTACTGAACAACGGATTGATACCCTGCTGCACATGCAGTACCCCAATACTGCTCCTGCTGCCTGGGAGTATGCTCTGCCCAATGGTAAGTACAGTGTTACCGTTGGCGTTGGCGATCAGTCCCCCTTTGATAGCACTCATAGAATCAGAGCAGAAGGAGTCGAAGTTATTAGACCGTTCAAAGGTAGCT
>JAUJON010000062.1 GCA_030447595.1 Thermosynechococcaceae cyanobacterium YX3bin19
TGAGCCAAAGAGAATGCTTAAACCCCTCAATCTTCTTGGCAGGTTGACCAAGGATAGGTAGCATAAGGATAGATAAGCGAGAGAAGCCACCCTATGCCACTGATTGAAACCAGAACAGAGCCCATGGTGATAAACATGGGCCCGGTCCATCCCTCGACCCACGGCGTTCTGAGACTGATCGTGACTTTAGATGGTGAAAATGTTGTGGATTGTGAGCCTGTTCTGGGTTACCTCCATCGCGGTATGGAGAAAATTGCCGAAAATCGTACCAATATTATGTTCATTCCCTACGTGAGTCGCTGGGACTACGCGGCGGGGATGTTCAACGAAGCGGTCACCGTCAATGCCCCTGAGAGATTAGCTGATGTGAAAGTCCCCCGGCGGGCCAGCTACATCCGTGTGATCATGTTGGAGCTGAACCGGATTGCTAATCACCTGCTATGGTTAGGGCCATTTCTTGCTGATGTGGGAGCGCAGACTCCTTTTTTCTACATTTTCCGGGAACGGGAAATGATCTATGACTTGTTTGAAGCCGCTACGGGTATGCGGTTTATTAACAACAACTATTTTCGGATTGGGGGAGTTGCGGCTGATCTCACCTATGGCTGGGTGAGTAAGTGCATTGATTTCTGCGATTACTTTGTACCAAAAGTTGACGAGTACGAGCGGTTGATCACCAACAACCCCATCTTCATTAGGCGCCTAGAAGGAGTGGGAACAATCACCCGCGATGAAGCGATTAACTGGGGTCTCTCTGGACCGATGCTGCGAGGTTCCGGAGTGAATTGGGACTTGCGGAAGGTGGACCACTACGAGTGCTACGACGATTTTGATTGGGAAGCCGTGTGGGAAACTGCTGGAGACTGTCTGGCCCGCTATCTGGTGCGAATTCGGGAAATGCGGGAGTCGGTGAAGATTATTCGCCAGGCCTTGAAAGGGCTACCTGGTGGGCCCTACGAAAACCTGGAAGCACAACGGATGGCTGGAGGACCCAAATCAGAGTGGAACGGGTTTGATTACCAGTTTATTGGTAAAAAATCTTCACCTACCTTCAAGATGCCGGAAGGCGAGCTCTATGCCCGGGTTGAGACTGGCAAAGGTGAGTTAGGGATTTACTTGATTGGTAACGATAACGTGTTTCCCTGGCGCTGGAAAATTCGTCCCCCCGATTTCAACAACCTGCAAGTGCTGCCTCAATTGCTGCGCGGCATGAAAGTAGCCGATATTATGGCTATCTTGGGCAGTATTGACGTGATCATGGGGTCGGTTGACCGCTAGGAGCGCGGAGCGAACAGCTTTTAGCCATAATCGAGGTCGTTGAGAGGTAGACAGTGGCTGAGGACTGCTGCCAAAAGAAATCAAGTGAACTTGAAAAACTAAACCAGCAGCAGAGCCAGGTTTTATGGGCTGTGCTGGCTGTGAATGCAGGAATGTTCGTCGTAGAACTCCTGTCTGGAATCCGCTCAGCCTCCCTCTCACTCACGGGAGATTCCCTTGATATGCTCGGAGATGCCATTGCCTATGGCAGTAGCCTCTACGTCATTAATAAGGGAAAGAAGTCCCTAGCAAGATCTGCCCTGCTTAAAGGCATGATTATGTTTTTATCTGCCGTAGCAGTCTTAGCAAGGGCAACTTATCAGGCGTTCCTAAATACAACTCCTGAGTTTCAAGTTATGAGCATTGTTGGTGCCATGGCCCTCTGTGCTAATGGGTTCTGTCTATTACTGCTAACTAGGCACCGGAATGACAACATTAATATGTCTTCTGTATGGCTTTGCTCCCGTAACGATATCATCGCTAATCTCTCTGTCCTGCTGGCTGCTGGATTAGTCTTCGTTACAGGAAGCTCCTGGCCGGATCTAGCGATAGGTCTTTTGCTCACAGTTGTCTTTGCCCAGTCAGCAGGCAAGGTTCTCTTTCGGTCTTGGCAGGAGTTACAGGCTTAAATAAGGCTCTCAACTCTCTCGCATGTTATGAGGACCTGTGGCGTGAATACAGCAGTTCAGCAGTCAGACACGAATAACAGCAATCGCTTGCTCTGTAATCTAATTGCCCAACAGATTAGAGACGGTCCCCAGCAACGAATACCCTTTGCTGAATACATGGACCTGGCGTTGTACAACCCACAGCAAGGTTACTATGCCACTAATGTTGTAAAAATCGGAGCGACGGAAGGATTTCTTTACCTCACCTCATCTCGGTCGTGACTTTGGGAGTTGCTGGCGGAGCAACTTGTCGAAAATGTGGCAGGTAATGGGTCAGCCTGTTCCCTTTACCCTAGTTGAGATGGGAGCAGGCCAGGGCCTGATTGCCGCAGATCTCCTCTGCTACGTGCGGTCGCATCCTAACTTCTTTGCCGCCTTGGAGTACGTGATTGTTGAGAAAGCAATAGCCCTGGTTGCGGAACAACAACAGCGCTTGCAGAATTTCGTGAAATGGGGGCACCTACATTGGTCTACCCTTGAGGAAATTGAACTCGATTCAATTGTGGGTTGCTGCTTTTCTAATGAACTGGTGGATGCCTTTCCAGTTCAGCGAGTGGTGATCGCCAACAATACACTTCAAGAAATATACGTCAGCATACAAGAATCTCTCAGTTCTAATCCCTTTGCAGAGGTTATTGCTGCACCCTCTACTCCCCCGCTTAACGGCATACTTTGACTTGGTTGAACTGGATTTGCCCTCCAGTGCTTACCCGGAGGGTTATCGCAGTGAAGTGAACTTAGCAGCCTTGGACTGGATCAGCGCAATCGCCGCTCGCCTGAGGCGGGGCTATCTGCTTACCATTGACTACGGCTATACCGCTGCCCAGTACTACAATCCCGCCCGCAGCCAGGGCACACTGCAATGTCACTACCGCCATACCACCAACGATGACCCCTATAGCCATGTCGGACAGCAGGACTTAACGGCCCACGTTGACTTTACAGCCTTGGAGCGCCAGGGTGCCTTGTCTGGCTTGGAAAAGGTAGGATTCACCCAGCAAGGACTATTTTTGATGGCTCTCGGTTTGGGCGATCGCTTGGCCGCTAATAATCAAGGGGAGAACAACCTAAGCCTATCGGATACCCTGCGTCGCCGGGAGGCGCTGCATTTATTGATGAACCCGCTGGGCTTAGGGGGATTTGGCGTGTTGATCCAAAGTAAGGGACTAAAGGGACTAGAAAAAACTCATCTGCTCCAAGGTCTGTCACCAGGCTTGCGGTAATCTTAGAACTGGATAGTAGATAGCCCGATCCACTGAAGGCTGTAGTGGATCGGAGGTGATTCTTGCCCGCTCACCCCCAACTAGTCAAGCAGGAGTTTTTAAAGATGGCTACAGAAGATCCCGTTAAGCTGATGAAGCAACAGGTCGGTAAGGCAGCCGCAGACCGGGTGCAGTCGGGTTCAATTGTCGGACTGGGAACGGGTTCAACAACGGCCTTTGCCATCCAGTTTTTGGGCGAGCGCCTCAGGTCGGGAGCACTAAAAGAGATCAAAGGCGTGCCCACTTCGTTTCAAGCATCGGTGTTGGCAAAACAGCATGGGATTCCCTTAACCACACTGGACGAAATTGACCATATTGATATTGCGATCGATGGAGCCGATGAAGTTGATCCGCAGCACAACTTGATCAAGGGCGGGGGAGCAGCCCATACCCGCGAGAAGGTGGTGGATTCCCTGGCAAAGCAGTTTATTGTGGTGGTGGATAGCTCTAAATTAGTTGACCGCTTAGGCTCCACCTTTGCCGTGCCTGTAGAAGTGCTGCCGATGGCGATCGCTCCTGTGACACAAGCAATTGAAAAGCTAGGTGGTAAGCCGGAGCTGCGGATGGGAGTTAAGAAAGATGGCCCGGTGATTACCGATCAGGGCAACATGGTACTGGATGTTCAGTTTGATGCAATTGATAACCCGGCAGAGCTAGAAAAGACGCTGAACAACATTCCAGGTGTACTAGAAAACGGCCTGTTTGTGGGATTGGCGCATCTAGTGCTAGTGGGTGAGATTCACAACGATCATCCCAGTGTGCGCGAGATGTCAAGGTAGAACACTTTTTTAAAAGCAGAGACATTGAGGGTTGGAAAATCTTGATATACGGGCCGGGAACGAACCAAGAACAGCGATGTCCGCACGAAGCCGCTACGAAAGAGATTTCTATACCTGGACCAAGAGCAAGTGTCCTTACTTCCCAACCATCAGTGGCACCAGCTTGACTGGCAAAATCTGGTTGAGGCGATTGAATAGCACTGTCATATTAACTGGCTGTAGCTGAGAGACTAACAACGTGGAATTTTCAAAGCAGGTCTAATTTAAATAAACTCAAATGTCTAGCTACCGGGCCTGAACTAATAGCCAACCTCCGGCAGCCAAGCCCACGAGCAGGGGCAGCCATGCTGCGATAGCTGGAGACACTGCACCCACTTGCCCAGCTGCACCGATTAAGAAAGAAAACAGGTAGTTGCAAAAAACAATCAAGACGCTAACGCCAAAACCAGTAGCAGTGCTAGTTCGCTGAGGTCTTGTTCCTAATGCAGCACCGATCAGGCCATAAACGATACATGTGAAAGGAAACGCATATCGCTGCTGAATCCGAACCACTAGTTTGCGAGTTTTCTTTTCATCCCCTGACTGGCGGAGTTGCTGCAAATACTGCTCTGCTTCCGGTAAGCTCATTTCTGTCGAATGTCGTCTAGACCCAGCCAAAGCAAGCGAATCGCGGGGGATTTGTAATTGTTGTTGCTCAAATCTCAAAGTATTGTGGTAGGAACCGTCGGGAGCCACCAAGTAGATTGTGCCATTGAAAAAATTCCAGGTGTTTTGGGTTGGATTCCAAGTTGCTGATTCTGCTGTGATCACCTGACGTAAGTTTTGCTGAGCCCGCGAGAAGTCAAGAATAGTCAGCCCCTGCAGGTATTGGCCATCAAACCGGCGGGCGTAGAACAAGCGCACTAGTTCTTGGTCGATTTCTCCATTTGAACGCTGAATGTCCCGAAACTCGGGATAGAAGAGGTTTGTTTCGTTAAAGGTTGACTTTTGCTGCTGTAATACTTGATCCAGAATTGCCGAGGCTTGGTATTTGGCGGTGGGAACCAAACCTTCATTAAAGGCAAAGGTGATGCCGGTCATCAGCAGGCTGAAAACAAGAGCTGGTAGGACTAAGCGGTAGGTATTGACGCCACAGCCCTGTAAAGCAGTGATTTCGTGATCCTTGCCTAAGCGACTGTAGGCAATCAGTGTTGCCAGCAACATCGCCATCGGTAGCGCCAAGCCCACAAAGTAAGGAATTTGCCAAAGAAAAATCTGCAGCGCGATCGCCACGGGGATAGCCGCTTCGGATACCTCCCGTACTAGCTCAAACGCAGCCCCCACTGCCAAACCAATAGCAGAAAATGCCCCAACTCCAAAGATGAAGGGCGTGACCATCTCAGTCAGAATATAGCGATCCATAATGGACAGCCGCCATGCTGGTGATCTCAGCCGGGGCATTAAAGACGGGTCATTCCCTAAAGTCATCGGGTTATCAGGTAGGTAGCTGGGGCTATCTCGACTACAGAAGTTTTCCAGGGCAGTACAACCGAGCTTGGCTAGGCTCCAGGCTGCATTGCCATAAAACGGGGACTTGCAAAACCTACTGCTGTTGGTTACACCGCCGCGTAGGCTGACATCTTGGAACAGTGTAGTTGACGCAGGGGAAACTGCTGTAAAACCTATCGTTGAAACCTTTCGCCTAAGTAATAGTGCCGGACGAGCGGGTTATCGTAGAGCTCTTCAGCACTACCCGAAGCTAAGATCCTGCCATCTCGCATGATATAGGCTCGATCTGTAATCTCCAGGGTCTCACGAACATTATGATCGGTGACTAAAATGCCCATGTTGCGATCGCGCAGTTGGGCAATTATTTCTTGAATATCCGCTACAGCGATAGGGTCAACCCCAGCAAACGGTTCGTCTAGTAGCAGAAACTGCGGCCCCTGAGGTCCAGAAGCCAGCGCTCTTGCCAACTCCGTTCGTCGCCGCTCTCCGCCAGAAACTCGCACACCCAAAGTTGAAGCAATTTTTTGCAGGCGAAATTCTTTCAGCAAGTTGTTCAGCCGTTCAGCCCACTGGTAGCGCGGTACATTCGTCTGTTCCATGACTAAGAGAATATTTTCCTGGACTGTGAGACGGCGAAAAATACTGGGTTCTTGCGCCAAGTAACCGATTCCCAGCCGCGCTCGTTGGTGCATCGGCAGGGCAGTAATATCCCGGCGATCTAACCAGACCCTTCCCCGATCAGGGTTTTTCTAAACCCGTTGCGATATAAAACGTAGTCGTTTTACCGGCACCGTTCGGACCTAATAGCCCAACTATCTCTCCCTGGCTGACAGAGAGGGACACACAGTTAACGATGGTTCGCTCTCCATAGGATTTGTAGATATCCTCTAGTAGAATTCTCAGAAAAGGCCTCCGACACTGCTGGAAAGTAGAGCTGGCATCTTGATATCAAGCCCGGTGAATACTCATGAATTTAGTCATCAATGCTGAATCGCTTTGCTTTAATCCTCAGTGGCAATTGAAGTCAGAAGGGTATCAGCGACCTTGATATCAGGTGAAGTCGCCTTTCTCAAGAGGCTTAATTCGGCTGGCTTGAACCATTAGCATCTGGAACGAGAAAAATTGACTCTACCTGCTGCTTTGCTTGGGGTAGGGCGACAAATCGCCCCTCATCAATCAAATAGGTAATAGTGGCAGCTCGCAGGCTATTCCCTTGCTGGAGCACATAAACATCGCCACTTAATACGATCCGGCGCTCCCGACTGAAGTACTGGGCCTGATCAGCCGTTGCTTGGATTTGCCGAGCTGGATAACTCAGTTGCACATTGCCCTTAGCTGTGACAATACCGGTATTCGCGTTTGCTTGCTGAATTTCGGCGCGAATAGTCAAGGCTCGCCCGGCACTACTCTGGGCTCTAGCAGCCTCAATTGTCGTAGGTGTTAAAGCCGTAGCCATCATGGCTGCCGGTAGAACCAACAGGCCCAGCCAACGGGCAGATAAACGTCTCAGCGAAGAAAAGAGCATGGAGACTTATACAGGTTCAACTCAGATGATACTGACGAGGCTAAGCTTCAGAAGTTTCATCCACCAAGACTTTTAGAACAATAGGTGGCTCGCAACAGCTGGGGATAGCACCCTGGGATGCAAAATCTTGACTGGGGTCCAAACGAGCTGTTGGGGAAACACCCTCGGAAACAGGTCTATTGCCTGAGGTATTGTAAGCCTTTAGGCATTGAGCAAGCTCCACAACCCTGTCAGGCCCTGATTGCTGCAGTTTGGCTAATAACTGGATGCTCTGCGCCACGAGTTGGCTAACGTCAATTCCAGCATAGCTGGGTTGGTAATGTCGTAGACGACTAATTCCTTCCCCGAGCAAAATCACTGCCCCCCGCCAATTATGATTGCCTAAATGGTGACAGGCGACCGCCAGTTGTAAAATTCCTTGATAAAAGGTTCTCAGTGGCTCAGCTGCTTCCATCCAGAGCGCTTCCAAGGTATCATGGCAGGCATAAAACTCGCCCTGATTAAACTGCTCGACCCCCTGCCAAAATTGTGCCACTTCTTGAGTCATTGTCATAAACCCGCTGGAGACCCCATGCCTCTAAGGGCGGGGAGGAAGACGGGACGGGGATTGCCGCAATCCTGTGGATGAGCCACAAGCCTATTGTGGCTCCAGCCCTATCTATAAAGTACAAGCTGGTAGTCCCCAAAGAGTTGTGTCCAAAGATTAATGAAACTCTTCAGGGTTTTGCTAACGCTTGCAATCAAATCCTGGCAGCCAAGAAACCGAACTGCTGGAACACCGCCAAGCTGCAGTACCAAGTCTACAGACCTATTTGTGCAGCTATGGGCTAATCGCTAACCACGACTGGCAAGCAATTGCTAGTGTATTGTACTTCAACTATGGGATACCACCAGCTAACGGGCTAGCTTCCAGGTACTCAACAGCAGTAGCTGAGAGGAAGGAAGCCTTGAGTTAGATAATTTTCTCCTCTGCTTCATTGAGCACTTCCTGTAGTAGCGGTGAAAGCTTGTTATTCAACCAACCAGCTCGGATCAACTCAGCGTAGAAGTCTGCTTCAATAGCGAGTAGTTCGTCTTGAAGTTGTTCAATTCCAAACTCTCGTAACTGGGGATATTCATTTCGTAGCTGATTGATTTCCTCCTGAAGCTCATGAAGTTTCCCTTGGACCAGAGCTTCCTGGTAGCGATAAAACTCTGGCTCAATTTCTGGGCGATTGTCTGCCTGCTTCAAATGCTTCAAGACCTGATTAAGCGCCATCCACCGCGCAGTAGCTTCTGAATACTGCTGACGCATAGTCTGCTCATTCAACAGCCCAAGCGCCTCTAACAAAGGTTTGGTTGTTAACCCTTGTACCAACAGGGTAAAGAGAACCGCTCCGAACACAGTAGCAACAATTTCTTCTCGCGCCGCTAGGGTAACGGGTACACTCAAAGCCAAAGCAATAGAAACAGAACCCCGCAGTCCTCCCCAGCAAAGCACAGTTCGCTCCTGCCAGGAAATTTGCGATCGCCACAACCCATTGCTCAAGCTTCCCAGTCCATAGCTGGAGATCGCCCGCGTCAAGAGCATTGCCCCAATTGTCACGGCAATCGTGCCTAAGTTATCCCCCAGCACACCAAAGCGAATCTGATCGCCAATCAGCAGAAAGATAATCGAATTAACAAAAAAGGCTAAGAAGTCCCAAAATTCTGTGACAATCAGCCGCGTCCGGGGGTTCATGCCAATGCGAGAGCCAAAGTTCCCCAAGATTAAGCCAGTTGTGACAACCCCAATTACCCCGGAACCACCCAGATCCTCTGTAATTAAATAGGTGCTATAGGCCGAAACCAAAGTTAGGGACTGCTCAACCATGGGTAAGTCAAACCGTTGGGTGAGGTAAGAAATGCCAAAACCAGTGGCGCAACCAATCCCAATCCCAATCCCCACAAAGGTGACGAAGCGAGCCAATGTGGTGGAGATAGCAAGCTGATCCCCTAAAGAAAGACCGACGAGTAAACTAAAAGCAACCACAGCTACCCCGTCATTGAATAAGCTTTCACCTTCCATCAAGGTTGTCAGGCGTTTGCCGACTCCTAACTCGCGAAACAAGGCAATAACAGAGACTGGATCAGTTGCGGATAAACTTGCTCCCACTAGCAGGGCAGTGGCTAGCGGCATCTCAACCAGCCGGTTTAGAGCTAAAGCAATCCCGGCAATGGAAATAACCACCCCGACAGTCGCGTACAGGCTAATGGGTAGAAAATCCTGCTTCAGGCCCGACCATTTCAAGTTCCAAGCTGCTTCAAACAACAGTGGAGGCAAAAAATGGACAGGATCAGCCCTGGAGAAAGATTAACCAAGCGAACATCGACAAAGGCCAACCCCAAGCCAACGATCACGAGCAGTAAAGTGTAGGGAATCTGGCGGAACCAGGTAAAAACACGCGGGAGCGTCGCCACACTCAAGGAGACTGAAAGTACCAGCAGAAACTGCTTTAAACTGTCCTCAATTGTCATTTCAACAAGCATAATTTCCTAATTAACAAATTCTCACTGCAACTTGCCCAGGTATGAGCTGGGGTTTACCCCTGCTGGCTTTTTCTGGCTGAACGATTAGAGCCATCTTGGACGTGTAGGCTTGGGAAACCCACGATGTCAAACGTCGCCGAAGCAATATCAATCCCCGCCTGGTCGAACCCTGCGAGAATATCCCGACTGACGGCATCTTTCAAGTCGCGGATGCCGTGTTCTTTGACCACAAAGCGAACTGTGAGTTCAAGCCAGTTATCAGTAATTCGGTAGTACACCTTGGGCTGCAAATCCTCCATTTGGACAAAGTAGCGCCGCTGCATCTTATACAGGGCTTCCTGGCTCATGGCAGCAATTTTAACGGTGTGGCGTTCAGCGGTTTCCAGCAAGATCTGCTCAGCTCGATCGCGATCCGCCGTGTACTTGATCGGAATACTGATTTCCTCCCAGAGGTAGGGGAAATCGCGGGTGTAGTTATAGACCGGCTCATTGAAGATCTTGTCGTTGGTGACGGTGACGATGCGCCCGGTGTACTGGCGGCTCTTGACCCAGATGGGCGGTATAGCATCTTGCACTGATGGCGGCTGCCCCATTTCCATGATCGTCGTTTGGATGAATCCTAGGGCAATGACGTCGCCTCGGACGCCCCCCATTTCAATGCGATCGCCAACGCTAAAGGTCTGACCCCGCAAAATCACAAAGTACCCGGCAAGGGCGGTAATTACCCTCTGCAAGGCAAAGGCCAAGCCTGCTGTCACCAAACCGACTCCGGTAGCAAGACGGGCAGGGTTGTCAAACCAGATCGAGAGCAAGCCTAGCAGCAACAGCAGCGCGGTGAAGAGATTGATTCCCTGCCGGGTCCAGAACCGCACCTGCTCCTTGTACCGCCCCCGCAGCACCTGATTCGCCAAAGCGTAACTCAGGCGCTGTAAGAGCCACAGCACGGAAACGAATGCCACCGTGAACAGTAACTTCAGGCCCGTCTCAGCGTTAACGCCAATGAGTCTAAACCCTTCGATGATCTCCAACTGATAGTCTCCCTGCTGGGCTGGACTTTAAGTTTAAAGAACCCATTCCTTGACTTTCAATGGTGCAATAGGTGAATAACCCACCTTGGAATGTCAAGCAGACATCAAACTTCATGCTCTAAACGAGCTGGAGTAGCTTAACAAGCCACCTAGAAATGACGCTGCTAGCACCTAAACTTTCTATCAGTGCTACAGCTAGGCTAAACAGTACAATCGCCTAAGATTGTTAGCAAGCCCATTCAACTCACCCTTACCGGCTAGGAAGCTAGCCTCTCACATTCGTCTCTGTTGTCGTAGGAAGTCCTAACAATGTTCAAAGCCCTTTTTGCGCTGCTCAAACAAACCGTTGCAGAATACAACGAAGATAAAGTGTCGCGTTTGGCGGCAGCGTTGGCCTACTACACCGTGTTCTCCCTGGCACCGATCCTGATTATTGCCATTGCGATCGCCGGGCTGGTGTTTGGCCAAGACGCGGCTCAAGGTGAAATTGTCGGGCAAATTCAAGGGTTGGTTGGCCGGGACGGGGCGGAAATCATTCAGACTGCCATCGAAAATGCCAGTAAGCCAAAAGCGGGCATTCTCGCCACTGTGATCAATATTGTGGTCCTTTTATTTGGTGCATCCGGGGTATTTGCCCAACTGCAAGACGCACTCAATACTGTCTGGGAAGTCGCGCCTAAGCCGGAGCGAGGTCTGAAGAATGTGATTCAGCAGCGCTTTTTGTCTTTTGCCATGGTGCTGGTGATTGGCTTTTTACTGCTGACCTCTCTAGTGTTGAGTGCAGCCCTGGCAGCCCTGGGCAATTTCATGGGTGGCTTGCTGCCTGGATTGGACGTTCTCTGGCGGATTGTTAACTTTGGGCTTTCCTTTGGGGTGATCACGCTGCTGTTCGCCATGATCTATAAGTTTTTGCCGGATGCCAAAATTGCCTGGAGCGATGTTTGGTTTGGCGCTGCAATTACCGCTTTACTATTCGCGATCGGTAAGTCAGTATTAGGGCTATACCTGGGCAACGCCAGTTTTGGCTCCACCTACGGCGCAGCGGGATCGCTGGTAATTATCCTCGCCTGGGTCTTTTATTCGGCACAAATTCTCTTTGTCGGGGCAGAGTTTACCCAGGTCTACGCCAGCAAGTACGGCTCTCGAATTGTCCCGACAAAAAATGCGGTGGCGCTGACAGATGAAGCCCGGGCTCAACAGGGAATGCCCCGTGGCGAGAGTGTTGAGGCCGCAGCAAGAGAACAGGGTTCAGGCCGAAGCCGTTCAGCAGCAAGAGGTAGACAGAAGCACCAGGAACGGGGGCTATCCGGTATGAGTGCTAACCTGCGGCGGCGCCTTGGTAGCTCAACTCGTCGAAGAAGACACCGCTAAGCTGAACTCCCTGAGCTTAAGTCCGGGATTTCTCTCCCCAGGGAAAGAGGAAGGAGTGACAGGTCAGGAGTGAAGATGGTTTGCATCTTTGGTTTCCTCATCTTACAGCTTTAGGAGAGAAATATGGCTCCAGAACAGACATCCCAACCACCCCAGCATCAGGAACAGCAGCCTGGGCGCGAATCCGAAATGACGCCGCGACCGCAAGCGGACGATTCAACGTACCGAGGAAGTGACAAACTGGTGAACAAAGTCGCCCTGATTACGGGTGGAGACAGTGGTATTGGACGGGCGGTTGCGATTGCCTTTGCCAAGGAAGGGGCTGACGTCGTGATCGCCTACTTGAATGAGCACGAAGATGCCAAAGAAACGAAGCAGCATGTGGAGCAACTGGGCCGTCGTTGTCTAGCGATCGCCGGGGATATTGGCGACGAGCAGTTCTGTCAGCAGATGGTGCAGCAAACCGTAGATGAAATGGGTCAGCTTGACATCTTGGTGAACAATGCCGCCGAGCAGCACCCGCAAGACAGTATTGCAGATATTAGCGCCGAACAACTGGAGCGCACCTTCCGCACCAACATCTTCTCGATGTTTTACCTTTCTAAGGCGGCGCTGCCCCATCTCAAAGAAGGCAGTGCAATTATCAATACCACCTCGGTTACCGCTTACAAAGGTAGCCCCCAGTTGTTGGATTACTCCTCGACGAAGAGAGCGATCGTTGCCTTTACCCGCTCCCTCTCCCAGTCCCTAGTAGAGAAGGGCATTCGGGTTAATGGTGTTGCTCCGGGACCGATTTGGACACCGCTGATTCCGGCGACGTTTCCCCCAGAAAAGGTCGAAAGTTTTGGTAAGGAAGCACCAATGGGACGACCAGGTCAGCCGGAAGAAATCGCTCCTAGCTATGTATTTCTAGCCTCGGATGATGCTTCCTATATGGCAGGCCAGATTTTACACCCCAATGGTGGCACTGTAGTCAACGGGTAGTTCTGGCACTTAAGATACAGCGATGCCAAATGATGCCTTGTTTCGCGTTGGCATCGCTGTCGGTCAAACTGCCATGGCACCCTCTACAGGGAGTACTCCGGCACCGGGTTGATGATTCTGGTTGCCAGGAGATCTTTCTCGGTCAGTAAAAAATACTTAAAGGACAAAGTGCGACGTCTTAAATTTCCTGTCCTTTTGCTAATCTTTGCATTGGTCGCTGCTGTAGCTTTACTACCGCAGCTTAAATTGTTGGGTCAAACCAGACCAGAACTGGCTCAAGAGAAAACAGTGGGTACTGTTGAACCTGTTGCCTACTTCAACGGGCCAATGCTCACAGGCGTCACGATTTCCCGTAGTGGTCGAATTTTTGTCAATTTTCCCCGTTGGGGAGACCCAGTGCAGTTCACGGTAGCTGAAGTTAAAGAGGGTCGTACTGTTCCCTATCCCAACCTTGCCATTAATCGTCTGGATCAAAGCCGTCAGTCCGACTCTTTGGTATCAGTGCAAAGCGTTGTGATTGACCCTCGCGATCGCCTGTGGATTCTTGATACCGGCAGTATCAATTTTAGTCCCACCTCCTACGGTGGCCCCAAGCTGATTGGTATAGATCTCCAGCAAAACCGCATCTTCAAAAAATCCTGTTTCCCCAAGATGTAGCGCTGCCAACCACCTATTTGAACGATATCCGGTTTGACCTCCAACGAGGTACAGCAGGAATGGCATTTATTACTGACTCCTCTAGCAATGGTCCCAATGGCATCATTGCTGTAGATCTAGGTTCCGGTGAGAGCTGGCGGCGGTTAAACGATCATCCCTCTACTAAAGCCGTCCCGAATTTTCTACCGACAGTGGAAGGCCAGCCTGTGATGAATCGACCGCCTGAGGGGGCACCCAGTCCCATTAAGATTGGTGCTGATGGTATTGCCATTAGCAGCGACGGTGAACGTTTGTTCTACACCCCCCTTGCCAGCCGGAATCTCTACAGCGTCAGCGTCGATGCGTTAGCCAATGAGCAGTTGTCTGAGCAACAAGTTGCGGCTACAGTAGCCAAACATGGGGATAAAGGCGGGGCCTCAGATGGACTGGAATCAGATTCGCAAAACCGGGTTTACCTGACTAACTATGAGCACAACGCCATCCAGCGTCGCCTGCCGAACGGCCTGATTGAGACCCTGGTGCATGACCCGCGGGTGCTGTGGCCGGATACCATGTCCGTCGCCCAAAATGGCTACCTGTACTTTACTGCGAACCAGCTCCACCGCCAGCCTCGGTTTCATCGCGGTAGGGACCTGCGCCAGAAACCCTATACCCTTTTTCGTACCCACATTGATGCTCAGCCCGTTCTCCTCCGCTAGATGCTGGAGCAGATTTATAAGGCGTGTAACACTTAACAAGGCGTTTCAAACAGGAGCCGAATATGGCCGATACTAGTGTCAAAAAAGTTAGCTCTGAGGCTTCTCCTAAGGGAGACATGGGCCAGAAATACCTAGCGTCCGGCAAGGCTGTCTCGATGCGGCTGTGGGAGAATGAGTCACCCGATGAACCTAAACCCGAAGCCCAGCGAGACTACGAGACTGTAGGATACGTAATTGCCGGTCGTGCAGAGCTGCACCTTGAGGGTCAAATGGTGCTGCTGGAGGCAGGCGACTCCTGGTTAGTGCCGAAGGGTGCGTCCCACACCTACAAAATTCTCGAATCTTTTACAGCCGTTGAGGCAACCTCTCCCCCAGCGGAAGTACATGGCCGGGACGAGCCTTGACTTATTGAGGGGAGAGTCTCAGAAAACTTGGAAATAAGAGGTTAAACCATGACACAAGCAGAAGCACGTACAGAGCAGCAAATTCAGATCCGGCAGGTCACGCAAGTCCAAGCCTCTTGGACTGAGGAAGAGCAGGCGCACCAGGCGCTTTTACCTTGCAACTGATTCTTGATAATGGAGTTGATGAGTATATCCTTCGCCCGACAGCTGACGATGCTGATGTGTTGATGAAATTACTTGAGCGCAGTGATCATGCAACCTTTGACTTAGGACGCAAGGTGCTGATGTTTGGCAACCTCTCTCTACACAGCAAGAAAAATCTAAATGGTTCAGCCTCGTTGAGGCTCGGCCATCCACCTGGGCATCCAGAACTCTCCTTGAATTATCCGGCTCAGCAGCCAATTGTTCAGTCCCTAGTTGGGGTAGCCCGAAGACAGCAGACAGCCGTCACTCTACATTGAGCGGGGAGCTGATTGTCTCTGAGCCTGAGCCTAGCGCTGCTTGAAAGAAATCTTGTTCGCACTGCATCGCATAGCGGTACGTGGAGCGAGCCTGGGATGTCAGAGTGGTGTGGCGATCGCCCAAACGCTCTAACTGTTGGGCCAGCCCCCTCAAACACTGGATCGCTGTAAGTGCGAATCCAGCCAGCATAGGTATGGTTGGCCACGCCCCTTTGAGCCAACTCTTGGCCCAAAAAGGCATATAGGCGCAGGCAGGGACCATTGCCACTGTTGTAAGACCCACTTCGCAGCCCCAGGCGGTGGCCAGTAAAAAATCGGTGTAACGCCGCGTAGCAGCCCCCGGAACTGCCGGCAAATCAACCTGCCAGGAGGCAGCATAGGCCTGATGCAGGTGAAGTTCATCTAGTACCCCCGCTGCCAAGGTGTGAAATGTAGTAAACCCTTCCCAGTCCGGGGCTTTAGCAGCAGCCACGCAATAGGCCCGGGCAAAAGCTTCTAGGAAAAAGGCATCTTGCCCCACGTAGTAGGCAAACTGTGACCGGGCTAGAGAGCCATCGGCAACCCTGAACAAACGGATGCTGCAAGCAGGCGATCGCCAAAATCTTGGTTCGCTTGCCATAGTTCCTTGAAGATGCTCATGCAATTTAGGGCCGTTAAATCTGACGACTGACCGCTGTAGGCAGATGGATGCCTAGCTCTTGGGCTACTTCGCAGACTTGAGTCGCAAAAGGAACAAAAGGCTTCACCCGTATACCAGAGGGCAATCAATGTTGCCTTTAACTTAGATCGCTTGGGGTTAGGTGCAGTCACCTCTGCTTTCAGATCTTCCAGGTACTCACTGGCTTCCTGACGCTGTTCTGAAGGTAGGGCAGAAATGCTCTGTTGGAGAGCATCAATGAGCTGGAGTAGTTCCGCCTCGTTTCGCGATTATTCTGGGTTACCCCGACGCTTGCCACATCAGCACCAATGGAATGGATCGGCGCATAGAGTGGATAGTCAGAGCGCTAAAGTGTTCAGTTGACTCATTGGGATGGGAGAGCGATTGTTCAATCTCTAGCAACCCTTTACTGGCGATTAAAATAGCCTCGCCTTGACTCATGCGTTCGAGTAGGCTTTCTCCTTCTAGGTAGAGCAATACCTCTTCAGCGGCTTCCTGGTCTATTCCTAGACGTTGAGCAATACCAAAGAAATCTTTCACCGGGCACTCAGTAGTTCCAACCTGCTGGTAAAACTCCCGGAGCATTTGATAGCGCTGCTTTTGCCTCTCTAAACCGCGCTCTAAATCGCCGCTCATAGTTCATCCATCACTCCGACGGGGCTCATGGTAACATGGCTGTTCAAAGCCAGACAGTAGCCGAAAGAGCGAATTTCCGCGATCAGGGCAAGTTAAACAAAGACTTTCTAGATAATCCAAGGTAAATGCAGCCACAAAGTACCGCAGGTTAGAGAAACTCCCCTGAAAGGTCTGTTCATCTTACGCTTCTGGACAGATGAACCCCTCCGTTGAATGCGTCAAAGTTATCTAGAAACTTTACGGAGGTTAACATGACCAACGGTAGCAACTATTCTCCTATCAACGACCTTGAGTACGACTTTGTCACCGTTTTGCATGACAAAGCTAAGGGGCTAAAGGCTTACCAAACTTACATCCAAGACGCCCAATCCGCTGGTTCTCAACCTTGTGTGGAGCTGTTCCAGAAGCTGCATGAGCAAGACTCACAGCAGATCCAAGAACTCCGGCAACACCTGCAGGAAGTGATGCAGAAGGGCAAGATGTAGGGGTTAGGGGTAAGCCAGTTTTGACTTAGCAGGATTTGACTTGGTTTACCCCATCTCCGATAGACGGTGTTACCGTTCGCTCAAATGCTGCCGTTGTCGCTGGAAGACTTTTTACCAGTCATTGGTTTATGACCGTTGCGCGGCTGGATCACCCCATAGCCTCCGTGGTTGCGTTCATAAATTACGTTAATCTCGTCAGTCTCGCAGTTGCGAAACATGTAAAAATCGTGATCAACTAGCTCCAGCTGTTCTAGAGCATCCGTAACAGTCATTGGAGGCATGGCAAAGTACTTCGTTCGCACGACTTCCTGAGGGAGTTCAGGGCTGCGTTCCCCGGTTAAATTTGCTACCACGGGCTGTTCGGCAACGGCCATGCCGGTTTTCGTCCGAGCCTGACTTTTAGCCTGCCGTTTTTCTTTATACTTACGCAGTTGACGGGCAATTTTATCGGCAACTAAATCAATACTGGCATAGAGGTTATCGCTACTCTCTTCTGAGCGAATTACTGAACCATTGGCATAGATTGTGACTTCAGCGATTTGCTTGGAATTTACTCTGGGGTTGAGCTACCGATAAATGAACATCAATTTCAGTGGTTAAGTTCTGAAAGTGACTTGCAGCCTTTTTTCAATTTTCTGGTGCACGTAGTCGCGAATCGCATCTGTAATCTCAATATTTTTGCCGTGGATCACAAACTTCATAGGGCCGTCTCCCCTAAATTCTAAGTCTTAGCATCACGGTAGCACCTTGTATTCTGGAACACAGAGCATTTCTAATTGTCTTTAATATCCTTTGCATCCTGTGATAATTCTTGATAATGTGTGATTTAATTTTGTGCTTGAAGCCTCTTGATCTTGAGCATGGAACTCGATATTGAGTCCCAGCCTGTTCTGCCTAGCCTCCGCCCTTGTTGGTTGTATAACAAAGGATTAATTTCCTACCAGAAGCTTGGACTTGGCAGCAGCAGTTAGTGCAACAGCGGCGAGCAGACCCCTGTCTCCCCGACGTTCTCATTCTGTTAGAGCATCCTCCGGTTTACACGTTGGGTCAGGGAGGAAGCACAGAATTTCTCAGGTTCAATTCAGACGTGGTAAACCTGCCAGTTTATCGAGTCGAGCGAGGGGGGGAAGTGACCTATCATGCGCCGGGGCAGGTCGTCGGCTATCCAATTTTAAATTTGAGACACTACCAGCAAGATTTGCACTGGTATCTGCGACAGCTAGAAGAGGTTCTCATTCGTACCCTTGCCGAGTATGGCTTAAGAGGAAAGCGCATCCCTGGCTTAACGGGTATTTGGTTGGCAGGCTATAAAGTTGCTGCGATCGGCATTAAGGTCAGCCGTTGGATTACAATGCACGGTTTTGCGTTGAATGTCTGTCCAGACCTGACAGGCTTTGAGCGGATTGTACCGTGTGGTATTGCGGATCGACCGGTGGGCAGTTTAGCCCAGTTTATTCCAGACATTGATCTGTCGGAGGTGCGGCAGAAGCTAGTCAGTGCATTTGTAGAAGTCTTTCAAGTAGAACTAGTAGAACAAAGTTGAGCTTGCTGATGAAAATACTGGTGCTGAACGCTGGGTCTAGCAGTCAAAAAAGTTGCTTGTATGAACTGACTGAGCTACCGGACTTGCCCCCTGCGCCCCTTTGGGAGGCGAAAATTGATTGGTCTCAAAAAGCAGGCATTGCGATACTCAAAGTCGAGGCTAACAGTTCTGTTCTAGAAGAAGAACTAGAGGCATCTCGGACTCAAACGATCGCCCGAATGCTGGATACGCTTTGCAGTGGTAAAACTCAGGTGATCAGCGAACTTTCAGAAATTAATGGGGTGGGTCATCGGGTCGTTCATGGGGGGCGAGAGTACTGTGAAAGCACCTTGATTACGCCGGAAGTGAAAACCGCGATCGCAGACCTCTCTGTTTTAGCTCCTGCCCACAATCCCGCCAGCCTAGAGGGAATTGCAGCCATTGAACAGGTGTTGTCAGTGCCACAAGTCGCTGTGTTTGACACCGGCTTTCACCGCACCCTGCCTCAGGCAGCCGCAATTTATCCAGGCCCCTACAAGTGGTATGAGCAAGGCATTCAGCGCTATGGGTTCCACGGTATTAGCCACCAGTATTGTGCCCAGCGTACGGCCCAGATTCTAGATCTTGACCTAGAATCCTTGCGGCTGATTACCTGTCATTTAGGCAATGGCTGTTCTCTGGCAGCCATCCGCCACGGTGAGAGTGTAGATACCACCATGGGGTTTACTCCTTTGGAGGGCCTGATGATGGGGAGCCGCTCTGGCTCTGTTGACCCCAGCATTCTGATTCATTTGTTGCGAGAAAAAGATTACACGGTCGATCAACTGGACGAAGTTCTCAATCGCGCCTCAGGGCTGCAGGGGATATCGGGTCTATCCAGTGATCTACGGCAGATTGTCAGTGCCATAGGTGAGGGGCACCCAAGAGCAAAACTGGCCTTTGATGTCTATGTCCATCGCCTGCGATCGCACATTGGGGCTATGCTCGCTACCCTGGGAGGGTTGGATGCGCTGGTCTTTACCGCTGGCGTGGGAGAAAATCAACCGGATGTCCGGGCGGCAGCCTGTGAAAACTTTGGATTTCTCGGACTAAAGCTAGACCCAGAAAAAAATGCCCAATCTCCTGCCGATGAAGATATTGCGGCTGCCGATTCAACGGTGCGGGTGGTTCTCGTTCACACTCAGGAGGACTGGGCGATCGCCCAAACGTGCTGGCAGCATTTCACGCAAGCGCATGGCTAAACAAACTGTTAACCTACCATTCTTATCTAATGTTGAACTTGCACGTAGTAGTTCTGTAAGAGGCAACTCTTTGTTCGTTCATACCAAAGAAAGATGACCGATACTTAAAGCCCTGCTAATCTTGCGTTTAATGTTATGTAAGCTTCTTTTCTTATTATGAACGATAAAAGTATTCAAGATAACCTTAAAAAAGTGCAAGATAAACTTCCTGACCCTCAGGAAGCGATTACAACCGCTCAGGAAAAGCTACCGAACATTACCCCCGAACCTCCAGGGATTAAGGCTCAGTCATCTGCCCATGACCTTAAGGCACGTCTGGAGTGGGGTGACCCAGCTCTAACGATTATTGATGTCAGCGATAGGGAAGTGTTCAACGCATCCCACATTACGGGAGCTATTCCCATCCCGACAGAGGAGTTAGTGGATCGCGCCCAGGAGTCTCGGATTGAACCGAGCCGAGATGTTTATATCTATGGCGAGAACGATGAGCAAACTACTAAGGCAGCGAACACACTGCGGAAAGCAGGTTGGCAGAATGTAGCCGAGATTCAAGGTGGGCTGGCTGCCTGGAAG
>JAUJON010000063.1 GCA_030447595.1 Thermosynechococcaceae cyanobacterium YX3bin19
CCCTCCTCTGCTCTGGTTATGCTTCCTCAGTCTTCTCCTAGTAACTATCTACACTCAGCCCGCTTCTTCGTGCGTGTAAGTGCCTCATGTTGCTCGTGCATGTCCCTGGGTCGGAATTGGTCTTCGCTGGGGTCGGGTTTGCTCTGGGGGGTGTGGTACCAGCCACTAGTGGCCTGCCTGCTTGATGAAGCAGCGGTAGGGGTTGCCTCTTCTTGCTTAATTTTGTCTCGAACTTCTTGCTGCCGGGATTGAATTTTGCGCTGTAATTCTTCAGTTTGCTGAATACGTTCTTTCAAAACCTCCATTTGGCCCCAGCGTTGATTCCCCTGCCGTAGTAGAGCCGCCTCTCGCTCCTGGGCTGCTTGAGCCAGGTCTTGCCGCCCTGCCGTCTGAGCCTTCTCGATCCGGCCATGCCAGCGTTGGATCTCCTGAGCGGTATTAAGGATATCGGTTTGTAACTGTTTCTCTTGAGCCTGTAAGTCAATTAGCAGTCGGGATGTATCCTCCTCTTGCTCTCGGAGATTTTCTGCCAAAGCCTGCAGCTCAAGCTGGGGATTGTTGCGTAAAAATTCTTCTAGTCGAATTTCAAGCAACCGGCTGAAGTCGTCAAATAAACCCATAAGTGCAAAGGGAATAGGCAGCTGCTTCTATTCTAGGGGAAAAGTCTGGATAGCTTTTCAGTGATTCTCTTCCGAATTAATGGCAGCAGGATACTAGAACTTCTGGCCTACGTAGATTGAGCGAAGTTCTCCCTGGCGTTGAATAATTGCCTTCTGGTTTGCAACTTTAACCAGCGACCAGCCGCCGGAACCTAGAGTTTCACCGACATGCACTTGTCGGGTTATGCCCTCAGCGCCCACTAGCGCCGCAGAGCGATCGCCTAGCTCCAAAATGCCAACCAGTGTTTGAGTCGCAGTTGACATGGCCTTAGTGGCTGCAGTTGCGGTCGCCGGGGATGGCAGTGCAGCGGCTGGCTCTAGCTTGGCTGTTAAGGGTAGCTGCGGTTTAATCACTGGCTGAGGCTGAGGGGGCTGATAAACCGGGATATAGACTCGCTCCGTTACTGTCACCACCTTAGGAGAAGTTTTAGGATTGGCAGGGACGGGTGAGCTGAGGGCTGGTAGATTAACGGTCTGAGGGGCTGGAGCGGCAGCCGGGGCTGCCTGTGTCTGGATGTTTCTATTAATTCGTTCTAGCGATCGCTGCATATAAGCTGCAAACACACGATTGCTGGCGCTGTCCGAGCTATCAGCAAGCGGAGCTGCCAGAGGGGTGATTGCCCTGGGTTGCTGAAACTGGCTTCCTATCCAAAGGAGTAACGCCACTGCAGCAGTGGCAACTCCCGGCAGTAGTAGGCCGTTGAGAGGCAATGGAGATAGCTGGGGCTGGGCCGCTTGACTGGTTGCGCCTGGACCAAGACCTGTGCCAGTATTCACGGCCTCTACAGGATAATAATCTACTGATAGCGTGCCGCTAGTATCTTCCCAAGCGCTTGGGGGCAATCCTACTGGGGCTGGGAGGCTAAACTCATCCAGGTCTTGCTCAAACTCAGCAAATAGCTCATCCATTAGGTGGCTGGCGTTCATTTCTACCAGAGAAGCCTTCATCGAGAGTAACTCGTCCCCATGGAAGGTATTTCGGTTGGAACTTGCTTTCTCAGGCATAAATCGCTACCCAAAAGGCCATACTCGGTGAAGCACTTTCTTTGATTAACCCCATTCGGAGTTAAATTTTGATCTCCAGAGTTATTCAGTTTTAGAATCTTTAATTTGAAAGCAGCAGACAGACCTATTTGGGCAATGTCTGTATTCCTATTTTGAGTACGGTAGTGTTCCCGGATCAACTGCGGGGATTGACAGGGTCGAGCTGCGGCATACCGTCATCAAAATTGCTGCAGCTAATCTATCGCTCCAACTGCCAAGACTGCATTTTGGCCGCCAAAGCCAAAGCTAAGGCACAGGGCAGTATCAACTGGGTAGGGGCGTGAGGTGGTAATTAGATCAAGGTCAAAAGCTGACTGCCGCAGCCCCACGCAGGGTGGTAAGATCTGGTGCTGGAGTGCCATCAGGCAAAAAGCAGCTCCTATTGCACCCGAGGCACCGAGCGTATGCCCGGTTGCTCCTTTCGTTGAACTAACAGCAACTCCCGACGGAAACAGGGTTTGCAGCAAATGTGCTTCTGCTTGATCATTCAGCTGCGTTCCAGTTCCGTGGGCATGGACATAACCAATGGAACTAGCAGACAGGCCACTGCGCTTCAAGCAGTCCTGAACGGCCGCGATCGCGGCCTGCCGTTGCGGCTCTGGAGCACTCACATGATATGCATCTGCGGTGAGCCCAAACCCCAACACTTGGCCATAGATTTTGGCCCGCCGCTGCCTTGCAGACGCTAGGGTTTCCAGGACTAGGACCGCAGCTCCCTCCCCGAGGACGAGTCCTTCTCGACGGCAGTCAAATGGATACGCGCCAGTTTTAGCTAAAGCTCCAAGTTGCTTGAATCCTGCCAACGTCAGTGGTGTTACCGGAGCTTCCGCGGCCCCCGCGATCACCTGTTGGCATTGCCCTGTTTGCAAAAGTTCAAAGCCCTGGGCGATCGCCCAGAGGCCCGTCGCACAAGCAGCCATCGGTGCTAGAACTGGCCCAGTTGTTCTAATTTGATGGGCTGCTGTAGTTGCAGCGATGTTTGGCAAAGTATCTAGCCAGTTTGGGACTAGGCTAGGAGACTGCCAGTACTGATGGGCCAAAGACTCCCATTTAGCCTGGTATCCCCGGCTGGAACCGATGACAACTCCACAGCCTGGCAAGGGTGGTGCTAAGTTAGCATCTTGCAGGGCGCTAGCGACTACTTGGTGAGTCAGCCACTTGAGATCACTGGGTTGCTGGCTCACTAATGCCAAGGGCCAGCAACCCAGTTCAGAGAAGGGTTGATGCTGGCGGATACTGGTATAACCCGACAGTAATTTCCCCCACGTCTCTAGGGTTACTCCTAAACCCGAAATTAGGCCTAGACCTGTGACGACAACTTCCACAAGCCAGGTGTTTCAAGTGGACGGTTGGGGGCTCTCTCGGCTGCTGCCTTCAACAGATTTCAAGTTTTCTAAGCCCTCAGTAACCTTGGCCGACTCAATTTTATCCCCGGGTTGAATCTGGTCCACCACATCCATTCCGTCAGTCACATAGCCAAACACCGCGTAATCCCCATCTAAAAAACTGCGATCGGCTAGCGTAATGTAAAACTGCGAGGAGGCAGAGTCGGGCAGGGTTGAGCGGGCCATGGCTACTGCGCCACGAGTGTGCTTTAACTGGGGCGGACGGGAAACACCAGCAGCCCTAAGGGTTTGATGGTAGATCGGCTTGTCTGTACCTTCAGGCTTAATTTCGAGCGGAATATATCGCGGCTGGGAGGTAGTTGGTTCAAGGAAGGACCCAGTTCCCAACTGTTCCGCAGGGGTACTTGGATCTTTACTCAGGGGGTCACCCCCCTGAACGACAAACGGCTCTGGCTCCCGCACGACCCGATGAAACGTCGTCCCCTGATAAACCCCTCGCTGGACCAGATCGACAAAGTTACCCGCTGTCAATGGCGCATTCGTTCCGTCTGCTTTGATCTGGATCGGTTTCCCATTAACCTGCAATAGAACGGTCGCCGTTCCCACCAGCTGGGGAATTTGCGCCGATGAAACAGATAACTGAGCAGCCGGAGACGTTGTTGCTTCGGTTGAAGAAGTTCTAGTGTCTTGAGGTGACGTACAGGCAACCAACAGGGCTGCTGTACAAAAGACTAGGATTTGCCTCAGCCAGGGGCAGTTTTTCTTGAACATTACTCGCTCTCTATCCTTATAATCCTTCAACTGGCACACCCAAGAAGCGAGCAATCTCAGCCCCTTGATCTTCAATTTTTGCGAGTGGGAGAGGTTGACCCACTCGTGTCAGGGGTATATCCCCTCTACCTTTAATTCTTAAGTAAAGCGATCGCCGAGGATTGAGCCCTTCGCGAATTTGAATTCGTACAGACTGCACATCCGTAGTGCGGCAGGAAACTTCAACACGCCGATTTTTACCTAGAAACCCTAACCGGAAGATCTTTATCAGTCCTGTCTGTCGATTGAACTCGTTGTATCCGCTGCCAACATCTAACAAAATGACAAACCAAAGATAAATAGCCAGCAGCAGACCTGCGGCACCGTACAGACCCATGGCTAATCCTTGAGGGACAAATAGCAGCTCAGTGGGGTCCGAAAACGGAAGTAAATTGACCTTAAAATAACTTGACAAACCTGCTAGGAGAAAGCCAGTTGAACCGATTGAGAGGACAGTTGCCCACCAGTAGTTACTGAGACGTCGAGCGCCTAGCACTTCATAACGGAGGCTGTCATTAGCAGTAGATGTAGATTGTGCAGTCATGGGCGATCGCTTAATTTAAACCTGCCTTGAGTATATTCAAGTCCTGATGGTAGACTGTGTGTCCTTAAAAAATCTCCTACTTCCGAAAAACTCACCCGGCTTGTATGAGAGCTAAGCGTCAATAACTTGATATTTCGTAAAATTTCCGTTATTTATCTTAATAGTAGATTGAGTCCATTGACTTGATTTCTCAGAAAGCGCCATCGTGAAAGCTAAACTACGGTACGCAGCTATCTTGCCAGCTTTGGGTTCTATTTAGCTGTATTACGGAGCCCAAATTGCTAAAGTGGTAAAATGTTTGGGGTAATCTGCCCCGATATTGTATACCTGCTGAGAAAGCCAACCTCTAATATCTCCTTAATAATTAGAAAAGGCTTTTGCTGGCAGATTTATCTGTACAGTACACAGAACACTCTAAAATGCTTCACTTAGTGAACTAGAGAGTACTAGTCTGTCAGACTACAGTTTTCAAGCTTAAAGACAAGAGGGTTTACTTCAATGACCATAGCAGTTGGACGCGCGCAGGCAGAGCGAGGATGGTTCGACGTCCTCGACGACTGGCTGAAGCGTGATCGGTTTGTCTTTGTTGGCTGGTCCGGGCTACTGCTGTTTCCCTGCGCCTACCTTTCCCTAGGAGCCTGGCTAACCGGCACCACCTTTGTTACTTCCTGGTACACCCACGGCCTCGCCAGCTCCTACTTGGAAGGCTGCAACTTCCTCACAGTAGCTGTGTCTACCCCGGCTGACAGCATGGGTCATTCCCTGCTACTGCTGTGGGGACCTGAAGCCCAGGGAGACTTTTCTCGCTGGTTCCAGCTCGGGGGACTGTGGGCTTTCACCGCTCTGCACGGTGCCTTTGCCTTGATTGGCTTTATGCTGCGGCAGTTTGAGATTGCCCGGTTGGTGGGTCTGCGGCCCTACAACGCCATCGCTTTCTCAGCCCCGATTGCCGTGTTTGTCTCCGTATTTTTGCTGTATCCTTTGGGTCAGTCGAGCTGGTTCTTTGCCCCCAGCTTTGGGGTAGCGGGCATCTTCCGCTTCTTGTTATTCTTCCAGGGCTTCCACAACTGGACCTTGAACCCCTTCCACATGATGGGTGTAGCGGGTGTCTTAGGAGGAGCGCTGTTGTGTGCGATTCACGGTGCAACTGTGGAGAACACCTTGTTTGAAGACGATGACAAGTCCAACACCTTCCGGGCCTTCAACCCGACGCAGTCGGAGGAGACCTACTCGATGGTGACAGCGAACCGCTTTTGGTCGCAGATCTTCGGTGTCGCCTTTTCCAACAAGCGGTGGCTGCACTTCTTCATGCTGTTTGTGCCGGTGACGGGTTTGTGGATGAGCGCAGTAGGGGTTGTCGGTTTAGCCTTGAACCTGCGGTCGTACGACTTCATCTCGCAAGAAATCAGAGCCGCTGAGGACCCGGAGTTCGAGACATTCTATACCAAGAACATTCTGCTGAATGAGGGCATCCGTGCTTGGATGGCACCTCAAGATCAGCCTCAAGAACACTTTGTCTTCCCTGAGGAGGTTTTACCCCGTGGAAACGCCCTTTTAGTACTTCAATGGCAGGCGCTCAAACGATAGAAGCTGTAGGTGGTCGTGACCAAGAGTCTACTGTTTCGCCTGGTGGGCTGGAAATGCCCGTTTAATTGCCCTGTCCGGTAAGTTAACAGGTGCTCATGTTGCCCATCAAGGCCTGATTGTTTTCTGGGCTGGTGCCATGACCTTGTTTGAGATTGCTCACTTTACCCTGAGAAGCCCATGTATGAACAGGGCTTAATCTGCTCCCTCACCTTGCCGCTCAAGGTTGGGGTGTAGGGGCGGGAGGGGAAGTGATTAATACTTACCCTACTTTGTGGTTGGTGTTCTGCACTAATTTCTTCTGCGGTGTTAGGTCTTGGTGGATCTACCATGCGGTTCGTGGCCCAGAAACCTTTGAAAATTATTTTTCTTTGTTCGGCTACGATTGGAAAGACAAAAACAAAATGACCACCATTATTGGGATTCACCTAATAATCCTGCTAGGAATTGGTGCTTTTCTCTTGGTTGCCAAAGCGATGTTCTTTGGTGGTCTGTATGATACCTGGGCTCCCTGGCGGCGGTGATGTTCGGGTTATTACTAACCCAACGTTGAATCCTGCGATCATCTTTGGTTATCTACTGAGGTCTCCCCGGTGGTGAGGGTTCAATTATTGGCGTCGACAACTTAGAAGATATCGTGGGTGGTCACATCTGGGTTGGTTTGCTCTGCATTTTTGGCGGCATCTTTCACATTTTGACCAAGCCATTTGCCTGGGCTCGTCGCGGTCTCATCTACTCTGGCGAAGCTATCTTTCCTACAGCATTGGTGCTGTATCATTAATGGCTTTTATTGCGACCTTCTACGTCTGGTTCATAACACTGCTTACCCCAGTGAGTTTATGGGCCCTACCGGTCCTGAAGCCTCTCAAGCCCAGGCTCTCACCTTTTGATTCGAGACCAGCGTTTGGGTGCTAATGTAGGCTCATCTCAGGGGCCTACAGGCTTAGGCAAGTACCTGATGCGTTCACCCACCGGGGAGATCATTTTTGGTGGTGAAACTATGCGTTTCTGGGACTTCCGTGGGCCTTGGTTAAAGACCTCTACGCGGTCCCAACGGTTTAGATCTCAACAAAATCAAGAATGACATCCAACCTTGGCAGGCGCGCCGAGCAGCAGAATATATGACTCACGCTCCTTTGGGTTCAATTAACTCTGTAGGTGGCGTAGCGACAGAGATTAACTCTTTCAACTATGTTTCGCCCCGTGCGTGGTTGGCAGCTGCTCACTTCATCTTAGGGTTCTTCTTCCTAATTGGGCACCTTTGGCATGCAGGTCGAGCTCGCGCTGCTGCGGCTGGTTTTGAAGAGGCATTGACCGTAAGACTGAGACCTGTTTTGGCGATGCGGAATTTAGACTAATGTGACACGAAGTCGGACAAATTTAGCTATAGCTATTTATGAGCTCCTGCGCCAGTGCAGGAGCTTTTAGTGTGAATTATTGGATTGCTAATTCTACTGTCTTGAGGCAGTTGCATTAGAATTGCCTAGAGCCCTAATTTTTGTAAAGCCATGCAGAATTATAATCTTACCGATTCCTTAACCTGGACCAGGAAGCAGAGATTAGTTAAAAAAACGTTCCTTTTTTCGTTCGAACTCAGGCACGACAGAGAATTGAACAACTTGCCCGCAAAGGGGGCTTTAGATGTTGTGACGGTAGAACTAGTTGAGCAAGCACGCAGTGAATTGGGTCCGTAACTTTGTTTCTAAATACTCAAGTCAATATTCCCCCAACAACTTCTATTTGATGGCTCAACTCGTTTGATTAAAACTTACCCTTTGGAATCAGGTTCTAAAACGGTCGTTCCTAGAAGAGGGTAAGGCTGGAAGCCTAAAGTTTCCAGTGCCAGGGTGGTACCCAACTTATGACGCTGATTGATTAAATAAATACTGATCAGAGTCAGACAAACACCAACCCACTGAATAGGGCTTAAGACTTCTGTCAGAAATAAATTGCCAAACAAAAGTGCAAATACGGGTGTTAAAAAATGTTAGGGGAGCTAAAGCTAGTCAGACTACCAGTCGAGGCAAAGTAGAAGAACAGTGCGTAAGCGATCGCGCTACCAAAGATATTACGCATCCCAAGGATAACCACTCAGCCAGACCTAGATGAACCCATTGGTGGGATTCCCATAGCCCTGAGCCTGCACACAAAGGAGTCCGCCTAAAATCATATGCCACCCTGTAGCCGCAACTGGGTCTGCATGACGACAGACAATCCGAATCATTACCGTGCCGACAGCCATTGACAGGGCTGCTAGTAGCATCAAACCCTCTCCATTTGTAAAAATTTGGTCAGTTAGGCTCAATCCCGACTTTAGAGTAAGATTGAAACCCTGACTAAGCCAGCTTGCCCTGAAAAAGTTTAAGATCCATGAATCGGGTAAACCAACCAAACCCTATACAAAGACACCGAGCATGAGCCCTAGCCAGCCCCATAAACCAACCCGTTCTCCAAACAGCCACAGGGCCAGCAGAGCAACCGCTAGAGGCTGAGAATCAATCATGACAGAACCCAACCCTGCTCCTGTTTGAGTTAGCCCCGTCGCTAATAAACCCTGAAACAAACTGCCATCAACCAGAGCAAATAAAGTAATCCATAACCAGGCAGTCCAGGTATTTGGCTGGGGTCGATTCAGTAAGACTGCAGCAGCGACCACCAGAATTCCTGCCGGAATCAATCTCAGGCTAGCCACAAACAGCGGTGTACTTTGAGGTATCACACTTCATAGTCACCATTGCAGTCCCCCAAAGAAAAAAGGGGCAATCATCAGTAACCAAGTGGAGGGCCGCTGAATTTCACTAGAATCGTATGGTGCGGTTCGTATTTGAGTCACGTTACTGAAAAAATCGTTCGGTGCTTGCTAATAAACTAGAATGGCCTGATATTGGGTTACAGCCCATTCTGGCTGCTATAGGCCGGTTAAGAGGGCGACCAAAGCATCCTAAACCTATTAATTGTATACTTTTGATAAGAGGATTAATAAAGCTGGGTAATAAATCAGGGCTGATTGCTGGGAGCAATGGTATTTCTGGTGGGGAGTGAAGAAACTTCAGAGATGATTTGCCCAATTCTCGGTTAGTAAGGTTTATTCTAGGTAAATCAAAGTTTTGAAGCTAAAAGCCATCACGTTAGGCCAAGTTAGGGTTGAACGCTCAGCCATGTAATTCCTCTCAAGCACGCCCATCACTATTCACTGCACCCATGATTTGGCCTTTTAAGCCTTCACGACGGAAACAGATTGCCCGAATTGAACTGACAGGTGCGATCGCGGGTAATACGCGTAAGCACGTATTAGAAGCCCTAAAAACAGTTGAAGACAAGGGGTTTCCAGCCCTACTTCTGCGAATTGATAGCCCTGGGGCACTGTGGGAGATTCTCAGGAGATTTACAGCGCCCTGAAGCGCCTGCGGAAGACAGTCAAGATTGTTGCTAGCTTTGGCAATATTGCTGCATCTGGGGGGTCTACATTGGTATGGGTGCAGAATATATCATTGCTAACCCAGGTACGATTACAGGTAGCATTGGCGTAATTCTCGGGGGAATAACCTAGAACGGTTATTGCAAAAGGTTGGAGTCTCTTTTAAGGTAATCAAGTCAGGTCCTTACAAAGATATTTTGGCTTTTGACCGAGAACTGACCGAACCGGAGAAGAATATTCTTCAAGACTTGATTGATACGAGCTACCTGCAGTTTGTTCAAACCGTAGCTGAGGGACGTCAGCTAGCACTGGAGGCCGTGAAACGATTTGCAGATGGTCGTGTTTTTACTGGTCAACAGGCGTTAGAGCTAGGTTTAGTAGATCGCCTTGGTACCGAAGAGGATGCTCGGCGATGGGCAGCAGAGCTTGCAGGTCTTGAACCAGATAGAGCGAAGTGTTATACCCTTGAAGAACGTAAGCCGTTTTGGAGTCGCTTACTGCCTGGCAACACACAAACAACCTCTAGAATAGCAACAGGTGTGAGCTGGTTAGAATTTGAGTTGTCTACCAGTGGTCAGCCGCTGTGGCTCTATCGTCCTTAAAGGAGAAAATTTTTATTTTTGCTATTGAGGGGAGCCAACACATTCTGAGATTATTTAGAGGCTACGGAGGACTTTAAGGTGGCATGGAGAGTTCGGGCAATTCGCGGGGCAACAACTGTCTCAGAAAACTCTGCCGAAGCAATTCAAAAGCAGTAACTGAACTCTTGGATAATCTAGAAGCTCACAATCCTTTAAATCCTGAAGAGATAGTGAGTGTCACCTTCTCGGTTACGCGAGATCTGGATGCACTTTTTCCAGCAGCGGTTGCCCGCCAACGAGCAGACTGGAATAATGTGCCCTTGCTTGATGTGCAGCAGATGCACGTTGAGGGAGATCTTGAATACTGTATCCGGTGTTTAATTCACTTTAATACGCTTGCCCCGGACGTTGAGATTCATCATGCTTATCTGCGCCAAGCAGAGGTACTAAGGCCAGACTGGAGTTTTGCTAATTCTACCGGTAGCCAGAAAGTGGGATTTCGGTCTTTTTAAGATTGATTGTTGTCCCACTAAAAATTTTGATTTTCCTTGATCCGTAAGGCAATGGAATTTCCAGCAGTTTAGCTTCAGTCTCACTAAAAAGGAGCTAAGCAAGTCTTAACTCCCTATGATCTTTACTAAAGTCAACTAAAACAGTTGCGCCAGAACCCACGGCCTAGCTTTCAGGTAACTGCTGGCTGGAACTACCGGTTAGTAGCTGTTTTTCAGCAAAGTACTTATTGAGAAATGTGCTAGTAGCCGAGAGGATTACCGGGCCTAACAGAAAAGCCAAAAGACCATTTACATAGAAGCCTGGTACGACAACAGAAGCCAGCCAGAAACAAAGACCATTAACCACAAGCGAGAATAACCCCAGGCTTAAGAAGTTAAGCGGTAGCGTTAACAGGGATAATACGGGTCTAATAAAAGAGTTCACGAGGCCGATTGCTCCTGCAGCAATTAAAGCAGCAGGAAAGTTAGCAATATCAACCCCTTTTGGAAAGATTAAATCAACAACTAGCAAACTTAAGGCAGTTGCTACCAAGGTAAGTAAGGTTCCAACCATAGAATTTTTCCAGAAACTTTTCAAAAAATTGCAGAGCACAAAGCTTGTACCTTGATTATTGGAAAATTAAGCAGCTTGTATCATCCCCACAATGAGGATTTTTAAGCCGTCCTTAGCAGAACTATGCTTAAATAGCATCTTCATATTTTCAGGTGAATTATGGCTATTCAATCTGTGGTTCAAGATTTTATGACACCCGATCCGGTGACAATCCAGCCGCAAGATTCCGTTGAAACAGTTTTGAAGCTGCTAGAGGAGCGACACATTAGTGGACTACCTGTAGTGGACGAAAACAAAAGGTGATTGGTATTGTTTCAGAGGCCGACCTGCTGTTTAAGGAGCGTCCGATTCGGATGCCTTTGTATTTGACGTTTCTGGGCAGTGTGATTTATCTAGAACCCCTAGACAAGTTTGACCAGCAACTGAAGAAGTCGCTGGGGATGCTAGTACAGGATGTCATGACACCGAAGCCAGTTACGGTTACTGCTGATACGCCGATTTCCCAAGCTGCAGGTCTAATGCTGGATCGGCGAATTAATCGGCTGCCCGTGGTGGAGCAAGACAATACCCTCGTTGGTATCTTGACTCGTCACGATCTGGTGCAGGTACTTAGATCAGATTCGGCGCAGCCTCTGCCTAGGTTGACAAACGTTACAAATTGCTACACTCAAGATTGGTTTTAGGGGCTGAAATTTGTCCCATCTTGGGTTTACTCATGCTGAGTCTTGCGACGTCGTCCTCTCGTAACCGTCAAGCAGAAATTATTGAAGTAGTGGTGCGCAATGGCTGGGGTTATTTTCGCAGCCAGCTTTCATTTGATGCTAAACCACAAAAGCCCTCTCTCCCATTACCCGAAGTCCTAGTAAAGATTCTCATCGACCTGGGGCCGACCTTTGTCAAGCTGGGACAGATTCTCAGTACTCGTCCTGACTTGTTAAGTCCAGAATACATCGAGGCTTTAGAGACTCTGCAAAGTGATGTACCAGCTCTGCCCTGGCATGAGGTGGCACCCGTTTTAGAAGCAGAGTTGCACCATCCACTGCAGCAGCTCTTTGCTGAGGTTGAGCCCCAGGCGATCGCGGCGGGATCGCTGGCTCAAGTTCATCGGGGCAAATTAACCAACGGTGACGTCGTCGCAATTAAGGTACAACGTCCAGGCATCGGCCAGGTGATCGAGCAAGATCTACAAGTGCTCCAGTCTCTGGCAGAAATCTTTAAAGATTCCCTGGGAGAAGCCTACGACTTACCAGGGTTGGTCGAAGAGTTCCAGACCAGCCTTTCTGGGGAACTGGATTTCCGCCGGGAAGCTCGCAACACTGAGCAATTGGGTCGTAATTTAGCAAAAAGCTCGCTGTGGCGTGCTGGCCAAGTGGTGGTTCCCCGAGTTTATGCCGAGTTGACCAGCGAGCAGGTCTTAACCCTGGAGTGGATTGAGGGTGTCAAGCTTGCCCAGGCCACCCTACCCCCATCCCGGCAGGCAGACCTAGCAGCGCTGGCAACCCAGGTGATCATGCAGCAAATGTTCTTGGACGGGTTCTTCCATGCCGACCCCCATCCCGGCAATTTTTTGTATATCGGGGATGAACAGGAAAACCGCATTGCCCTGCTGGACTGTGGCATGGTAGCAATTCTCGACCCCCAGACCCGGCGAATTCTTACAGACCTTCTCGTTGGCATTATTTACCAGCAGCCCCGCCAGGTTGCCCAAGCGATTCGAGAGCTGGGATTCACCCAGTTAGAAGTAGATATCCGAGCGATTGAGTCCTCCTTTGACCGCTTACTGCGACGTTTCTATACCCGGCCGTTGGAAGAAATTAATATGGCAGAGCTGCTCAACGAGGCACTGCGGATCCCGCGGGAGAACAAAATTCAAATGCCGGGGACAATTGGCTTATTCACTAAGGCGGTAGCCAACGTCGAAGGCATTGCTCGGCAACTCGATCCCCTATTTCCCTTTGTGGATGTCGCCCGGCCTGTGATTGAGCGCTCGATTCAGCAGCGCCTGCTAGGACCAAAGATTGTCCAGGATGCTACTCGTTCTACCTTGTACTTGTCTCGATTTTTAATCCAGTTTCCTCAACGACTGGATGTTTTAGTGGACCGCTTAGAACGCTCTGAATTGGGCCTAAATATTCGCTGGCGCGATCGCCCAGAGTATCAGCAATCCCTCAGCAAAGCGATGCGCCGTCAGACCCTAGCCCTGGTCTCCGGTGGCACCATGATATCGGGGGCGCTGCTGCTGGCGGCGGGTTCTAGCGCCTCCTCAACTCTGCCAGCAGGGTTTACGCTGCTCTGGAGCCAAGGATTGATAGGTGCTGGCTTAACGCTAGGGGCCTGGGTGGTACTGGAGTTTATTCTCAGACCCTAACCTTGAAGGTCTATTTATGGAGAGACGACAGCGTAGTCAACCATTTGTCCTAGCTTCTGGCGCAGCGTTTCCAAGCCCAAGCGCTTGCTGGCTGAAATAAAGACGGCTTGCGAAAATTCCTGCCGGGCTAAAGCTAAGACTTCACTATCCACCTGATCAATCTTGTTAAACACAAGCAAAGCTGGCCCAGGCGCCAATGGCATCTCTGAGAGGACCTGCTTGACGGAGTGAATGTGTCTAGCCCAGGCCGGATGGGATAGATCAACCACATGGAGTAACAAGTCAGCCTCTGTGACCTCCTCGAGAGTGGCGCGAAAGGCATCCATCAGGGGTGGTGGCAGTTCGTGAATAAATCCCACCGTGTCGGTCAGGAGAATCGTTTGAGGAGCCGTTGATGCGGAAACGGCCAGTCTGCGGGTTGTGGGGTCAAGGGTGGCAAACAACTGATTGGCGGTATAGACCTCGGCGTTGGTTAGGGCATTTAATAGCGTAGACTTACCGGCATTGGTGTAACCGACAACTGCTACTGAGGGAACTTCTTGATGCTGCCGCCGCTGCCGTAGCCGAGCCCGATGCGCTTGCAGTTGAGTTACTTCCTGCTGCAGCCGGGCAATCCGTCGCTGAATCGTTCGTCGCTCGGTTTCTAACTTCGTTTCACCGGGTCCACGGGTGCCAATGCCTCCCCCCAACCTCGACATGGCACGTCCCCGCCCGGTCAGCCGCGGTAGCATATACTCCAGTTGTGCCAGTTCCACCTGGAGCTTTCCAGCCTGGGATTGAGCTCGTTGGGCAAAGATATCCAGAATTACTTCAGTCCGGTCAACCACGCGAATGCCAATTTGGGTTTCTAAGTTTCGCACCTGGCTAGGAGACAGATCCCGGTCAAACACGATTAGGTTAACGCCTAAGGTCTGCGCCCGCAAAGCAATTTCTTGCACTTTTCCCTGCCCGACCACGGTTTGAGGATGGGGCTGAGAGCGGCGCTGTCGCAAGGTTTGCACAACTTGCCCCCCAGCACTCTCGACTAAAAGTGCGAGTTCCTCCAAGCCAACTTGAAACTGCTGGAGAGACTGCTTATCGGTCAACAATCCCACGAGTAGTACCTGATCCTGGTTTGAACCTGGCTCAAGGTGAGACGCCCCAACCATTGCCCGCTGAAATTCTGCTTCTAAGCCTTCTACCAGGTTCAGAAAATCCTGCTGGGCCACAATATCCAGACTTAAAGGTGGCGAGACTGTCCAAGGGGTATCTGGATGGGGTATCAGATGCGCTAAGTAGGCTTCCTTGACGTAGCCAGTCGCGCCACCCCCCCGGCGCTCAAAACCACCCCCTGTCTGCGACAGAAGTACTAGAGCATCCAAGCGCTGGAGGGCCATTGCCGTTAAGGCAGCCTCATTAGGCGCCTCAGAGTTGAGCTGGGTAGCGATACAGCGAATGCCACTTAGCCGTTCCGCACCGTAACGAGGCAACTCAAGCGGCGGAATCTGGGTCTGGTGCGGTGTGCCCACTCCCACCCGCATCACCTGCCCGCGGCGATTGATGTAGCTGCACACGGGCTGGTTGAGTTCCTGAGTGATCGCCCCCAGCCGTTGGGCAAACTCTACCGTAGTCAAATGATCGCCAGGTATCCGCTGGTAGTACAGTCGGCGGAGCTGCTTCAGTTGGCTGGGTTTGAGTCCTTGAAGATTGCCGTAAATTGTCTCGATAGGCTTACCTAGCCAGAAAACTGGTCCTCGAACGTCTTACGTTTATTTTACTCAGAGACTCCCGCATAAAGACGAATTATAGAACGTAGGCAATGCTTTGGCGGGAGTCCCTACCTGGCTTCAGCCTTTCGAGCACCAGTGCAGCGTCATTGCTGTAAACTACCTGATAGCGTTGAGATCGTAAAAACTGGCCATAGTCGCGAGCATATTCAGGGATAAAAATGGCAACATACTGAAATGAACTAAAGTGAGATTCGAGATAGCGGGCTAGCCCAGCCTCACCGAAAGCTTGCCGCTCCTTTAGTTGCTCAATTTGCTCCACCTTGGCGTGAAATACCTGTCCTGGCAACCACTCCAAGCCTTGGGCAGTTGTCAGACTCTTGCGGTCTGACAACACGGGAAACCATTCAGCCGCGCGATCATCTTCCCAGGAAGTAGAACTGGATAACACAACAAACTTTGATGCAGCGGGTGTATTCTCTTTGATCCAGCTCATCGCCGCTCGTTCACCTCCGGTTAGCGCTACCAGTGGGGTGCGCGCTGCATAGACCGTCATGGTCAAAATCAAAAGGCAAATTACAGCGGCAACGCCAGAAAAAATAATCGGATTCAGTCGCCGCTGCGGTAGCGATCGCGCTTGCAATAAGTTGGGGCTCGCAGCCCATCTAGTCAACCAGTCCTTTGTTGAAGGCGTTACTCGCAGCAAAAAAGGCTGCAAAAATTGGGCTAGACCTACAGCAGCAAGAATGGCCAACGGCATTGCTGCAGCAGTTGGCCCATGTCTAGGTGTCGTTAAAAAGATTGCAACCAACCACGTCGGGAAAAACCAATTTTTTCTAGCAACACAGAGTAGCCAGCCGATGATGGCCAGCACGCTGAGTGGCAGCCCCAGTCCATCATCAAAAATTTTGAAGAATAACAAAATGTTTGCCAGATCCCACTGGGAGGTTTTACTGGCCGCCATAAACGGCTCTAAACCGTGCCGCATGAGAATTGTTATCCACCAGGGTGAGGTTGCACTCAAGACTACACCCCCTAAAGCAATGCTCAACATCAATCCACGTTGATTGAACTCTCTGGATAAGATCAGCAGCAATACAGTAACCACTCCGGTGATTCCCCACTCCAAATGAGATAGGGCCGCCATAGACAGGAACAGCGAACAGTACCCAAAGGACTGCAGGTCACGTTTTAAGAGGCGGGTTGACTGGTATATCGCAATCAACGCAAAAAAAAAGCCTACAGACCGCGTCACCCCGCCTCCCATAATCAACCACTCGTAAGACCTGGGAATTAAGGGAAAAAACAGTGATGTGTATAGGAGAATAACTTTGTTTTGAATTAACCGGAAGGCTAGCAGAATGAAGATGCCAACGCAGAGGAGATTAAAAACAAATGGCAGATATCTAACAATGTCTAGAACGTCTCGTCGAAATGCATCGGCAAGAAAAGCAACAAGATAAAAGGCCAGGGGCGGATAGGCAAAGGGAAGGTTGATCTGGTTGTACCGGACTGCTTCCGGCAAGGCGTAGTGATTTTGCCGAATTGCCTCAGCCATCTGCACAAATAGTGCCCCGTCATTCAAGACAAAGTCGTAGGTAAAAAAGTAAGGCAACCTGACAATCAAGCCGAGGCTGACTGATAGCGACAAGCACAATAAAAAGAAGGACTTGTGCTGCACTAGACGCTGCAAATTCCGTCGCACCGGGCTGGCCACGTTGTCAATCACCTTCTGCTACTAAGCTCCAGAGCAGTGGCTACTCTAGAGCCAATCTGCCTCCCCTGACGGATTGCATAGTTCGTTCCCCGATCTTCCGGATAAATCTGCGCCATCGTCGCAATATACAGACCTTGCAGAGGAGTTTCCTCGGCAGGAATTAACTTGCTGTATTGACGAACCACAATCGGTTGCGAGTAGCGAGCTCGCCAGACATGGTGCCGCTGAATCCAATTCCGGCTGAACTGGGGAAACATCCGTTGTAGGGGAGGAACGCAGTAGTCCAATACCTGCTCACTGGTCATCTGGTAAAGTTCGTCTGTTTCCGGTAAATACTTAGACAGGTAGACAATATGACGTCCGCCGTAGGTTGCTGTCGGTTCAAAGTTAGTATGTTCAATCACCCCCACAAAGGGAAAGCTGGGGTCGTTGACGTTTAACCAGTAGGTTTCTGATAGGCTGCGGTCGAGTTCTAACACCAGGCAGATATTGGCAAGGTATTCAATGCTTCTAAGTTGGTGGAGGTAATCGCTAGAAACATAGGGTTCAACCAGGTTAGCGATGATGGGTAGGGCAGGGTGGCAATCACCACATCTGCTGAAATCTGGCCGTTCGCGGTCTGTACACCGATCACTCGTCCATTCTCGACCTGCAGCCCTTTAACCGCAGTGCTGGTTTTAATCTGGCTACCCATTCCCTCAACTTTCGCAGCAATCTGCTCAGCCAGAGCTGCAAAGCCGCCCCGGTAGTAGGCCAGCATCTCCCCACACCATTTTTGCTCCGGCTACCACCCCGCAACTTCAGCTTGTTCCAAAACCAAACTGCGGAAATTTCCGAGGCATAAGGCCCGAACTTGCCACGCAGCAGCGGCTCCCAGACAACTTGATAGACTTCCCGGCCACACAGCTTCAGCAGCCACTCCTCGGCGGTCAGGGTCTCGAGTACCTGCCATCGCTTCACAGACCGGGCCTGCAACACCAGCAGACCGAGTCGCAGCCGGTTCACAAAGCTCAAGGCCCTGAAACGCAGCAAATCCAGGGAGTTTAAACGGAAAAAGTTTTTGGCGTAGTACATCCAGTGCGGGTTGCCCGGTACACTACCTGCTTCTCTGCGTTTAAATCTTTCACGAGCTGCATCACGTGTTCATCGTTGGTAAACCAGTGATGATAGAACTTCTCCAATGGCTGTCCGTTCACGTCAAAGCTGCCTGCCAAGCCCCCGACTGCATCACTTTGCTCCAGGAGAGTCACCCGCATACCCCGCTGGCTTAATTCATAGGCGGCAGTCAGACCAGTAAAACCACCGCCAATCACAACAATATGGGGCGATGTTTTGCAATCAAAAAGATTAGGTCTACTGGGCAGAGAGGGGGATATAGCACTGTCCGAGGTCGGGTGGCGAGGTTGAGCCGTGACAAATAAAAGCGCTCCAACCAGGGTGACTGGAATCCAGAGTAGTAGATGAACCAATAGCGCAAATACGGCAGCAACTGCTCGATCAGCGCCATAGGAGGTCAGACCCAGCATCGTAAAATAGTCAAATGTACCGACATAGCCGGGCGAACTAGGAATCAGCGTTGCCAGTGTCCCTAGGGCCAGGGAAAACCACGATCCGAGGGGAGCAACGTCCGCTTGCAGCGACCAAGCAACTGTGGCAAAGACTCCACCCTCAAATATCCAAGCCAAAACAGACAGGGCCACTAACTGCAACGATACCTTGGGCGATCGCAGGAGTGAGAGGGCACTAAACAACTGCTCCAGCCAGCTGTCAATGGCAGCTGAGCCAGTGCGTTTCGCAAACCAAGGGCGCTGAACCAGCCACCGCAGCCCTGCTGCACCTGATTAGGCAGCAGCAGCAGCGTCAGTAGGCTTACCAAGCACACCACCGTGATGCCAATGCTGGCATGAATTAAGGCAGGAGGAACTCGGTTCGCTACCATGCCCCTCAACCCAATAAACAAAAAAGCTAGGAGAACCAGTAGATCAGCAGCCGTTCAACCACCAGCGTTCCGAGAATCCGCATCGGCGGCGATCGCAGCTCGTGGCGAAATCCGACCACCCGCAGCACATCGCCCCCTCGTAAGGGAACCACATTGTTCACCGCAATGCTGACTAAAAAGGGCCGAATGCAGTGGGTCAGCGGCAGTTCTGGCTCAAACACCTTCAGCATCCACCACCAACGGGTAATGCGAATTGAAAAATCACTGACCAGGAACAGTCCAGCGAGCAGCGAAGGGACCCGGCCTAGCAGTGGCAACAGCTACCTGAACCGACTCCACTGCAGACGGCCGAAGGTAAAGTAGAGAAAAACACCTGCTACGGCAAGCCCAAGCAGCAACCGGCGTTGCTGAGCATTGCTCCAATGAGTACTATTGCCTCGCCGCTTTAAATCAGAATACTTCGGCTTCTCGTAGCGGTTCTCCTTCGTTTGGTAGGATAAAAATCTTAAGTTTAATAGTAGAACCACCAAAAAAACTTGGCAGTCATCCTTTTGACGGTTCATTTCTTCCTCAAAGGGTACATTATTTGGCTGAATTAATCCGACTTGTTCACGGATACATCACTAGCAATTGTTAACGGATAGTACTGGGAAGAGACTGCCTTGGGCTAGTGAGTTGGAGAAACCCGGTTATGCTACGGTGTGGATGAGTCGCTGCACACAATTAATGATGTCATGACCGCTGCGGTTTCGCTTCAGAATGTCTACAAGTTCTACAACAACGTTCCGGTCGTCAAGGATCTATCATTGACGATTGAAACTGGAGAAATTTTTGGGTTACTAGGCCCAAATGGAGCCGGTAAGTCGACCACAACGCGAATGCTCACGACCTTAACCAAACCCAGTCAAGGGCAGATTCAGGTTGCTAACTACGACGTTGTCAGGCATAGCCAACAGGTGAAGCAGCGAATCGGCGTCGTACTCCAACAGACGAGTGTTGATGGGGAGCTGTCCGTTTGGGAAAATTTGGAGCTGCACGGACGCCTGCATCACATTCCTAACCCTCAGCGGCAGCAGCAAATTGAGCAGTGGTTAGCCTATGTAGAACTACTTGATCGCCGCCACGACCGAGTTAAAACTCTTTCAGGTGGTATGAAGCGGCGCTTACAAATTACGCGAGCTTTATTGCACCAACCCGATATTTTGTTTTTAGATGAACCCACCGTAGGCCTCGACCCCCAAACCCGACGACGAATTTGGGAAATTATCTTAGATCTAAATCGAGAGGGCATGACCATTCTGCTAACCACTCACTATATGGAGGAAGTCGAGTATCTGTGCAAGCGGATTGGCATTATTGATGCCGGTAAGCTGATCGAACTGGGAACCCTACCCCAGCTGCGGCAGAAGTATGGTGAGGGGCTGGTGATGAAGCAAGCCGAAGACCGTTGGGAGTACCAATTTTTTCCGACGCTTGAGCAAGCCAATGCCTACATTGACCAGCAGCCTATCAAAACCGGGATGATGGGGCGACCGGCCAATTTAGAGGATATCTTTGTAGAGCTCACGGGACGCAATTTAGACTGATGCTAAATCCGCGGCATCGCCTCACAACCACGATTGAAGCGATCCTGTACCTGAAGGCTCAGCCCCTTTCGCTCGCAGCGATCGCCGAGTATGCCGGCTGCGATCGCGCCAGTGCAGAAGCGGCTTTGATTGAACTCATGGAAGACTACGCACACCGGCCCAGCGCCCTAGAAGTTGTGGAGACAGAAACTGGCTATAGCCTGCAGCTACGGGAAGCATTTCAAGATTTAATCCAAACTTTGATCCCGGTCGAGCTCGGGGTCGGGGCCCTGCGGACCCTAGCAGTGATTGCTTTAAAAGGTCCAATTGCCCAGACTGACCTAGTGCATTTACGCGGCTCAGGGGTCTATCAGCAAGTTCAAGAGCTGGTGGAGCGTGGCTTTGTGCGCAAGCAGCGCCAGACGAGTGGCCGCTCCTACTGCCTGCAAGTAACCAATCAGTTTTATCAGTATTTTCAAGTAGAGCAGCTGCCGGCAATCTAGCCGCCGCAATACGTGCGACAAACTTGGTTCGGTATCCCACATTCTGATTTGGGCAGAATAAAAAGATAAGAAGTGTCAAAATAGTTTAAGCAGGATATCTAGAGTGTTTATGGTTTTTAACTCGGACAACGCCAACTTTTTTGGACCCAATCCTGAAGAAACTCAAAGCAACCCACTCTTGAAGTACCTTCAGAACCAGTCTCCTGACGTTCTCGCGCGGGTGGCTAAATCAGCGAGTCCTGAGATCAAGCAAATCATTTCCCAGAATGTCCAAGGTCTGGTGGGGGTTTTACCCTCTGAAGCTTTCAACGTTCAGGTAACCACTGACCGGGAGAACTTGGCTGGAATGCTGGCTTCCGCGATGATGACAGGGTACTTTCTCCGGCAAATGGAGCAGCGAATGGAACTAGACGCTGGCTTTGCAGGCTCCCTATCTGTTAAAGCCTATCGCCCGTTTAATGACGAGTAACGAGCAATTAAGTTAAATAGGCAAAATTTTAGCTCAGGTTGCTGCATTTTTTTTCATTCACAAACTTATATACCTTTCGTATTGTTAGGTACGAAGGACGCTTTAGGGGATGCTTAAGAATAAAGTTAAGCTTTATACACCTGGAGTAAGCGTCCTATCTATGGAATTAAACAGTCTGCCGGCAATCTGGATTGGTAAAGCTTTAATTAATCTCTCCCGCCTGCAAGGCAAGGGGGGGTCTTCTCTACCGGGACGGGTGGCACTGTCGTTAGATAAACAATTCCTGTCGCGGATGACAGCGCGCTTACCTTTAGGAGCAGTTGCTGTCTCAGGGACAAACGGCAAAACGACGACTGCCAAAATGCTGGCCAGCATCTTTGAGGCAATTGGCTACACCGTTGCCCATAACCGCGCCGGGGCTAACCTGATGTCTGGTTTGACCAGTGCCCTAATCGCCAGCAG
>JAUJON010000064.1 GCA_030447595.1 Thermosynechococcaceae cyanobacterium YX3bin19
TAATCACAATCGAACCCAAGTTACAGGCGGAATTCGGCGGCAGAAAAATTTCTCCGCAAGGATTCGTGCAAGTCACAAAATCACGAATGGGGCTGCGGCGTTTAGCGTTGTCAATGAGCAGTAAACCTGGATCAGCAGTGTCATGAGCGAACTGGGCGATCGCATTCCACAGCTTTGTCACCTCCTGCTCCCCTGCGTCTAAGCGCTGGAAGAATTCGTCGTCTAACTGCACGGAAATGTTGGCATTGTGCCAACGGCGATCGCGCTTGCCCTCGGTACTTAAATGGGATTCTACCCAGGCGGCGGAGAGTTGAGCGTGTAATTCATTGAGCTGCTCTTGCTTTTCCGCCTGCGGGCGATCGCTAAGGACAAGCTGGGCCATCTGCTCAATGATCGTTTTGGTAGTAGCCGCATCAACAGTAGATTGAGTTTTTGCTTGGACAAACTCCCAGACGTCTGGATGTTTCCAGTGCATTGAAAATAGGAAAGCCCCGCGTCGAGCCTTATTACCCGTGGTAATTTTCTTGGAGTTCTCCGAGACCATATCAAGCACAGCACAGGGGCCTAAAGCCTTACCATCTCGAAAGTTAGACCCCTTGGAGCGAATGTAACCTTTCTGCCCTTCAGCCCCAATATTGATCCCAACACCGCCTCTAAACTTAGTAGTCAAGACAGCATCAGAGACCAGTTTGGTGATGTCGTAAATATTATCCTCTGCCGAAAGGACAAAGCAGTTCAGTAATCCTCTTGTCCCGTGGTCACTGTTTGCCAGAATAGACCCACCTGGAACGAACTTCATGGGTAGCAAAATTGAGAGAAAGTTTTCCTCCCAACTGCGCTGGAGCTCAGGAGTTGATTCTACACTGGCGACAAACCGCGCGACTCGCTGGACAATCTCCTCCCACGTTGTTTCACCATTGACCACATATTTTTGGAGAACAGCCTTCTGCGATTCGCTTAGAAGGGTTGGGGACTGGGAAAGAACCATTCAAGCCTCTCAACTTTCAGAAAATAAGCAAAATTTCGGAGTATAACTACCCTACTTGGCGCTACATTTAGTGTTTAACTTTAGCACGAAAGTCGAACTAACCCCAAATCTAGCCAATAGGTCGTACACTGCCTAGAATTCACTGACGAGAGCACCTACTGAAAAGCAGGGGTTCGTGGGTTGCCTAGTAGTTGTGTCGCTATCCCATCATCTATGCAAATTAGGGAAGCCAGAATTTGCAATGGTGATAACCTGGGCAATTTAACCGCGCTAAAAACTTAAACCCTGATCTCTAGCATCCCCAAACCTTGTATTCTGATCTTTAATAAGGATCACATTGGATAAATGAAAGGTTAGCCAGCAATGTTAAATGCTCTTTCTGCCTTTGTTGTAATGAGTGATATTGCCCCAGTCTCTAAGGCACCTCACTTTCCACTTGCTTTCACCATCGTCCTAGTGCTTGGGTTTATTTCCGCCACGACGATTGGCTCGATCGCTTGGTATAACTCTAAGCGTCCAGTCGGCTGGGAAGGTAAAGAGCGTCCTGATGTTGTCCCGAAAGTTGACAAAGAAGCAACGCCGGGAATCGGTAACCCCGAGTAAGGTATTAAGCTCGCTGCGATCTTAAATCACTGTCAGGGTAAGCAGCCTCCGGCATCAGCTCTCAATCTCGTTCTACACAAGGGGCGAACAAGTTAGCTTTTGCTGATGGGTAACTAATGCTCCTAGAATTGACTTAAAGTTCTTACTATCCCTCTTGCCCCCTTGTTGTTGTTTGAGCCTAACCGTTGGAGCTGTCTATCTGGTTTCTCGTGCCACCGCTCACGGGTGCAATTATTGGCTATTTCACCAACGATGTAGCGATTAAGATGCTATTTCGGCCCTACCGGCCTATCTATGTCGGTGGACAGCCCTTACCCTTTACACCAGGTCTGATTCCCCGCAACCAGGAGCGCCTAGCAAAGCGGGTTTCTGATACGGTGATGCGGTCACTGCTGACGCCTGAGGAACTGCAAAATTTAGCGCGGCGGTTGCTGCAAACTGAACGGGTGCAGGGCGCAATTCAGTGGATCTTGCAGCTAGCTCTCGACCAGGTCAAGCTCGATAATCAGCAAAGAGCTGCCAAAGTTTTAGCCGGAATCCTCCGAGATTCGTTCAGCCAGTCCCTACCGCGTCTCCTCAAAGCGATGGCGCGACGGGAAGACTTTTTAGAAGCACAGCTTAATCAGATTTTTGACCAGGTTTTACTGGAGCTGCAGCTCACTGAAGAACAAGCGAACAAGCTGGCGGAGTGGTTTTTGCAGAGTGTCTTACCACCAGATACACTACGGCAAGCGCTTGTTGACTTCTTGACCGACCGCAATATTCAAATCATTGATGAAGGGTTTCGTGAGAAAACCAGCGGGACTTACTGGGTGGTGGCGAACCTGTTCGGGGCTCGCAATGCGCTGAATCGCCTGCGAGCATTTTGTTTAGAGGAAAAAGAAGCGAGTAACAACCGTTTAGCTGAACTAATTGTGTCTCTGGGTATGAAGCAGCGTCTGGCAGAATGGCTGCAGGACCTATCGCTACAAAACTTACCTGTTTCTACCGTTCGCCAGTTGCGAAAAAGCTTTCGAGATGGAGTGCGTGGCTATGTTCAATCAAAGGGTGCTAGCGTGATTCAGGGCCTCAGTAGCTCTCTGGATTGGGACAACATTGCCACATTGATTGTGAATCGTTTACGCTCCTCGCCAGCAATTAGTGCCTCTCTAGGAATTGTGAGTCAGGAGCTTGCTTTAGTCTTGGAGCGTTACCTAGAGCGAGATTTAGAGCTGATAGTTACCCAAGCCATTCCCATTCTTGATCTCGACCAGGTCATTATTGAGCGGGTAAGAGCAACCTCTCCAGAGGAACTAGAAGTTGCAGTTCAAGGAATTGTTAAAGCTGAACTACAGGGCATCGTCAACCTGGGAGGCATCTTAGGCCTCATCGTGGGGTTGCTGCAATCCGTTTTGCTACTGGTCCGCTGAGCTGGTCCGCGAAATTGCAATAGACCCCGCTCAAAAGGGAATAAATAGGGGGAGAGCTACCCAAGTTCTAGGTAGCTTCAGATCTCTACTTGGCTGACCCTCAATGAAAGCTGCTGATCAATTACCCCTTGCCGCACTGAATCCCACTACCGCTCAGCGACCAATAGTGGTGCAGGTTTCAGGGCTGAAAAAAGTGTATCGAACCGGCTTCTGGTTGAATCAAAAAGTAGTTCCCCTGAAGAGTTGCTCGTTCAGTATTTTTCAAGGAGAGACGTTTGGTTTGTTGGGTCCCAACGGAGCCGGTAAAACCACCCTGTTGAAAACATTGCTGGGAATTGTCCGGCCTACAGCCGGGCAAGGGGTTCTGCTCAGCCGGCCTTTGGGCGATCGCGCGGTAAAGCGCGCCTTGGCTACCTGCCAGAAAGCTCCTATTTCTATGACTACTTAACCGGTTGGGAACTCTTGCAGTTTACCGCGGGGCTGTTTCAAATCCCGCAAGTGTGCAGCGACGGCGAATTCCCAATTATTAGACCTGGTGGGTTTGGCGCAGTCAGCAGCGCGGAAAAAACAGCTCCGCCAGTACTCTAAAGTATGCTCCAGCGAGTTGGCATGGCGCAGACGCTGATTAACGACCCAGAGCTGGTATTTTGGATGAACCTATGTCCGGTCTGGACCCCTAGGACGCTACCAGATGCGGAAATTATTCTTTCCCTAAAAGCCCAGGGCAAAACTGTTTTTTCAATAGCCACGTTCTATCAGATGTAGAAGTGATTTGCGATCGCGTTGCCATTCTGGTTCAGGGTGAACTCATTTTGTATTGGCTCTTTAGATGAACTTTTGGGTACCACAGACATTTACCACGTCAAAGGTAAAGGCGGCGATCTGGACATCTTAAATCAATGGGTGCCGGACCTACAGTGCCAGGGAGAGCGTTGGTCCAGTCAACTGTGTGGCGACCCTCAGGTTTTCTCACCCAACCGCTCAATCGGGCCCAGCTCATTACCCTAGACCTGACACGCCAAACTCTAGAGAGTTTTTGTCCAGCTACGCCAGCGAGGTGTTGTTTCCAGTTACTAGCTGGAAGTTCACACTCCTGGATAAGTATGTACTTGCAGCCTGTATTCCTAGAGACGAACTATTAAGCAAGGAAAACCCATGGCTGATCTGCTAGAGACGGCTGCGAACGCAGGTTCTTTCACAACTCTGATGAAGGGGCTGGAAGCCGCTGATTTTGGTCGATACCCTCAAAGGTCCCACGGCGTTTACGGTTTTTGCGCCAACTGATGAGGCGTTTGCCAAGCTGCCGGAGGGAACCCTAGACTCACTTCTAGAGGACATTCCTAAACTGAAAAAGGTGTTAACCTACCACGTCGCCTTGGGGATGTGCGAGCAGAAGACTTACAGCAGATAGATGAGGCACCGACTGTAGAAGGTTCAGTGGTGGCGATTGATCATGCCGACGGGATTAAGGTAAATGATTTCAATGTCGTGAAAACAGACATTCTCACTGATAACGGCATTATTCATGTCATTGACGGCGTACTTATGCCAGCCCTCGTAGCCGGTCATTAACCTATAAATCTGTCCAGAGGTAGAGCTAATGGTGTTCTAGCAAACGTCATAAGACTTAAAACTAGTTTACATTTTTTAATGAATACTTTCCTGTTTTAAGGAGCACTTATGACACAGTCATCCCCAACAGGACAGACCGCAGACCTTGACGCTACCATCTCGGCCCTTCAAGGGGATTGACCTCGCTACCGCCGGAAGTGGCAGTCAGCAATCTCGATAGTTGGCAGCAGCAGCTCCAGGGTGCACCGGAGCTGAACCGCTCGCCAGCGGTCTAGCTGAGCTCAAAACTGCTCTATTGAACGGTGGTGCCAGCAGCCAATCTGTGGCTGAATTGCTAACGGAGCTAGGAGTCCAGACTGCCAGTGCGTCTGCAAACGCTACGGATGGTGCTATCGCCAGCAAGCTTCAGCAGTTAGGTCAAATGCTCACTCAGGCAGGCAGCTCCCTCGCTTAAATGTGATATCCATCTAATTTAAGAGTGAAGTTTTTGGTAGCACCTCTTGACTGATTCAGAACCTATTTGAATTCAGTTGGGGCTAATCTAGTTGCTCTCTAAGCAAAACACTGAGCGGAAAACTTTTCTCCTGGTTTTGCTTAGGGGGCCAAACAATATTAATCAACACCTATATCTTCTTTAATCTCCCAGCGAAATAGCCGGGGAAGCTGAGATAGGACTAAACCATAGCTCAAAGTCCAGACGAGAATCTCAATCAGCAACAAATTCTGGACCCACAGCAACTCGCTATTGGGATGCAGGAGTAGCCAGCCTTGATACAGTTGCCAGATACGATAAGGCACGTACAGGTAAGGAATCATCAGCCAGACTATTGAGTGAAACCAGCGAAGAGTGGTGCTTTCTGTTAGAATCTGGGCCCCCAATACCACAAAGTAAGGTACAAATACAGACAAAACAGGGTCATAGCTCCACCAGACTCCCCATAAGAGCATTACCGTCAGTGGTAGTACCCCTCCCAGTAGCTGTACCGTTAGGAACCAAATCTTAAACCATGAAGGCAGGGGTTGCGGCAATTCATAGGGCTTTGCCTGTCTCCAGGCCCAGCCCACTAGCATCAGAAATGCCGTGGCAACCCCTAAAAACAAAAGAGTTTCGAGAAAAATATACCAGTTACTATTCCACAAGGTCATTGCTGTCTAGCTGAACCCTACTCTTGTGCAGCCACTATTCGCCGTAGATGGTCACCATAACTTTTCGCTGGCGAGGTTTAACATCGCACTCCAGATGAAAAATTTGCTGCCAGGTTCCTAACACCAACTTTCCGTTCTGCACGGGTACGGTGAGCGAAGGGCCAAGCCAAGTCGCCTGGAGATGAGAGTGACCATTACCATCATGCCAGGCCTGCTCGTGCCCATAGGTTTGACTAGGGGGAATTAACTTGTTGAGTAGCTCAGGTAGATCGCGTTGGAGACCTGGTTCAAACTCAATCGTGCCTACTGCAGCCGTACTACCAATGTTAAAAACGTGAACCATTCCTGCTTGGATACCGGACTCCCCAACAATCCGGTTGACTTTATCCGTAAGGTCATGCATCTCACCATGACCGGCGGTGGCAAGGGTAATCTGCTGCTGATGCACCATACACGAATGTCAGAAGAGGCCTACTAAGGTTTGATGTAGGGGTGGCGGGCAAGGCTAGCTGGACCCACATTGGCTGTCCCAACAGTCTACCCAACCAGCATCCTACTGCCTAGGACAATTGTTGCACAGCTTCCTCTCACCCAGATAACCGCTGGAACTGGGTTGTCAAAGTGCCTGACTCTCGCAGCCACAGCACTTCTTGCACGTGATCGGGCTACCGTCTATTTGTTTGGATTTTCTCCAGCAGCAAAATATACAGTCCGCCCAACAGACGCTGCAATTAAGCCAACAGAGCAGAAACCGTGCCAGCCGCTCTAGGACAACTGGTCAAATATCTAAATTTATTGACTAAGCTTTAGGTAGAGTGATACCAGATGGGGTAGGCTTTCCCACAACTTTTTTGTCAAGATTTGCAGAGTAGGACCCAATTATTGATTGAAGATTCCATGCCTGGACATGACATTATTGTGCTAGGAGCCTCCGCAGGGGGAGTAGAGGTACTATCTCAACTGGTACGGGATTTGTCTGCGGACTTGCCTGCGGCCCTCTTTATAGTGCTCCACTTTCCCGCTCACGGCACCAGTGTTTTGCCCAAAATTCTCAGCCGCGCTGGCGTACTTCCAGCCAACCACGCTCAGGATGGAACAAAAATCCAGCCGGGGCATATCTATGTGGCACCGCCAGATTACCATCTACTAGTCAAGCGGGGATACATAAACTTGGTGCGGGGTCCGAAGGAAAACAGTCACCGGCCAGCGATTGATCCGTTATTCCGCACGGCAGCGCGAGCCTACGGACGCCGGGTTGTCGGTGTTATCCTCTCGGGAACGCTGGACGATGGCACTGCCGGGCTAGCTGTTGTGAAGCGGCAGGGGGGTGTAACGCTAGTCCAAGACCCGGAAGATGCCCTCTACTCCGGTATGCCCACCAGCGCGATCGCTAATGTTGAGGTGGATCATATTTTGCCGCTGGCAAAGATGGGCGATGCCCTGGTCCGCTTAGCCCACGAACCTGTCGCCGCAGGAGAAAATTTTGTCTCTGACGACATGGCGATGGAAGCTGACCTGGTGCAACTGGATCTAGACGCGCTCCAGCAAGATGAAAGACCGGGAACGCCTTCTGGCTTTGCCTGTCCAGAGTGCGGCGGTGCCCTGTGGGAATTGCCGGCAGATGGGCTACTGCGATTCCGCTGCCGGGTAGGCCACGCCCTTTCTGCCGAGAGCTTGCTAGCTGAGCAATCCGAGGCGGTGGAGGCAGCCCTGTGGAGTGCTCTGCGAGCCTTAGAGGAGAGTACAACACTGACCCGCCGACTGATTGAGCGATCGCACCGTTTCAACCACTTCTTAACCGCCCAGCGTTACGAAGAGCGGCTGCGGGAGTCGGAACAGAGTGCTGCCCTACTGCGGCAACTGCTGCTGAAAGGCGAGGTGGCCTCTACGGTGGAGCCAGGTGCTACTGAGCTAAGCGTACCGGGCAGCTAAACCGAAGGGAGTGGTAGAATGCACATGCAATACTGGGCTTCTGGTACTTCTGCTCTGAGCAATTCTTAGCGATATCGATGGCAATCCCTGAAGCGGCCCCGGCTCCAGAAGACGAGCTGCCAACCCCCGACCTCAGCACCCAGCCTCCCCTGCCACCGACCTTTCCCATAGTGGCGATCGCGGCGTCAGCCGGAGGGCTGCAGGCAATAAGCAGGGTTCTTTCTCCGTTGCCAGTGAACTTTCCGGCAGCGGTTGTGATTGTACAACACTTGTCTCCGAACGCCGGAGCCTGATGGCAGAAATTTTAAGCAGCCGGACAGCGCTTACCGTCAAGCAGGCGGAAGAAGCAGACGAGTTGCGTCCGGGAACAGTCTACATCGCCCCCCCAACAAGCACCTGATTGTCAACCAGGACGGTAGCCTTTCGCTGTCCGATGCGAGCAGGTGCACTTTGATGCACCCCTCCGCAGACCGACTGTTTGAGTCTCTAGCAGCCAGTTGTCGCTCGCGGGCGATCGCGGTGGTTTTGACCGGCGGCGACGGTGATGTGGGGCAACGGGGTGGAGGCGATTAAAACCAGCGGGGGCGGGGATTGCCCAGGATGAGGCTACGTCGCATACTTTTAGCATGCCCAGGGCGGCAATTCACACGGGAGCAGTGGATTGGGTGCTGCCCCTAGAGATGATTGCCACAACGCTTGTGAACTTAACTAGCAGACAGAATCTCGATGGACACGGATAACCCTGAATTTACCGCCTTGTTAGAGTACCTGAGGCAAAACCGGGGTTTTGATTTCACAGGCTATAAATTGCCGAGCTTAATGCGACGAATTAGCAAGCGAATGCAGATGGTCAACGTCCCCAGGGGCTACAGTAACTACAACGACTACCTGGAGGTGCACCCGGACGAATTTACCCACCTGTTCAACACAATTTTAATCAATGTCACCGACTTCTTCCGGGACCCCGATCGCTGGCGGTTTGGGCCCAGGAAATCATTCCCTCGATCTGCCAGCAGCAACCTAAATGACTCCATCCGGGTTTGGAGTGCTGGCTGTGTTTGAGAGGAAACCTACACCCTAGCAATGTTACTAGCGAGCATACTGGTGTAGAGCCTTTCGAGAGCAATGGGTGAAGATCTTTGCCACTGATGCCGATGAGGAGGCCCTTAACCACGCATCAACAAAATTTACAGCAGCCGGGAAGTCAAGGAGTACCCCCAGAGCTATTGAGAGCGTTACTGAGTGCAGCGGTGAGCCACACCTTTCACAAAAGAGCTGCGGCGCGGATCGCTGATCTTCGGTCGCCATGACCTGATTCAGCACCTCCACCCATTTCTCGGATTGACCTCTGGTGTGCCGCAACACCCTGATGTATTTCAACACCGAAACCCAGACCCGCGTGTTGCAGCGGTTTCACTTTGCCCTCAAGGACAACCGCTATATCTTTTTGGGCAAGAGGCAGAATGTTGTTTACCCGCTCGAACCTCTTTGTGCCTGCGGAACTGCGGCAACGCATTTTACCAAGGTGTCGCAGGCTATGGGGCGCGATCCCCTGCTGGCCCGGCAGGTAACCCCTGAAGCAACGAACTCATGAGCAATCACCCGCGGTTGTTTGAAACTGCCTTTGCCGTAGAGCCAACGGCCCAGCTCGTTGTCGACCGTGGCGGCCTCTTGCGGCTAGCCAATCATCAAGCCCAAGTCCTGTTGGGTATTACCCCCAGGGACCTGAACCGCCCTTTGCAAGAGCTGCAGGTTTCCTATCGGCCCGTGAGTCTGCTGACTCCGATACAGCAGGTCTATACCGAACATCACCCTGTTGTCCTCAAAGACATTGAGTGGTAGCTCCCACAGGGAGACCCGAGTTCTCGAAGTGCAACTCCATTCCCTACTAGACAACAATCGGCCCCTGGGCGTAAAGTCGTTTTTGCCGATGTCACCCTTAATACTCGACTGCGGCAGGAGCTACAGCACACCAACCAATCGTGGAGACCGCCTACGAGGAGCTACAGTCTACGAATGAAGAGCTGGAAACCACCAATGAAGAACTGCAGTCCGCTAATGAAGAGCTGGAGACCACCAATGAAGAACTGCAGTCGACCAATGAAGAGCTGGAGACAATGAACGAAGAGCTGCACTCTACCAATGAAGAGCTGGAAACCCTCAACGAAGAACTGCACGAGCGCAGCACCGCTGTGAATACAGCCAACGATTTCTTGGCCTCTATCCTCGCCAGCCTCCGGGGTGGGGTCATGGTGGTTAACCAGAACTTACTCATTCAAGCCTGGAGCGCTAAGGCTGAAGATCTGTGGGGTTTGCGGGCCAATGAAGTTCAGGGCAAGCACTTTCTCAATCTGGACATCGGCCTACCGGTGGAGCAACTGCGATCGCCCATCCGGGACTGCCTCAACAGTGAGCTGGAATACCAGGAAGTGCTGCTGGAGGCCATCAACCGGCGCGGCAAAGCTATTTTCTGCAAAGTCACCTGTACCCCGCTGGTCAATCCCAGTCACCAGATCCGGGGGGTAATTTTGTTAATGGAGGAAGTCGCGCCGCCAAACTGAGTGTTTGATCGCTATTTGTCGGTGACAGCAACTGGGTAAACCGCTACAGTAGCAAAAAGGCAAAGGAGCAGCGGGTGGAGGGAGTGGACTTTGCACAGCAGCTAGAGGCACTTAACCAGCGCATGGCTAACCTCTACCTGTGGACCCGTGCCAAATTGCCCGTTTCTCAGCCAGAACTGCTGGAAGCTCTGGAAGAACTTCAGACTGCCTTGGAAGAACTCCAGGTCACAGAAGCAGAGCTGCTGCAGCAAAATCAGGAACTGGCTGCTGCACGCGAAACTATAGAAGCTGAGCGCCAGCGCTATCACGAATTGTTTAAGTTTGCCCCGGACGGCTACCTGGTGATTAATGCCGAAGGGAAAATCCAAGAAGCGAATCAAGCTGCAGCGAGGCTGCTAAATATTTCACAGCGATATTTAATCGGCAAACCGTTGATCCTGTTTGTGGTTAGGGAATTGCGGCAGAGCTTTTTCGCTGAGCTCGGCCACTGGTTTCAGGGGCAAGAGTTGTCTAGAAACCCTACAGGATTGCAAGAGTGGGAAGTGCGCCTGCAGCCTCGGCCGGGTAGCAAGGACGGTGAACGGCGACAGCCTTTTGCTGCGGCTCTGACAATTGCTGCTGTTCGCTCTCCCCCAGCGGCGCAATTTTTCCCACAGCATAAATCTCTTCTCTCAGTGAGCGCTCTGCAGATTGGCATTCGCGACATCAGCGAGCGCAAGCGAACTGAGGCCGTGCTCCAGGAAAACGAGCGGTACGAGCTTGCTGTTCGCGGGGCTAATGATGGGCTTTGGGATTGGAATCTGGAGACCAATGAAGCCTATTTCTCTTATCGCTGGAAGTCGATGCTCAGCTACGAGGAGCCCGAAATTACAGACGACGTGGAGGAATGGTTTAGCCGCATTCATCCAGAAGATCTAGAGCCATTCAAGGCCGCGATCGCAACCCACCTGCAGGGGCTGGCTTCCCTGTTTGAGAGTGAACACCGGATGCGGCACAAAGACGGGGGGTATCGCTGGATGCTCTGTCGGGGAACTGCTGTGCGGGACGATGACGGCAGGCCCTCCCGACTTGCCGGATCGCAAACAGACAACACGGAGCAACGGGCAGCCAAGGAGCAACTCCTCTACACTGCCTTTCACGATGCCCTCACGGGTCTACCGAATCGCGCCTTGTTGATGGACCGGCTGATGCAGGCAATCCAGCGCGGTAAACGGCGTGGGTCCGGGTCCTACCAGTTTGCTGTGCTGTTCCTGGACCTGGATCGCTTTAAGGTAATCAACGACAGCCTCGGGCACAGGATCGGGGATCAACTACTGGTAGGAATTGGCCAGCGGTTGTCCACTTGCATGCGAGCCATGGACACCGTAGCTCGGTTAGGAGGAGACGAATTTGTCGTTCTGCTGGATGATATTAAAGATACCAGTGACGCCGTTGAGGTGGCCGAGCGACTGCTAAAGCTTCTGGCAGCGCCATTTAACCTCGGTGACCATGAGGTGTATACCACAGTCAGTATTGGGATTAGCCTCAGTGCAGTTGTCTCAGACCAGCTGGCTTATGACCAGCCAGAGGAACTTCTGCGGGATGCTGACATTGCCATGTACCGAGCGAAGCGGCTGGGCAAAGCCCGCTACGAACTGTTCAGCTCCGGGATGCATACCTACGCCATTACGCGCTTGCAGTTGGAAACGGATCTGCGGCGGGGGATTGAACGTCAGGAATTCCGGCTGCACTACCAGCCGATTGTTTCTCTAGCAACCGGAAAAATTAATGGATTTGAAGCACTGGTCCGCTGGCAGCACCCTAGGCGGGGCTTAATTTCACCAGCAGAGTTTATCCCCTTAGCCGAAGAAACTGGCCTAATTTTGCCTATAGGCCACTGGGTACTGCAACAAGCCTGTGCCCAGTTACAGGCATGGCAGATATTTTGGCACTCATCCCCAGTAGAGCAATCAGTAGAAATAGAGCCGGGTTCTTTAACCATCAGCGTCAACCTCTGCAGCAGACAGTTTTCTCAACCAGATCTGGCTGACCAAGTCCATCAAATTCTCCATGAGACCGGTTTGGAGGCCCAGCAATTGAAACTAGAGATTACCGAAAGCGGCATTATGCAAGATACTGACTCGGCCACACGGGTGCTGTCGCAATTAGCAGCGATGGGCACTAAGCTTGCCATTGATGACTTTGGTACTGGCTACTCCTCTTTAAGCTACCTGCACCGCTTTGCAATTCATACTTTGAAGATTGATCGCACCTATGTGGAACAGATGAGCCTTAGGCACAACCTGGAACTAGTGCGAACGATTATTCTGCTAGCTCACAATTTAGGGATGGATGATCGCCGAAGGGGTGGAAACCGCCGAGCAGCGTTCCAACTCCAGCAATTGGGCTGTGAATCGGGGCAGGGGTATTTTTTCTCACCACCCGTAAACAGTGAGGCGGTAGAAAGACTTATTGTTCAACGGCAATGGTAAAAGACTGCCAGTCCTTAAATGTAACTTAAGGGCTAGAGTTTGTACCAGGATCTTTGGCAAACTAAAAGAAGCAACAAGGCGCAGTACAGCTATTTTTGGATAACTTTGCCCAGCAGATCAATCTTCTATTTGAGCGAGTGAATGCCCTGCAGCAGCAAACGCATAATGATCACTGCCCGCGGCAAAACTCATCTGGCCCTGCTGGCGAAGACAACCCAACCATAGACGGGCTAGAGATCGCCCTGGAAGAGCTTAACACTGCCCTAGAAGAACTGCGAGTGGCAGAAGCTGAGTTGCAAGCGCAAAATGAGGAGCTGGTGATCGCCCACGAAGCAGTAGAAGTGGAACGCCAGCGCTATCAGGACCTGTTCGAGTTTGCCCCCGACGGCTACCTGGTGACAGATATAGCCGGGACGATCCAGGAGGCTAATTATGCCGCGGCTGAGATACTGAATCTGGAACAGCGGTTCTTAGTGGGTAAACCTCTGATCAACTTTATCGGGGCGGAACCGGAAGGGTCTCCAGAAGTGAAGTCAGAAGCCCGACGAGTCTTTCGGGGAGACTTAGCCCTGCTGGCGCAAGCCAGCCAGACCCAGAACTGGGAAGTGTGCCTGCAACCCCGACACCATAGGAACGGGACTGATGAGCCCAGGCAACCGATCAATGCGCTCATGACAGTGGCTCCTGTTCTCAATAGAGACGGTAGGGTCGTAGCCCTGCGCTGGATCCTGCGGGATATCACCGAGCGCAAACAGGCAGAAGCCCAAGTTCATACGCTGAACGCCGAATTAGAACAGAGGGTTCGCGATCGCACTGCCCAACTAGCTGCTGCCAACCAGTTGAAAGACGAGCTGTTAGTGCGGGAACAAGCAGCACGCGCTGAAGCTGAAGCAGCTAACCGGATGAAGGATGAATTTTTGGCAACAATTTCCCACGAGCTGCGCACGCCGCTGAATGCTGTATTTGGCTGGGTACAGCTGCTTCAAACTCGCAGGTTGGACGAAGCAAAGAGCAACCGGGCCCTGGAAATTATTGAGCGCAATACTAAGCTACAAACCCAGTTAGTCTCAGATCTGCTGGATGTCTCTCGTATTTTTCAAGTCATATTGACCCTGAGTATGGTCAACTGTGAGTTGGTTTCTGTGATTGTTGCCGCGTTTAATACGGTACATCCAGCAGCAGAGGCCAAGAGAATCAAATTTAGATTCAGCGGACCCGGTTTTAGCCTTGATATCGATCAGCAACAAAAAGCTCAGGTCACTGAGACAGAAGATCGACCTAGTTTGGATCCATCTCAGCTGCCAGCAAAATTTTTCGTTCAAGGTGATCCAGACCGCCTGCAGCAGGTCGTTTGGAATTTGCTGTCTAATGCGATCAAATTCACCCCCCCAGGAGGTTGCATTGAGGTGGTCATTACCCGCTCTGAGAAACCGCCTGGTTACATTCAGCTTCAGGTCAGAGATACCGGCATGGGAATCAGCCCTGAGTTTTTGCCCTATGTCTTTGATCGCTTTCGGCAAGCTGATAGCACTAGTACAAGAGCCTACAGTGGTTTAGGGCTAGGGCTGGCGATCGTGCGCCACCTGGTAGAACTTCACGGGGGTACAGTTGAAGCTAAAAGTCCGGGAGAGGGCCAAGGTGCAGCTTTTATTGTCGAACTACCCCTTGCTGCCCAAAATTCAAGCCGCTCCAGCAAGGAATTGTAGACCTAGACCAGCTTGGCTTTAGAAGGGCACTTCAGGATCAAACCACTCGAAAATTTCCCAGTCATAGCTGAAGTGGCGCCGCACTTCTTGTGCCATCTCCCTGAAACTACCGCCTTCGCAGAGAATATCTAATAGCTCTTCGGCACCAGTTCCGCGATTAACCATTGTCACCATCCAGCGATGCCCTTGCTGCGGATTTTCAGCCGCATTGATCAACCTTGCTCCGCTGTAGTGAGGGTTCGAATTATCAGAAGTATCGAGATTATAGCCACTCGCATCAATTGGCAGAATGTGGCATAGTTCTGACATTGATTCGTAGGTCATAGGGGGTTGATTACCTCAAAGGGGTAAAAGAGATTGACCTTCAGAAAACCTAAAAACTGTATTTTTCCTACTTCTCTATTTTAGTTGTTACGATTAATTATTGCGAAGAAGTACTTGCTAAATTCATATACCCTACGTTTAATAACGTAAGGTCTAACGTAGCCGAAATTATTTCAATAGTTATGGCAATTCAATGGCGTTTGGCGGTGATGATGGCAGAGCGAAACTTTAACAATAAAGATTTAACCAAGCTGACTGGGTTCCATGCTGTAACCATTTCCAAGCTCAAGACGACCCGCATCATGCCATCTCGATTGGAGTACATTACCCTCAATAAGCTCTGCAAAGCTTTGCAGTGCCAGCCAGGCGATTTGTTGAAGTATATCCCCGACGAGCAGGCAACTGAGAATCCATTTCAATAGACAGAGGCTCTACCAAGGAACATGACTGGTTTTATCACTCCCCAAGTGCTACGAGACAGAGCCCGTTCTCAGGCTGTGATGCTTTTAAGAGAATTTCCTAGCCCTGAGGCAGCTGTTTTAGGAAATATCCCCCCGCGATACCGAGAAATTGTTCAGGCTAACCAGCACCGCTTAGCCTTTTATAGCTACAGAGCTTATAAATGTTACGGTCGTGGCGTAACGACTCTAGGCCCCCTAGACACTGACCCGCAGCTGGCTCCAGCCGAGGAGTGCCAGATTCATTTAACCTATACCCCCAGGCACCAGATCAAAGCAGGCATCAACAGTAGTGTGCCGTGGGCTAATTCTTTGATGTCACCCCTAGCCCGCGACAAGGTTGATGACTATACCCCGGAGCAACAAGCCGTCATCGTCGTTTTGGATGCCGTCGCTGCTGTGATTATGGTTTGTAGCTTTGAGATAACGCCAGTGGATTGTTACCAGCGACTCCATCAATGATTTATTTGGCTGCTTCCAGCTGATCAACCCGTAACCAGACGTTTGGCGTCGGAACTCGAGAAAACTTGACCTGGGCGTAGTCACCTTGCACCTCAATGATCTCACCCTTACCCTCAAATAAGTAAGGAGGCCAGCGGCGATCGCTGGCAAGTGCTTCTACACTGCTGTCTAACTTTTCCCGGTTTACCCGCACCAGGTCTCCTCTTTTAACCGCCATACCTTTTTGCCACCGCTGCCATTGTTCTTTAGTTATTTTAAGGGCTGAAGCGACAATCCCTCACAGTCAGCATCAGAATCCGCAGGGTAAAGCTGGCACTGAGGGCAAAAGTGGGCTGAACGTCCCCCTAAGCGCAGCCGCTGAATCGGCGTGGCGCAACGACGGCAGGGTTGACCTTGACGGTTGTAGACCCAAGCCACACCGCCGTAGTTACCGTTGATTCCCTGTACATTCAGGAAGCTGCTAAACGTGGTGCCGCCGGCGGCAATACTGGCCTGCAGTACCTGAATCACTGCGGCATGTAGCTGCTGAACCTGCTCTAAACTCAAGTCCGTACAGAGCGTTTCCGGTCGAATACCGCTGAGGAACAGCGCCTCATCTGCATAAATATTGCCGACTCCTGCTACCAAAGCCTGATCGAGTAAGGCGCTTTTAACCGGCCGCCGACGGTGGGCAATTTGGCCCACGAGGTAGTCAACAGAAAAATTCTTTGATAGAGGCTCAGGTCCAAGTACCTGTAGCCCTGGAATCACCACTTCTAAACTTTCTTGTGGTGAAACCCACCACATGTGTCCGAAGGTGCGCTGATCTACAAAGCGCAGTTCTCGATCTGGCGCCAAGAATAACCGCACACGCGTATGTTTCTGTACTGGCTCATCGGCATTCAGCCACAAAAGTTGACCTGTCATCCGCAAATGCACGCCTAGCCAACCAGCGGGCTTTGCAGCGGCGCCAAAACAACCGGGCTCGACCAGCTCAGCCAGCAGGTACTTACCCCGTCGATGCCAGTCGAGGATGGCTGCGCCCCTGAGGCCCGCCAGAAAAGTATCAATAACAGGAGGGTGGGCAATAGTGCGAGCCAGCAACACATCCCCACCCACTATTATTTGGCCGCGGGTAGCTTGATTAAGCCCCTGTCGAACCGTTTCTACTTCAGGCAGTTCAGGCATTCACTGCACCGGCTTGACTGGAGTTTAACGTCCTTCAGTGCCCTGGTTTGCATCCCCGACGACAACGTCGCTGCCTTGTCCGCCTTGAGCTTCAGTGGCATCACCGCCAGTATCCGTGGCCCCCCCAACAGCGTCCTTGGCAGTTACACCACCAGGATCCTTGCTAGTCTTACCACCGGCATCAGCCTTATCGGTGGGGGCACCACTCCCTGTTCTACGTGTGGCTGCAGGTGGAGGTGTGTTCGTCTTATCTTCTTGGCTGATTATCTTTGCTTCGGGTTTTGGGGGGGGGGTCTCGGGGGGAGCTACGTGTTGTTGGTCCTGGTGGGGGAGGTGCGGTGTCTGGGTGGGGGCGGGGTGTCGGTGAGGGGGGTGGTGGAGGGGTGGAGCGTGACGGTAGTGGCCGACGCATTCGCGCGCGTGCG
>JAUJON010000065.1 GCA_030447595.1 Thermosynechococcaceae cyanobacterium YX3bin19
GCGACGCCGGCGGGCGGACGGGCGGGAGAGGCGCGGCAGCGGAGCCCGGCGGGGTCGCACCCCCATCGACCCTGGCAAATGTTACGCGGGTGTACAGCTACCTGGGGAACCCCAATTTACTGGCTGGCTATTTGCTGCCGGCAGTGCCTCTTAGTATTGCTGCCTGTTTTGCCTGGCGAGGCTGGCTTGCTAAGGCGTTAGGGCTGACACTCACAATGGTCAATTCGGCTTGCCTCGTTTTAACGCTGAGCCGGGGTGGTTGGATTGGATTTGTCGTGTCGATCTTGGTGATTTCCGTGTTGCTGCTGTACTGGGTAGCCCCGAAGCTTCCCCGGCGCTGGCGGAACTGGACGATTCCCCTACTGCTGGGCAGTCTGGCAGGATTGCTATTGCTGGCTATTTTACTGGTGGAACCCCTGCGAGAGCGGGTTGCCAGCATCTTTGTCGCCCGCAATGATAGCAGTAACAACGTCCGGATCAATGTCTGGCTAGCTGTATTAGAGATGATTCGCGACCATCCACTCCTCGGAATTGGCCCCGGCAACAACGCCTTTAACCAGATTTACCCACTGTATCAGCGGCCCCGATTTACGGCACTGAGTGCTTACTCCATCTATCTAGAAATCGCGGTAGAAACCGGTCTAATCGGCTTGGGCTGTTTCTTGTGGCTATTGCTAGTAACCTTGCAGCAGGGCTGGTTGCAGATGCGCCGCTTGCGCGACCTGCAAAGCCAGGAGGTCTTTTGGCTCATCGGGGCGATCGCGGCACTGGCAGGAATGCTGGCTCACGGCGTCGTGGATACGGTTTGGTACCGCCCAGCAGTCAGCACCCTTTGGTGGTTTATGGTCGCTTTGATTGCCAGCTATTACGTTCCCCGACAATTATCTCAACACTGAGTGGCTCAGAAGGAATAGCGACCCTTGATTACCCGCTCCATCTCCCGCTTGTCCTGGCGCTCCTTGAGGTCTTCGCGCTTATCGTGAAGTTTCTTGCCTCGTACTAGAGCTAGGCTCACTTTCACCCAGCCCTGCTTGAGATACAGCTTCAAAGGGACTAAAGTTAGGCCCTTTTGTTCAACCTTGCCAATCAACTTGCGAATTTCCTCACGGTGCAGTAGCAGCTTACGCGTGCGGCGAGGCTCATGGTTGAAGACCTGGCTAGCAGTTTGATGGGGCGAAATATGTACATTTACCAGAAGAACTTCACCCTTGCGGATTAGACCATAACCGTCCCGGAGATTGGCCTTACCGGCTCGAATGGCTTTAACCTCTGTACCTGTCAACTCAATACCCGCTTCATAGACCTCTAGAATCTCGTAGAGGTAACGGGCCTGCCGATTGTCACTGACAACTTTACCGTTTTCACTCATACTTTCAGCTTAGCTAGCGAAGACCCGCATAGGGGGTGAGGAATATCCTATCCTGAATTGCGGAAACCCCACGATATTAGAAACCCGAAGCGGACGATTCACCGTAGAATCTTATTGAGCCAAATTGAGTCAGTTGCGACTGACGGGAGGTTATGCAATGAGCTTAGCAGTGGTTAAGTTTTCCTCTGAAGACTGTGGAATTTGTCACAAAATGTCTTTCTATGACCAAAAAGTTGCAACAGAGCGAGGTCTGGACTTTATTGATGTAAAAATGCAGGACACGGCAACCTATAGAAAGTATCGTAAGATTTTGCTGGCTCAGTATCCTGATAAGTCACAAATGGGTTGGCCGACGTACTTGATCTGTGAGTCTCCCGAGTCAGAGTTCCAGATTCTGGGAGAGGTTAAAGGGGGACATCCCAAAGGGGAGTTCAGAAGCAGGTTACAAGCTATTGTAAAACCTTAAGCTGGGAAGACTTTCAAGCTAGGGTTCCTCAGTCTGACAATTTCATAGCCCTCTCGGGCTCGGGAGCTAAGAGTGCCTAGCCTTTGAGGAAGCCCGTTTGCTCATTATTAATCATGCAAGCTAGACAAGAGAGACGTCAAACTCAACGCCAAGCCAACTGGTTTGAAAAAATTCTGGCCCTAATTGCCCTGGCAAATTTAATCCTGGTACTGTTTGACCTCACCTACATTCCGCTGCGAGACTTTTATTTGCAGCAGTCTCCTGGCCTGGTTGCCAGCTACGATCCGGTTAAGGGTATCGAACCTCACCGAGAAACGCAGAGATATCTTGATACGGTTGATCAACTAGAACGTCAGCTTGTAGAGACAGGACCCCAAGGCTCTCAAGTAGCATCTTTGCTGGAAAGCTTAAGCAATCAAAGTGTTGCCATTATTAACGAAAATCCTTTGAGGTCGCGAATAAGATCGGCACCCTGGAGAAAATTAAAAACCGAATGCGGGAACATTTGCAGCAGGACACCGCCAAACAGGCATTTAGAGTCTTCTGGAGCCAAACCTACTTTGATCAGGTGGGCTGGCCTCAAGCGCTGGAATTCTTTGACGGGGAAATTCGGCCCTTAGTGGCAACCAACTACTTTCGTCCAGTTGGAGAGGGTGCTTAAGTTTATCGATCGCTTTTGGCGAATTGACCAATTCTTCATTGGCCTTTTCGGGGTAGAGTTCTGATTCGAACCTTTATCCTCAGCCGCCGCCATCGAGGAACGAGCTGGCCTGATGCCATGCTGTGGCGCTGGTACGACCTGTTCCTATTACTTCCTTTCTGGCGCTGGCTGCCCGGCGATTCCGGTAACGATCCGGCTCTACCAGGCAAGGTTATTGAATTTAGACCGGGTACAGACGCAAAACCAGCCAATGGTTAGCTGAAAATATTGCCAGTGAAGTGACTGAACTGGTGGTTGTTCGCACTCTCAGCTTGACGCAGCGCTCCATTGAGCAAGGAGGGCTGGTACGTCGCTCCTGCAGCCATCATCTTATGTAACGATCAACAACACGAATGAAATTGAAGCGATCGCCACTCACCTACTCCAATTATCAATCTACAAAATTTATCCCCAAATTCAGCCAGACATAGAAGCTCTGCTGCGTCATATCCTGACTAAGGCACTCAACCAGTCTCCCGTCTATCGAGGGTTACAAACGTGCCTGGCCTCGGTCACCTGCCCACCGATTTAGCCGTACAACTTGCTAGCAGCCTGTCGCAAACGGTTCATACTGGCTTGACTAACTCTTTAGAAGACGCCGAAGCAGCAGCAATTCTCCGTCACCTAAGACAGCAGTTTGGTGACGTTTTACGTTCAGAGCTTCAGGAGAAGAACCTTGCAAAAAATTCAGTCGCTGCTAGCCGACTTACTAGAAGAACTTAAATTGACTTACTTACAGCGCTCAGACGAGGAGAATATTGACCAAACCTTAGCCGAGGTTCATCAACTCCGTGCCAGTACCGATGCTGCCACAAACCGTCAGGGGAACACGGCGCTCAATTAATCCCTTCCAGGAACCCATACGCTAAGATAAGAGCAAGCCGGACGGCTAGAATTGTTCCCCAAGGTTTGTCGCAGACCGCATTGGATTGGAAGTGGGTTGAAGCCCACTTTTTTATTGGAGTTGTGCTGATTGTATTTATGGCCCATGTTCTGATTCCGCAGATCGTTGACGTAGCAACACCGATTGCCAATGGCTTGGGCTTGTCAGTGGTTGGAGCCATTTTTCACACTAACCAGAATCCTCCAGTTCTCCGGGTTGATATTCGTAACCTGGAAGGGGAAACAAGCCTAGAAGACTGTGAGCGGATGAGCCGGGCCTTAGAAGTGTCTTTGGATGCAGCGGGAACTCATCCCTGGCGCTTATATCTTAGAGATCTCAAGTCCAGGGCTTTCCCGGTTTCTATCAACGGATCGCGAGTTCCTCTCATTTAAGGGATTTTACAATCATTATCCGTACCTGCGAGCCCTATCAAGGTCATAAAGAATGGACAGGCCAGCTCTATTCGTCGAGATGAAACCTCAGTCTATCTCAATCAAAAAGGTCGAAAAATGGCAATTCCTCGAGAGCTGGTCACGCAAGTTCAACTAGAGGAGCGTCATTAACTGCACGTTGACTCATCGCCCAGCCAGTTTTTATCTAGTTTCCTGATGCAGCAGGTGCCTGTGGCCCTATTGCCCTTAACCTTAATCACGACGGAGTTCTCTTATGTCAATGGTTAGCTTGCCCGGTTTGACAGACATGATTAATGTGATCAGCCGTGAGCGTAATTTACCCAAGCATGCGGTTGAGGCAGCCCTTAAAGAAGCTCTGTTGAAAAGGTTAAGAACGCTTTCGTCGAACTCAGCGCTTAGATAGTGCTCATTTTGATGAAGAATACTTCAAAAACTTTGATGTTGAACTTGACCCTGAAGAAGAAGGCTTCCGAGTCTTATCCACAAAGACAATTGTTGCTGAAGTCGGCAATTCGGACCATCAAATTGCCTTAGGTGAAGTTCAGGAGGTTGCTGCAGAAGCCCAACTTGGTGATACGGTCATTCTGGATGTGACCCCGGACCAGGGAGAGTTTGGACGCATGGCAGCGATTCAGACGAAGCAGGTGCTGGCCCAAAAGTTGCGTGACCAGCAGCGGAAGCTGGTTCAGGAAGAGTTTCAAGAGCTGGAAGGAACTGTTTTACAAGCTCGGGTTCTCCGCTTTGAGCGGCGTTCTGTGATCATGGCGGTGACGAGTAGTTTTGGCCAGCCTGAGGTTGAGGCTGAGCTATCCAAGCGGGAAACAGCTACCGAATGATAACTACCGAGCTAATGCAACATTCAAAGTGTATCTAAAGCGGGTTGCTGAAGGACCTCAGCGTGGTCCTCAATTGCTTGTTTCTCGGGCTGATGCTGGTTTAGTTGTCTACCTCTTTGCTAACGAGGTGCCGGAGATTGAGGATGAGGCGGTACGGATTATTGCTGTGGCTCGGGAAGCTAACCCACCCTCACGTTTAGTAGGTCCTCGTACCAAGATTGCCGTAGATACCCTGGAAAGGGATGTTGATCCGGTTGGTGCTTGTATTGGGGCTCGGGGATCGCGGATTCAAGCAGTCGTCAACGAGCTGCGAGGGGAGAAAATTGATGTGATCCGTTGGTCACCTGACCCAGCTACCTATATTGCTAATGCTTTAAGTCCAGCGCGGGTTGATGAGGCCCGCCTGGTCAATCCAGAGGAGCGTCAGGCCCATGTGCTTGTCGCCGAAGATCAGCTGAGTTTAGCGATCGGCAAAGAGGGGCAGAACGTTCGCTTAGCTGCCCGTTTGACGGGATGGAAGATCGATATTAAAGATGTTGCTAAGTACGATTACGAAGCAGAAAACCGTAAGATTGAAGCCGCCGCCGCACAACACTATGCACAGGAGATTGAAGAAGATTACATAGAGTATGAAGATACTTCAGAAGAGGTGGACGAAGATGCGCTCCTCGAGCAAACTACTGAGGTACCATCAAATTCTGCTTAACTGAGATACTCACCAAGCAAAGCAAAGGCTAGAGGAGTGTGCGGATGGAACCTAACTATCGTCGTTGTATTAGTTGCCGGGTAACGGGTCCTAAACACTTATTTTGGCGGGTTACTCGGGTTTCTCCCTCTGGAGAGATACAGCTAGATCAAGGTTCAGGACGCTCTGCTTACCTTTGCCCTCAAGTAGGCTGTCTACAGGTCGCCCAGAGAAAAAATAGGCTGGGGCGTGCATTAAAAGCGGCGGTTCCCCAGGAAGTTTATCAAGGTCTTTGGCAACGCCTGCAAACGAAAGCTTTGTAATTCAATCTATTCTATAACGGTCTTTCTATTCCTTCCAGAAGATGGCATCTAAGCTAGAATTAGGTTCTAACCTTAGCGTGGAGCGGTTGAGATTATATTCAACCTATTGAGTAGATATGCAGCAACGCAACCCGCGCACTGTCCCTGTAGTAACTTCCTGAAGTGCAAGTATAGGGTTGAGTGGGTTAGCAAAAGAGACTGCAAGCCAAAGTAGGCAATTTGCTTCAGGATGGTGTTCTAACTCAAAAGAATTATTCGGTACGTTTTGAAATTAGATACAAATTTTTGTATTAAGTTGTTTAGACGATCAACATTCATTGAGACTACAAGTTTGTGGCGGATCTGTTTTACCATAAAGGCTGGCACCAGCCAGGTAACGATTCTAAGCCAATAAGCAAATGGAATGTTATTAATTCTAATGTGGAATAGAAAGCCATTATGTGAAAACTAATTGAGTAACGAGAGGGAAGAGTGGATGAACAGTGCCAAAGTTAGAATTTATGAACTATCACGGGAATTGAACTTGGATAACAAGGATATTTTGGCAGTTTGCGAACAGTTAGATATTGCAGCTAAAAGCCACAGCAGCACAATTACAGAGGCTGAGGCCCAACGGATTAGAACTACAGCAGAAGAACAAACCTCTAACCCCTCACCTGTTCACCAGACCGATTCACCTCGCCACGGACCAGTTAATCCCCGTCGAAAGAATAGTACACCTCAGCCCATGGGTCAGAGAAAGCCACAGATACTGGAAGTTCGCAAGCTTCAAGCTCGTCCAGAGTTTCCTGTAGAAGACGTTAGCGCTGAAGCAACTGCAATAGAGCCAAGTTCTGCGCCGCGGCCGCTAGGTCCGCCAACTCGGCCCACCCGGGCTACCACCCGGGAACTAACGTTGCCTGCCCCCTCTCCTTCTAGAGTCTCAGAACAAGATGGTGCTGAGAATGTAGTCTCTAATGTAGCTTCTGAACCATCAGTAGCGAGCAAATCTGAGCCGAAGAAACCCAGGCTAGAATTGGCAGGGCCACCCACTAAACCTGTAGCACCAGTCCATACCCCTCAGCCAACACTGACGAATCGGCCTACGCTAAAACGTTCCAAACCGGGTTCGGCTCCAGGGAGAGATCTAGAAGATCGCTCTGACTTCGATCAAAATCGGGCTTCAGACCCAGTTCAGGTTGTTAGGCCCCCCACCGAGCTCCGGCGTCCTCAGCTTGTCCGCCCGAACCTAACGCCTAGTCAGGGTCGTCATAGCACTGATACTTCTGAAGAAAATAGAACAACTGCCAAACTTGGACTAGCAGAGGCACCAGGGGATTTTCTACTGAATCGTCCTGCAGCCCCAACTCCTGTTCGGCTTCCCAAGCGAATAACTACTCCGGATGAGGAGGAGGAAGGACAGGACTTAGCGGGCAAGAAAGCAGGGGCTAAGGTCAAGCGGCGGCAACCAGAGTTTGATGAGGATGAGGATGAAGATTTTGAGCAGGACCTAAATGCTACTACAGTAGTGGATGTTAGCCAGTCGCTCTTACGGCCGCTTAAGCCAAAAGCAGCTAAGCAAGCTAAACCCGCAGCAACTATTTCCCGACCTTCAGCCCCATCGAAGGATAAGAAACCGAGTCGTAGCCGCGATCGCCGCGCCGTGGAAGAAACACCAGAGCGCCTGGAGAAAGTGGTTTTAACCAGCGACTTAACTGTTCAGGAGCTTGCCGCTAACCTTGCCATTCCTGAGACAGATATTATCAAAGTCTTATTCTTCAAAGGAATCGCCGCCAACATTAATCAAACGCTGGATATTCCCACAGCTACTATGGTGGCCCAAGAGTTGGGGTTTGAGGCGGAGACTGCGGAGCAGGCACCCCAGGCTCGTAAAGTGACCGAGATGCTGGATGCGCGGGATCTGGAAAATCTCCAGCATCGCCCCCCGGTTGTTACGATCATGGGTCACGTCGACCATGGCAAAACAACGCTCCTAGATGCAATTCGCCAAACAAAAGTGGCACAAGGTGAAGCTGGCGGTATTACCCAGCACATTGGTGCTTACCATGTCGATGTGGAACACGAGGGTAAACATCAGCAGATCGTGTTTTTGGATACACCTGGCCACGAAGCCTTTACAGCCATGCGAGCTCGTGGAGCCAGAGTGACGGATATTGCTGTCCTTGTTGTTGCTGCAGATGACGGTGTGCGCCCGCAAACTATTGAGGCGATTAGCCATGCCCGCGCTGCTGAAGTGCCGATTGTTGTCGCCATTAACAAGGTTGATAAAGAGGGTGCTCAAACTGAGCGGGTGAAGCAAGAACTGACAGAATACAACCTCGTCCCAGAAGAATGGGGGGGTGACACGATTATGGTTCCTGTCAGTGCCATTCAAAAAGAGAATCTAGATACCCTGTTAGAAATGCTGCTGTTGGTATCAGAAGTTGAGGACCTGCAGGCCAACCCGAATCGTCCAGCTAAAGGGACGGTCATTGAAGCCCACCTGGATAAAGCCCGTGGTCCTGTAGCAACTCTCTTGGTACAAAATGGTACGCTCAGGGTTGGGGACACTCTGGTTGCAGGTTCCACCCTAGGAAAGGTTCGGGCTATGGTGGATGACCGGGGCCAGCGAGTTGCAGCGGCCGGACCTTCTTTTGCGGTTGAGGTGTTGGGTCTGGGAGATGTTCCCGCCGCTGGAGACGATTTTGAAAGCTTCCAGGATGAGAAAGAGGCTCGAGCGCTCGCGTCTGAGCGGACTGATCAGCAACGGCAGTCCCGGCTCCAGCAAGCGATGTCCTCCCGGCGTGTATCCCTGAGCGCACTGTCCGATCAGGCTCGAGAAGGAGAGCTGAAAGAACTTAACCTGCTGCTCAAAGCGGATGTTCAAGGGTCTGTAGAGGCCATTTTAGGTGCGCTGGAGCAACTGCCTCAAAAAGAAGTTCAGGTCAGAGTTCTCCTGGCAGCACCGGGAGAAGTTACCGAAACAGATGTGGATCTCGCTTCGGCTAGTAATGCCGTAATCGTGGGTTTCAATACTACCCTAGCGAGCGGTGCCCGCCAAGCGGCTGATCAGGCTGGCGTAGACATTCGGGAGTACAACATCATCTACAAACTCCTAGAAGATATTGAAGGTGCAATGGAAGGCTTGCTGGAGCCTGAGCTAGTTGAAGAAGCTCTGGGTGAGGCAGAAGTCCGCGCTGTGTTCCCAGTGGGCCGGGGTGCCGTAGCAGGATGCTATGTGCTGTCCGGTAAGCTCGTGCGGAACTGCAAAGTGCGCGTTCGCCGAAGTGGTAATCAGATCCACGAAGGCATTCTAGATTCTCTCAAGCGGATGAAGGAAGATACTAGAGAGGTCAATGCTGGTTATGAATGCGGTGTTGGTTTAGATAATTTCCAAGCCTGGGCTGAGAATGACCTGATTGAGGCCTTCCGGATGGTTACAAAGCGGCGTAAGCTTTCAGAGTAGCGAACCAACCACTGCTGGTAAGCTGAAGTTTATTCTTTTCGTCAGAGTAAGCTATGGGAGTATGGTCTGAACGCTTTTTGTGGATTCACGTCGCCGGTTTAGCAATGCTGCCTATGACTTTAGGGTTTTGTCTTTGTGGTTTTTGTTGTTTTATGGTGGATGTGCTCAGTCTGGCTAGAGCTACTCCTGCTAGGTAGTGCTGGCATTGCGCCTGTACTGTGGATGCAGTGGCGGCGACCTTTCTATATTTTTAGTTTTTGGTCGCCGCTCCCCAAACCGGAACAACTCACATCCGTTCAACAGCGGCTTCTACGCTTATTTAAAGGGAGCAACGCCTGCCCGTGGACTGTGATAGCAGCAGTCGTTTCAAAGGACGTACCCTTGGCGGCTCTATCAGATTGCCCCCACTGCTACAGGAGTGTTACCACTACAGTCCCATTTACTAGGGCTCTTACCGCGTGGCAGCTGCCTTTCTCGCCAGCAAACCTGTTTTTTCAGGTGCCCCTGAGTGCCCTGCGAGTCCTGCTGACCTCTAACGCTAAGATTGAAGCGGCAGAACCCTATCCAATGACCCAGATCAAGCAGGATTTTACCGTGTTAGGACTACAGGTTCAGCAGATTCTACCCCCTTTGGAAGAGACGTCAAGCAGTTAAAACCGTTCAGCTATTGTTTGGGCTGGTATGTGGGCATGAGCTGCCTCACCACAGGTGCGGGGCGTGGGAAAAATCTTTTCAGGATTGGCTAATTCCTTTGGGTTAAAAGCCCGTCGAATCCACTGCATCGTCTCTAGGTCGGCCTCCGTAAACATATCTGGCATGAAGCAGCGTTTGTCAGCTCCAATCCCGTGTTCTCCTGAGATACTGCCTCCAACCTGAACGCAGAGCTTGAGAATCTCTCCGCCCAACTGCTCTACTTCCGCTAACGCGCCAGGCACTGAGTTGTCATAGAGAATCAGGGGATGTAAGTTTCCATCACCTGCGTGAAAAACGTTAGCAATCCGGTAGCCATACTTCTGGCTCAGCGCCTCAATTTCGGTCAGCACGAAGGGTAGTTTTGTCCGGGGAATCACTCCGTCCTGGACAAAGTAATCAGGGCTCAGCTGGCCAGCGGCAGCAAACGCAGCCTTACGACCTTTCCACAGCTTCAGCCTTTTTTCTGGATCTGTGGCCGTCTTTACGCCTCGAGCCCCATTATTGAAGCAAATTGCCTGAACCTGCTGACTACCAGCCTCTACTTCTACGGCTAATCCATCCAGTTCCACCAGCAAAATTGCCCCAGCATCTCGAGGATAACAGTGGGTAGCAACCACATCTTCCACCGCATTAATACTGAGGTTGTCCATGATTTCCATACCGGCAGGAATAATCCCAGCACTGATAATGTCAGAAACAGTTGCTCCTGCTGCTTCTATATTCGTGAAATCTGCCAGCAGCACCTGAGTGGCCTCAGGAGCCTTGAGGATTTTTAGGGTAATTTCAGTGGCAATGCCTAGGGTCCCCTCCGAGCCCACAAATAGCCCGGTCAAGTCATAACCAGGGGACTCTGGCATTGTATTTCCAACATCTACAATCTCCCCATCTGGCAGCACCAGCTTCAGCCCAAGCACATGATTGGTGGTCACACCATACTTAAGGCAATGGACCCCACCTGAATTTTCCGCTACATTGCCGCCAATCGAGCAAATGATCTGGCTTGAGGGGTCCGGCGCGTAATAGAACCCTGCTGCGGCCACAGCCTGAGTCACCCAAGCATTAATCACACCGGGTTGAACTACAACTCGCTGGTTGTCTAAGTCCACCTTCAGGATCTGCTGCATCTTTGAGGTAACAATCAACACAGAGCCGGTGCTCGGTAAAGCACCACCGGACAACCCAGTTCCTGAACCACGGGCAACGAAAGGAATGCCCTCGCGATCGCAGATCTTGACAATCTCAGCAACGTCCTCAGTGGTTTTGGGTAAAACGACCAGGGATGGACGGTTGCGGTAACTGGCTAAACCATCACATTCAAAAACAATTAGCTCTTCTGGGGTAGAGACTACACCCGTTTTACCAACAATGGCGGCAAATTGCTGACTTAAAGCTTTCCAGTTCCGCTGTCTTTCCTGGGCAATGCTCATAAGCTAAGAATAAAGGTCATACTGCTGCAGTTAAGTCATTAGCGTAGAGCTTAGTTTTCACACTAAAAGCCCCCTAATACGAGCATACCGCCTTCCTACAATCTAAGCAGCAACAGTGACAACACCCGACGATACCCGACGTGATTAAACCGTTCGTCAAAAAAGCGCTTACCAGCCCCCTGCTCAAAGTACTGGCTAAGCAGCTATAACAGGATAAACCTTACTTACTACTCAAGGTTCAGTTTCATTCAATAAATTTTTGCTCTTATGATGGGATAAATTGCCCAACACTGACTCGTAGCATGGCCCTGCCTTCATCTATATCTAAGCTGCTTTTAGTCCCTTTTTAGTGAGAAGCCAATGAAGAAAATACTTATCTTATCTGTTCTCTTAGCACCGATGATTCAATTTCCAGCTGCAGCTCAGCAGCTTACCTTTGGCCAGCTGTGTGAATTGATTATCGCAAAGCCCAGCGCAATTCCTAAAGGCCAAGCTTACGTTATTCCCAAGGTACGCCAGAATGACCAGCCGCTGTTTGGCGGAAATCTTACTACTTGTGTAATCTACCAAATGGCATCTCACAACCTACATCAAGAGAATTGGGATTACTCCAAGCAAGCAGTGCAGTGGTATAACCAGCAAGCCCGCTCTCGCCGCGACGCGATCGCCAGTGAGCTGTCAAAATCTAGCAGCCAATATCCAGATCTCAAAGCATTGGTTGACCTTAACTATATTGAGGTGAAAAAGTCTATCTTTACTGGCCATTATGTTGCACCCGGCCCTGGACCCACTCAATAATGTAATTACGACAAGCTAAAGCAGCAAATCGCTGCCTAGGGGGCATTGCTCTGAAACTAGATACCTTAAGGGAATGAGCTTCTGAATTGCGGACAACTACCTCAGACAGCCCTGCAGAAAACCTGATTGGAAGAATGACTTATGGCGTTGAAGTCAAGTTGGTTAGAGAGATTATTTGGACTCGAAAAGCCTCAAAATCCTCCATCCGATAGTGAAACTCATTATTCTGCCTCAGAGAACGATGCTATCCCCCGAGAGCAAGTAGGACTGAATGGGGAACTAGATCCGAGCGGTTTAGCCAAGCGGGTCGCTTTAGCCTTTGATGAAGACCCGGATGTTGAAGATATTGAAACCATTTACCTGTCCCAAAAGGGCAGCATTATTACGTTAAAAGGGAAAGTTCCTAGCCAATAGGCGCTAGATAAACTCGCGAGTATTGCTAAGTCAGTCAGCGGTGCTACAGGTGTTGAGGTGGATCAAGTTACGGTTGGCTCAACAGTACTTGGGTCTGGCTCTGGTACCCCTGATGCTTGATGCTACCTTAAAAAGAAAATAGTTTTAGAAATATGAGCAGAAAGTGAGCAGTTTTTAACCTGGAAAGAAGACACAGGTTAAAAGATATTGTAACTATCTGCTCCAGAAGCCTGAAGTGATGCTGAATTGGCTGAAGAAGTCATGAAATGACGATTCTTCACAGCTAATAAGCGCATAAATTATGTTTCTTCGCTTAAGAAATGTTAGCGTACGATAGAGACAACCACTTCTCTAAAGATAGACTTTGCTGATCAAATGATTTAGGTAAGACTTTAGGCATTGAGATTGTAAGGAAGAATGCGTTTTTTGCATCACTTTGACTATTCTATAAGACGCCGCCATCTAGTAGCCTCTTTAACCTATCAGCTTCAGCTACTCTGCGCATTTTAGTAGATTAACAGAACGAATGAAGACGATTGAGTGACAACGCCGCTTAACTATGAAACAGTCTCCAATTACTGGTTGAACTTTGAAAGCACTGAAGAAGCCTTTTGTATTAATTAGGGCATTATTGCTAGTGCGTCAAAGGACGGAGCCTGAGTCAAGATTCCTGGCCCTCGCACGCCTCATGGCCAACTTGCAGATGAACTAGAAGGATTTTCCAGATCCTTCATCATGTCTGGGCCTTGGCTGAAAACGAGCAAGACAGGCAGTTTCACTTTTGAAGGCCAAACAGTTGATGTAGCCGAGTTTACCGGCGGGGAATTCTGGCCGGCACTGATCCCAACCATCCGGAGTATTGGGGTGATGTAGTTTCCTATTCCCAGCACCTGGTTGAGTGTGCTTCCCTGGCATGGTCACTATACCTTTCCCACACCCACATCTGGGATCAATACTCTACTGCTGAACAAAAGCAGGTTGCTGATTATTTGTTTCAGTCCACTCAAGTCAAATATTATTCTAATAATTGGCTGCTGTTTAACGTCATCACCAATACCGTCTTGAAGAAACTTGGCATGCCCTATGTTGCTGAGCAAATTGAGGCGAATCACTACGCTTGCAATAACATGTACTTGTATGAGGGCTGGTACCAGGATGGCAAGGTTAATCAAATTGACTATTACAACCTTTAGGGCTTCCATTACTACCACCTGATCTGGGTCATCCTGGATAGTGATTCTCAACCAGAAATCGCCAAGATCCATAGGGAGAGAATGGGCACTCTGATGCAGAACTTCCGCTATTTCTTCGCTGCAGACGAAGTATTCTCCTGTTTTGGTCGATCTTCAATTTATCGCTTTGCCTACCTAGCCCCGATTGCCTTGGGTTTGTATCTCAACTGCCTGGTCTAGAGGCTGGTGAGGCAAAAACGATGTGTCACGCCTCCTTAAAGTTCTTCTTGAACACGAGATAGTTAGCGATTCAGTGATCATTTGAGCTTGGGCTACTTGCCTCCCTGTGCCGCAACCGTAGACAGTTATTCTTTGTGGTGGTTCACCCTATTGGGCTGCTAAGGCTTTCAACATTTTTTGCCGCCTGAATCAGACCTCTCTGGCAGACACCGGAAAACCACTCGCAATTCACACCCAAAGCTTTCTATTCCGATCAAGTCAGCAGGTTTCTTACTAGTCGGTGACAAATCAACGGGTCATCTTCAACTAATTAACCAAAGTCTGCCCACGCCTCTTCAAAATTCAACAAAAAGTATACCAACTTCGCCTACTCTTCAGTTTTTAGCTATGAGGCTCGCTCAGTTTACCAAAATTATAACTGTGACAATGCTTTAACCTTTTCTAAGGACGGCGTCAGATACCAGCAACGTCAACAGATAGAAAACTCCTACTGCGAAAAGGACTTTGCTGCCTCTAAATACAAGCTTTGCTCGTCTGAAGTGGAAATTGCCAGGGGCAAGCGGCAAGCACTAAAGGACAAGCTCCATAAGATTTGGAAGGTTGTAGTTTTAAGAAGGGAGCACCACAAGAAACGTAAGCCTTCTGCCTTCTAACTTTGGGTTTAGGATACACCTACACTTTGGTCAAGGACGGTTTTACATCAACGTCCACCGGATTGAAACAGATGAATCTTTAATCTTTAAAGAAGGTGGATATCCTTCTAGGCTTTGATCGTGTGAGTAGAGGTTGTCTCCACAGAAGGTGCAGAGGCTGCATTCAGGGATGGCAATGTTAGCTTTCTGCGTAACCCCATGGCTATACCCAACAATTTAAAGCGCGTCCTTTGGTGAAGACATTCATGGCAGTAATATCAGATACAGACACAGTGTTGTACCAGCCCTCGGTTTTGAAAATGGGGATCAGAAGGTCTTCTACCTTGCTTGTATGATTTATGGAAAAGTTGGCTACACCAGTATGGAGCAGTTAATGCAGTTGGTTACTGAATTTCGCATCGAGCAAGGGTTAGTGCAGGTGAGCTTTTACTGCTGAAAAGGCTATTATGCAATCCGGTGAGATAAAAACTGGATTTAGACCTAAATCATAAGCCTATCTCTGGAAAGATAGTCATGGCCCAGGTTTCCGCTTTCGGTGGTGCAAAAGTTACTTTATCCTGGATAAAGAAGGAAAAGTGGAAAGCTGTTGAGTGCGGTGAAGACCCATCATGCTATCTATTCTTGCTAGCTGTGCCACGAGTGAGAGGCTGCATGCAACTAACTTCTTTGGGAAATGCCTCCCAGCTGTAAGCGTATTCTTTCCGACGCTCGCCAATATCTTGTGAGCAATAAAACGAGAACGACATGGCTCTTTTGCTTCATTCCACTCATGTTTTGAGCTGAAAAATACGAGAAACAAATCCTGAGGGCGGTCTCAAATCTTTAGCCAGAGCAGTAATAAATTTCTTAGGTGAATAATCTTTTTGCTTCTTCGTCATAGATCCACCCACACTTCGAAACCACCTTTTTGTACAGTTCACCTAAAGAATGTCTTGCAGGATGGGCTACACCCACATCATCAGCATAAACCTGGCTGTAACCTGCGGCAAAAACGCGTTGTCCCCACTCGCGATCTCCGCCCGATTTCAGCGTAGCGTCAAAGACACCAACGTTATCAATGACGCTTCTAAAAGTCCAAACATTTGCTGTTGCACCATAGTTATACTTTTCAATGTATTCCTTTTGAGGGAAAGCCTTTAATGCTCTCATAAAGTTCCACCGCTGTTGGCCGAGCCGGGTCAAGGAAAAAAGCTCTATTTTGCCAGCAATTAACCCGCAGTTAGGCACGCGTTGCAGATTTGCTACACCCCTTTCAATCCAATCTGAGGCTGGAATACAATCAGCATCGGTGAAACCGATGATCTCCCCTTTAGCGAGGGAAAGGCCCTGTCCGGGCAGCATAGGAACCAGGACAGCTTTCATAGGCAGTTAATACTTGGAGCAAATTCGATAAGTCACCTCCTCAATGTCATCATCTGACCCGTTGTCAACTACAACAATTTCATAACAACTGCTCGGGTAGGTTTGACTTTCTAGAGCCGCTAAACAAGTTTGGAGGCGTTTAGCATCATTGAAAACTGGAATAATTATGGAAACAAACGGATAAGATGTTTTACGCTCAAGATTAATATCTTGCATCCTGGGACTCCCTTGATAACTGGTAGGCTTGTAGCTAAATATTCAATGGCACCCCCCACGAGCACGAATAATTAAACCATTACTCTGAATAGTGTACAGAGGTTTGTAAAGAAGGGTAGTCAGAGGCTTTTAATATTAATCGAGTCTTAAAGTTGACTTAATTTCTGAACTTAACCAACTTTTCTCGATAACCTGCTGCTCCGGATATCCTTAGCAACTTTAATCACTGCCCTATAAAGACCCATTGAGCAGTTGATTAGGTCGTTGCAGGCACTGCATTAACCTCTATTTTTAGACGGATACATTCCCTTATTAGTTGCGGGAAGCAGCTTAATAGTCTTACCGTAGGATTTTGGAGGGTATTTCAGCAAGTTTCTCAATAGTTATACGTGGTTTTGTCGAAATGAAGCCCTATCAGCAGCTACCAATCCTGGATTGTAACGAGCCACTGGTTCCTATCCCCTCAAATCGGTTTGGCTTTCAGCGACCTCACCTTTACCAACAATCCTCGTGCTCCTTACGGGTGATGCTTCTCCTTTCTATCTTCGTCAAGGGGTTTTAGATCGTCTCGTCAAGCTCAGGAACTGCTTCAGCAACGCTACCCCAACTGGCGGATTCAGATTTTTGATGCTTACCGTCCTGTGGCAGTTCAGCAGTTTGGCGGTGGACTGCACCTTGGCTGAAACGGCTCAGGCTCATGGTCTGAATCCTCAAAGCATGACGGAAGCCCAGCACCAGGCAATTTTAGAACAGGGTCTACCAGATTTAAGCGATGCCCAGCCTGATCTAGCAACGCCACCGCCGCATAGTACTGGAGCCGCGGTAGATATTACTTTGGTTGATGCTGCTGGCAAAGCGGTCTTTATGGGTTCTCCAATCGATGAACTTTCTGAGCGCTCCCATCCGGCTTACTTCGCGGCGATCGCATAATCCTAACATCGACCAAGGCGAGCGCGTTGCTGCTGGCAGCAAGCCAACGACACTGTCAATTACCCGGGATGTCATGAAGTCGTTTTTGATTGGAACGCCATCCAGGGGAGTGGTGGCATTTTTCTTGGGGGATCAAATGGACCTGGTTAACAAATCAACAGCCTGATAGTGTGGCTGTGGCTCGATACGGGCGAGTGGAATCAGGGATAGATGCAAACGGCGGGTATTGCCCAGGTGCTCAGGGCAGATCTAAAACGGATAACTCAACACCTGAATAACGGGTCCCGCTTTGCAGTCCTGCTGGCGTAATTACAATGGAATCATCCTGATCCCGCTGAATCGGAGTCTCCTTCATCAAGGAAAGAAAGGCATCGAGGGGAACTAAGTCGCAGGCATTACCCGCTGCTGCTTGGGTGCGATAGTGGGTGGGAATCACCAGTTTTGGGCTAAGGGCTTGAACGACTGCTTTGGCTTCTTCGGGTGCGTAAGCTTTAACACCGCCTCCGACGGGAACCAGCAGGATATCTGGGCGACCCATGAGGATTTTTTGCTCCAGCGTCAGCGGTGCTGCCGCACCCCCAAGATGCAAGATATTAACGCCAGCCTGAGTCCACTTCCAGGCAAGGTTGTCACCAAATCTCCGCCCACCGAGGCGATCGTGGTCGGTGCGAATAGCCTGAATTTGAAAGTTGCTGCTGATTGGATAGATTCCTGGTTCAAGCAGCAGTTTAGGATTTCCGGGAAGTCCTTCGACTGCTCCTTCATCGAGTAAGCGGCTGCTAGCCAGAACCAATTCCGCCTTAACATTAGGACGGCGATAATTGGCAGTGCAGCCCAATGTTCGGAATGGATTGACCAGGATTTGCCGACCATCTCCTGTAAATAAAAAACTGGTATGTCCTAACCAGCGGACAGATAAGGTGCGATCCGTTTGAGCCTGAGAGGATTGGAACTGAGATACAAAACCAGTGCCTAAACTTGCGAACAAAGCTACTTTAGCGTAACGGATTAACTGTCGCCGCTTCATAGTCTCCCCATGTAACAACATCGCAGTCTATTCTGACACGCTTTCAGGTCTCAGCTTTCGGACCCCCGCAGCCAAGGCTATGAAAACAGTTCTTGCCCTTAGCTGACTGGAAGCTGCTTGAGAAAGTTTCGTAGTAGCTGCTTACCTGAAGCCGTTAAAATACTCTCTGGATGAAACTGAACGCCCTCAACATGAGGATAGTGCCGGTGCCGCACCCCCATAATGATGTTGTCCTCGGTCCAAGCTGTAATCTCTAAAACATGGGGACAGGTTTGTCGTTCGATCACTAGACTGTGATAGCGGGTTGCTGTGAAGGGCTTTTCCAAATCGCTAAATACACCGACTCCACTGTGATGGATCCAAGATGTTTTACCGTGCATTAACTCTGGGGCAGCAACAACCTTGCCACCATAAACTTGTCCGATACTTTGGTGGCCTAAACAAACCCCTAGAATTGGTAGAGTCGGACCCAACTCTGCAATTAGATCTAAAGAAACCCCGGCATCATCAGGACGGCCAGGCCCCGGAGAAATAACTACAGCATCAGGCTCAAGCTGAGCAACCTGTCGCCAAGAGATCTGATCGTTGCGATAGACCTTGAGCTCAGCAGCAACAGGGAATTCACTGCCAAGTTCTCCCAGATACTGAACCAGGTTATACGTAAAACTGTCGTAGTTATCAACGACTAAAATCATTAGCTGTGTTTCGGCAATAATTTTCGCTACAAACTAGAACGGGTTAAGGGTGGTTAAGAACAAATCCCAGAGGGGAGGCAGAAGCAAAAGACCAGCCACTATCACGGCACCGAGCGCCGAGATTAAAACAGCCCCGGCAGCACAGTCCTTTGCAATTTTAGCTAGCTCATGGTACGTCTGCTGAACCGTCAAGTCTACCACTGCTTCAATGGCCGTGTTCAGCAGTTCCATGGTCAAAACGACACCACTCGTCAACCCAATGATCGCCATCTCTACGGCACTAAGATGGAGCCAAAAGCCTAGACTTAGGGCTAAGGTACCAACCATGAGGTGAATGCGGAAGTTGCGTTGGGTACGAAGTGCATATCCAACTCCGGCTCCGGCATACCTAAAACTGGCTAAGAGATTCTCCGCAACCTGAAAGGATAGAACTCGGCCTGGCTTAGTTGCCTGACCTACAGTCCTGGGACTCTGAAAAAAAAACTTTGGCGGTATCACTTGTGGGGATAGTTTTTCAATTCCCTGTAGTGTTGCCTGTTGATTCTTTTTCATGGTTAAAGCCGTAGATAGAGTTCAAAAACTAGGCAATAAGCAGCTCAGTTAGTCATACTATATTCTACCCGTGAAGAATTGATAGACTAACTTAAGGGTTTTCATAAAAAACCAATCTTGCCTAACAGCACTGCCTGTTGGTTTAGCATCGTTATTAAGCTCTCCTCCTCAGGGTGATCCCAGCCTAAAAGGTGCAGTAAGCCATGGGCTGCTAACCAAGCCAGCTCCCGCTCTAAGGAGTGCTGGTGCGCCTTAGCTTGCCGATTTGCAGTATTGATCGAAATGACAATATCCCCTAGGTAAACGGGTTGAGAGAAGTGCTCCTCAAATTGGGGAGTATCAACTTCCAAAGCAGCAAAAGCTAAAACATCTGTGGCTTGATTTTGCTGGCGGTAGTGGGAATTGAGGGCCTGAATTTCGTTGTCAGTGGTCAACCGCAGGCAAAGCTCATAAGCATCAATGGGTGAAATACTGGGCTGTAGAGCTTCTATCCACGCCTGAAACCAACCCTCCCAGTCTTGAGACACTGGTACAAAAGCTGTCTCAGGCTCTAATACATGATGGCTCTTGCTTAGGCTTTCGAGCTCTGAAACTACTCGGGTGTGATCCTGGACAATGACTTCAACTTGCACCTTTAACTTCTGAATCCTCAATAGACTTGGATCACTTCACTCAACGAAAAATATAAGCAAGACTGATTAAAGCAGCCAAAAGTCCTACAGTCGTTAACGCAAAATGGCGTAAGGAAGTGCCTGACTTGCGAACCATATTCCGCATTGCCAGCTTTACGTAGCTATCTTGCGGTTTGTCCAAGGTTGATGGTGCAGGAGTAGATTCAGGGGTTTTCAAGGGTTCGCTTTGGGGAGGAGAATCCTGGAGCATAAAAACGATTCCGACAGGTCTACAGAATAGCTAATTTTAGTGTAGCGACCATTCATGAGCCCGGATTGCTAACAGGTCGTTGAATTAAGGCAACAAGTCAGGGCAAACAGTATGGGACAATAGGATTTTAGGGAGTAAAGATGTGCCACTGACCGATTATGGTTGAGGGTGGAAATGAGGTGAAGATGAGTATAACTCCTGAGTCAGTTGGACAATTACTAAACTCCCATGATCTAGGCGATCGCTTGCGGGGAGCCAATCAAATCCGTCAGCTCGAACCTGCTGTTGCCTACGAACTGGCTAAGACAGCTATTGGAGACGTCAATGCCCGTGTCCGGTATACCGCGGTTAGCCAGATGAGCGGCCTGGGCAAGCAGAACTTGTTGGGGACCCTGGCAACTTTACGCGATCGCCTGCTGAATGATCCTGAACCCGATGTTCAAGCGGCAGCGGCTGATTCTCTGGGGGCACTAAAACTCACCGATGCCTTTAGCGATCTAGAACACCTGTACCAGACTAGCTCCGAATGGTTAGTCAAATTTAGTATCGT
>JAUJON010000066.1 GCA_030447595.1 Thermosynechococcaceae cyanobacterium YX3bin19
GTTTGCCTTTACCCGCACTGTAGGACGCAAGACCGTTGCTAAACGACTAGGAGGCCGCTGGCAAGCTATGGATGCTGAAGTTCGCCGGGGAGGGCTCTTTTACATGTTTGCTATCCGCTTAGTGCCAGTCATGCCCTACGGCCTGGTTAACTTGGTGGCCGGACTAACATCCGTAAGTTTTCAAGACTATATTTTAGGAACGGTGCTGGGAACGGTGCCCAGTGTTTTACCGTTTGTTTTGCTGGGTAGTTCTGGACTCAAGGCAATTTATTCTGGGGATCTGCTACCCCTAGTCGGAGCCTTGGCACTCAGCGGCATTCTAGTGGCTGGCTCAACCTGGTACCGCCATCGTCGCTCCTTTCCCGCCAAGGCAAAGCTCCTCAATCGCGATCGCTTAGAACAACCCGATCAGGATGGCTGAACTATGCCCCCCAAGTATTCCCTGATCATCCCCATCTACAACGAGGCAGAAACTATTGCTGAACTGTACCGCCGGGTCGCTAGCCTCATGGAGCGGTTGGATGATTCGGTAGAATTAATTTTAATTGATGACGGCAGTCAAGATACCTCTCTAGAGATAATCCGCAACCTGCACCAGCAGGACTCGCGGGTTTGCTACCTCAGTTTTGCCCGTAACTTCGGCCATCAGATTGCAGTAACAGCCGGTCTACATTTTGCCCGGGGTCAAGCGATTGTCGTCCTTGATGCTGACCTGCAAGATCCACCGGAACTCATCCCGGATTTAATTGAAAAGTGGCGACAGGGCTATCAGGTGGTTTATGCCCAGCGAACTGTACGCCGCCGGGAGAATTGGTTTAAGCGCTTCACGGCCTACACGTTTTACCGTATTCTCCAGCGCCTGGCTGATGTCAATATTCCCGCAGATACAGGGGATTTCTGCCTGATGGACCGGCAGGTAGTTGATGCCCTCAATGCTATACCAGAGCAAAACCGCTATATTCGAGGCCTGAGGGCCTGGGTTGGCTTTAAGCAAACGGCGGTACGGTTTGAACGAGAGCCCCGGTTTGCCGGAACGGTGAAATATACCTTCCGCAAGTCCTTAAGGTTAGCAATCAACAGCATCATTTCCTTTTCTCGCATCCCCTTACAACTCGCAACTTACCTGGGGCTGTTTGCCGCTGGGGTAGCACTGCTGATGGCGCTGCTAGTGCTGTACTGGCGATTATTTGAGTCAGGATCTCGGTTGATTGGTTTTGCGGCGATCGCGATTGCAGTTCTATTTCTCGGTGCTGTGCAGTTGGTCTGCATTGGCATTCTTGGCGAGTACATTGGGCGCATTTATGAAGAAGTCAAGGGTCGGCCACTCTATATCATGAGAGAAATAGCTGGTTTTCCGCAACCGGCGGAATGTTCGCCAAGCCAAGCCGAGACTCAGCATTAAACACTAAAAGACTTCAGGGTTTGTTCACGCAGTGCTACCAGCAATGAGCTTTCTTCTGCCAATATCGTTATTACCGCAATTTTCACAACGGTACACTCTAGTTTAGCCCTGGCTGGTCTCGCTGCTGGTGGTCACACCGCTGCAGTCGGAGAAATTTCTGGGACAATAGGGTTGATGTTAGGAAAATTGCTGTAGTCCAATCAACGGCTGATATACCCATGATTTCTATGTCTCCTGCTCAACCGGCTCTGTTAGTTCTAGCAGATGGTACTAGCTATTCAGGCTGGTCTTTTGGTGCACCCGGAACAGTGATAGGGGAAGTCGTATTCAACACTGGCATGACTGGCTATCAAGAGGTTTTAACTGACCCTAGCTACTGCGGCCAAATTGTTGTGTTTACCTATCCAGAGTTAGGCAACACAGGAGTTAACCCGATAGATGAAGAATCGGCACATCCTCAGGTCCAGGGGGCGATCGCGCGCAACGCCTGCTTTAATCCCAGCAACTGGCGGTCGACCCAGTCCCTGCCAGACTATTTCAAGCAGCACCATATACCCGCCATTTACGGCATTGATACCCGGGCACTGACGCGAAAAATTCGGGCGTTGGGTGCTATGAACGGGGCAATCTCAACAGAAATTCTGGACCCGGCTGAACTGTTAGAGCAGGTCCAAGATGCCCCCAGTATGGCCGGCTTAAACCTGGTTCAGACCGTCACGACCCCCGCAGCCTATGAATGGTCAGAATTGACTGAAACCGCTTGGGAATTTAGTTCCCACTTAGTCTCTACTTCCAGGGAAGATAGCCACTCTGATTCAGACCCCTTCGTGGTGTTGGCGATCGATTTTGGCATCAAACGCAACATCTTACGACGGCTAGCAAGCTATGGATGCCGGGTCATTGTTGTCCCCGCTCACACTCCCGTAGCCGAAATTCTCCAGTACAATCCAGACGGAATTTTTCTCTCTAATGGACCCGGTGACCCGGCAGCGGTTATTGAAGGGGTTGAGACGACTAAGGCCCTTTTAAAGAGTGAAAAACCGCTGTTTGGGATTTGTCTCGGTCACCAGTTATTAGGTCGTGCTCTAGGCGCAGACACCTTCAAGCTCAAATTCGGGCACCGGGGCTTAAACCAGCCTGCTGGTTTACAACAACGGGTCGAGATTACCAGTCAGAATCACGGTTTTTCTATTAGTCCAGACTCTCTGCCAGAGACAGAAATAGAGATTACTCATTTGAATCTCAACGATCGCACCGTTGCTGGATTGCGCCATCGATCGCTACCCTTCTTTTCCGTGCAATATCATCCTGAGGCTAGCCCCGGCCCCCACGACGCAGACTACTTGTTTGAACAATTTGTTCAATTCATGCGGACATACCGACAAGCTTCCCAAAGCAAAGCCACTAGTAGTAGTTCCTAAGAACAGTCACTTAAAATGAATTCAGTCTTCAGCAGGATGGTTTTAATCGCCCTACGCCATTTAATTATGGTAGACAAGGGGATGGAAAGACCCTATACTGAAACGCGCAAAACATCCGTTAGACCGCATTAGGAGGGTTTTATTCCTGAACCATTAACCCTGACCGTTAGTTTAAGAGGCACACGAGAAGTCAGGGACAATTGTCAACTATTTCGCCTCACAGGCTTACTAGATGCATTTTCTGAGCCTATTTTCCGGCGGGTGCTCAACCAGTTTATTGAAGAGGGGCCAGTTAATATCATCTTGGATCTGTCTCAAATTGATTTTTTAGATAGTTCAGGATTAGGAGTACTGGTACAAATTGCTAAAAAAGCGCAATCTGCGGCAGGTAGCTTCCAGATCGTTACTAATCCACGAGTCACTCAGACGGTCAAGGTAGTGCGATTAGAGCAGTTTCTATCATTGCAGCCCTCTGTTGAAGTTGCTCTAGCCAATGTTCCAAAAACCTGAAGGCAACTTAAGCTAGCAGGGCTTGAATATGACTCAAGAGCAGGGCCAGTACCTAGCAAGGTTGCCAATAGTTTTTTCCCCAGTGCAGATTCGCCAGCTCTCCCCCGCAGCGTTAGCTTATGTGGGAGATGCTGTTTATGAGCTATATGTACGGACCTGCCATCTATTACCGCCGAAGCGGATTCAGCTTTTTCACCAACAGGTTGTCGCTCATGTACGGGCTGAAACTCAGGCTCACTGTTTGCGTTCCCTTCAGCCTCACTTGACTACCGCAGAGATAGAAATTATTCGACAGGGACGGAATGCAGCGTCAAGCCGGCCTAAGCGAATCGACCCGGTAACCTACCAGCAGGCAACAAGTTTTGAGGTGTTAGTCGGCTATCTTTATCTAACAGACCCCCAGCGCTTAGCCCAGCTGCTCCAGTCCCTAAATCTTGATACCGTTGGGTAGAACGAGGGGCTTCTGTAAGATAATAAAGCTTCCGCGTCCTTACTTGAGTCGATCTAAAAACATGGCTAAAGAGCACAAACCTCAGGTGAGGCCACGTCGAACCCACAATACTCAGGAGCGAACTCATCGGCCGAGTAAGCCTGTTCGAGAACGGCCAAGACTAAAGCAGATCCCTACACAGGTAAAGGAAACCCAGCAGCCGACTGTCAGTGAGTCAGAAGATGTAGACCTGATCTATGGGCGTCATCCTGTCCTAGCTGCATTAGAGAATCAGCGCAACCTTAATCGCGTCTGGATTGTGCCTCAACTCCGCTACGATTCCCGATTTCACACCTTGCTGCTGCAGGCCAAGGCCAGTGGTACCGTCATTGATGAAGTTAACCAGCAGCGGCTAAACCAAATTACCCAGCGGGCAAATCATCAAGGTGTTGCAGCCCAGGTTGCTCCCTACGAATACACAGACCTTGAGGCTTTGTTGGCACAGGCTAAAGCAGTATCCGATCAGCCAGTTCTGGTTGCTGCCAATGGCATCACTGATCCCCATAACTTGGGTGCCATTATTCGCACTGCAGAAGCCCTAGGGGCCCAGGGGTTGGTGATTCCCCAGCGTCGTGCCGTCGGTGTCACTTCAACCGTGGCAAAGGTTGCTGCTGGGGCTCTGGAGAACTTCTCTGTGGCACGAGTGATTAACCTCAATCAAGCCTTGGAGCAGCTTAAGGCCGCGGGGTTTTGGATCTATGGAATGGCATCTAGTGCCAGCGTTGCCCTAGCAACCGTTGAGTTTACAGGGCCAACAGTATTGGTTGTCGGCTCCGAAGGAGAAGGATTAAATTTACTAACCCAGCGGCACTGTGATGTATTAGTTTCTATTCCGTTGCAAGGCAAAACTCCTAGCCTGAACGCCTCGGTAGCGACAGCAATGGGTCTTTACGAAATTTTTCGTCAGCGTTCGCTGAATAGATTGCACTTAGGGTCCTTGAAAACAACTTCAGTTCCAGAGTATAAGAAAAGTTGAAGAAAGATTAACTGATCGAAATATCAGCAAAGTACCTTGGAGACTTTGACATCAATGAAAAACAATCAGAATATTTTTTCGGGTTTGCTGAATGAGTTTGCCAGGTTGTTGAACAAGCTGGGCTTAGCTTGGTGGGTCGAAGTAGCTACAGGCAGTCCTCGCTGTACCTACTACTTTGGTCCATTTAGCAGTGTAGAGGAAGCAAACGCTGCTCAAGCTGGCTATGTAGAGGACCTGGAAAACGAAGGGGCCCAGGGAATTGTAGTAGATATCAAGCGCTGTAAGCCAGACCAGCTAACTATTGAGGAGCCAGTAAGTCCGTCTGGTTCCCTGGTCGGTCAATGGTAGGTGCTACAGATGGGTAATTTCCGGGTGTAGAGATAGCCAGCAATCAATGTCCTGCAGGACTTGTTGGGGAATCTCCCACGGGAAAAGATGAGCCGTATTTGGGTAGCAGATCCAACTGCTGTTCTGCAGATGCTGAGCCGTCTCAAAGCTTGCCTCCGGCGCGATATGCCGATCTAATGCACCCGCTAGTACCAGGCAGGGAGCTTGAATTTGGCCTAGAGCCTCCAAACGGTTATACCGGCTTTTCAGGGCCTGGGCCAAAGCACGATGAGCCGCACCGGAAGTTTTGAGGTAAGCGGGCATTGCTTCGCGGGCTAGATATTCGTAAGTGGCAGGTGTCTGCTGCTGAACGAGATAGCGGTAGAGCGATCGCCGCCCAAAGGTATCAATGTTCCACTGCCAGCCTGGCCTGAGCCAGTTGAGGATCGAGGCTATGCCGGTATAGAGGTTATCTTGCCAGGTGATTGGTGGATGGTTCCCCCAAGGCCGGGCGGCACTGGCAACCAGAATTAGACCCCTCACCCGCTGCGGTAGCTTTAGCGCTAGCTCCATTGCCAGAATTCCCCCGAGTGACCAACCGAGAATCAAACAGTGGGATACAGCATAGTGGTCGAGTACCGCTGCCAAATCGCCTAAATGAGCGGAGAGCGCAAACTCAGCTTTCGCGGGGCTGTTACCGTAACCCCGCAGGTCTGGAGCTAATGTCTGAAATCGCTGTGATAGGTGTTGTGTAAAGACTGAAAGACTAGCACCGGAGCCCGGATGCCCGTGTAGGCAGAGAATTGGATAACCCTCTCCCGCCTGGTGAACATGCAGAGCCACATTGTGAATACGCATACCTGATAACCCGCAAAGGCAAACATAATCGCGATAGCGATCTGGTATTGGGCCTCAACTGAATTTGGATAATCCAGTTTGATCGGGGTGCTGAGTGCTCGGACGGTTGAACTAATTTGCCTCTGCCGGAAAAACCGCAGGCTTTTGATCCGCAACCGATAACTGAACGCGAGTCGCAGCTGAACTCGCCCGCATGGGTAAGAGCATGCAGTTCGTGCAGCCCAGAAGGAGTCAGAGGCAGTAACGCCGCTCTCGGCCTAAGAACCTGACGCGAATCACGACAGGGAATTTGGACTCGGTTCTAGTGCCAGATCTTCTTGGGGATCATGAGATCTCCCGTTGAGGCTGGCACGGGTCTACTTCCACCACAGCTAAAACAGCCGACTTCAGTTTCCCAAACATTATTGCAGAAGCGGGCGGAGAAAAATTGGCCTGGGTGACAAACAGGGGAATTTGCCGATACACCTCCTCTGGTGTGCCGATCTGTTCTGAAAGTACCAGCTTCTTCCTGATCATGGTGACAAAAATTGCCGAGGTACCCGTGGCTTTGAGAGTCGAACCTCGTTGCAGGTAAGACCGCACATGCACATCCAGGTTACTGAAGGGTCAAGAGAATTAACGCTGCCACCACTCGCTAAGGCAACCCGCTGCTGTTGACCACCAGACAACTCGTGGGGATAACGCCTTTCTAATCCCTCTAATTTTAATGCAATGACTTCAGCCACACGCTTTGGGTTTGCCGGTCCTTCTTAGATTGAAAATTGAGCCAAGGTTAGGTGGGGAACAGAGACAAAATCTGAAAAACCATGCCAATGGAACGTTTCTCAGGGGGGACTGACAAGTTGATAGCGGCACCTTTGCGTCCGGCGATGGTCACCGTTCCCGCCTGTAATGGTTTCAAACCCGGCAATAATTCGCAGCAAGGCTGTCTTACCACAGCCTGAAGGAGCAGAGGGCCAGTAAATCCCCCTGAAGTAAAGTGAGGGTAATATCCCGGGCTACAGGAGCAGGCATTAGAAAATTGGCGGGTGACATGCTCCAGTTGAAGAATGGCGGGTTTGGCCATAGAAATCAATAATTCTCAACAAGTACCACTGAAAATCTTACCAGTTTTCAGCCTGAATCAAAAAGGATTCTCAACAGACAGCCAGGAACCCACCACTGACCTGACCCCTCAATAGAGATTTCGTTCCAAATGGGTTCCTTCACAAAAGAAAAAGACTTGAGGTACCCCTGTGTGGTAAATGAAGGCTATAATCAGATCTACACTTTGTCAACTACCCCGCCCTAAAAGACGGAGCTTGTTCCTGAACCAAAGTCCGAAACAATAGGCTCGTTGACTGGAGCCCTAGATTTCAAATAGTCTGCCCGGATATTTACAGCCGCATTATGGTCAGCCAAGGACTCAAACAGACAATCGACAGCGGAATTCAGCCTGAGTGGGCCGATTACTGCGGGAAATGTGTCCACACTGACTACATTTCTGAGAGGTGTAGCGGGGATCGACGAAATCAACATTCCCTTGAGCCTCAGCTTTGTAGGTGACAAATGGCAACTGAGCAAAACTCCATCCATGAAAAGTGACGTTGTTCCTTCCTGGCCTTGGCCCGACCACGATATTCGTCAGGTCTTCAAACACCAACGTTGCACCACTTTTAACCGACTGTACCAGGCGTTTACTCAACACGTGGTCACAATCTTTGCGAAACCGTCTCTGTCGGCCAGACAACTTTTGAGATCTCTTAGCCGATTTCGCTTGCTCTGAAGTCTGCGGCGCAACTCAAACGTTTTGTCTTCACGTTCTTCCAGTGTTTCCTCCATAGAATGTTTCCTCGATTGTCTGTGGCAGGGTTGACAATGTCAAGTCAACTCCAACCGTCTCCTCTGTGAAGGGCTCTCTCCATCACACATGCAACCACCATCGGCCTTTGGTCTTGCAGCAAGTCTGCAAGTATTTTTCCAGAGACGGTAATATTCCGCTATTGCAAAGGACAGTTTGACCCGAGTCACATCATTGCGGTCAAACCAGATGGTATAGGAGCGAGCATCGTAGCGAATGGGGCATCGTTTCGAGGTTGGACAGTTAACTGTTTTCCTTTGCCTTTCAACTGCTTGGCAGATTTGAGAGAGCCTTAACAGAGCCGCACAAACCAATTGAGAGGGCAACCCCGTCAAGGTTCGATGGTTGTAGTAGGTCTCCTTTATGCAAAGTAATCCCAAAAATTGTTAAACGACCAAGCAACAGCCAGGAACCCGTCGTTTCACTATTTGGTTGCAGTTGAATGACCGTCCTTTGCATACTGCTATTATACCTTCATGGCAACATGGGGGTATCTGCCTTAACTTATTGGGTTTTAGCACCGGGATTGACCGGATGCCTAAAACCCCAATTCGGCGGGCCGGAATCTTCCGTGCCAACGCCGCCCTATCTCCCCAGCCTATAGAGGCATGGGGTTCTCGGAGGATTTCGATGAAACCTGCGGCTTGTATACCTGTACTACTGGCAATTTTTGCTGTGCTTCTGCCAGGATGTGGGCGCTCTGGCACAGATTTGAATAATGCAGCCAGTTCTGCCAACGGCGGGGTCTAATAGGTCTAATATCCCAATCGGGATTGGTGTCGCTCAAACCAGCAACGTTTCTCTGCTGGGGCAAGAGGAAGTTGCCGGGGCGAAGATTGCCGAAAAGTACTTCAATGATCGCGGAGGTGTCAATGGTACACCCATCAAACTCGTATTCAGGATACTGGCGGAGATGAGGCAGGGCAATCAACGCCTTTCAAACCTTAATTACCAGCAATAAAGTGCTAGGAATTGTTGGTCCAACGCTTTCTCAGCAGGCGTTTGCGGCTGATCCGGTGCGGAACGAGCTAGGGTGCCAGTACTTGCCCCCTCCAATACTGCCAAGGCATTCCCCAGATTGGTGAGTATATCGCTCGGGTCTCTGCACCCATTTCAGTCGTTGCTCCCAACGCCTTGAAAGCAGCCCTAAAAAACAATCCCAATATTCAAAAAGTCGCTGTGTTTTATGCTCAGAACGATGCGTTCAGTAAATCTGAAACGGAAATCTTTCAACAGACGGTCCAAGAGCAGGGGCTTGATCTCGTCACAGTCCAGAAGTTTCAGACCACTGACACCGACTTTCAAACTCAGGTGACGAATGCAATCAACCTCAAACCGGACCTGGTAATTGTTTCTGGTCTAGCCGCAGATGGGGGCAACCTAGTGAAGCAAATGCGGGAGCTGGGCTACCAGGGTGAGATTGTCGGCGGTAATGGCCTCAACACTTCCAACATCTTTCCGGTCTGTCAGGCCCTTTGTGACGGCATTTTGATTGCCCAAGCCTATAGTCCTGAGTACAAGAGCGAAATTAACACAGCCTTTCGCTCTGCCTATCGGGATCAATACAAGAAGGAACCGCCCCAATTTAGTGCCCAGACTTTTGCCGGTGTCCAGGTCTTTGTAGAAGCGCTACAGGCTGTAGACAAGCAAACTAAAGTCAGCCAGTTACCCCTCAATGAACTGCGAACAAAGCTGAATCAGCAGCTTTTAAGCGGTAGGTACAAAACACCGTTAGGTGAAATTAGCTTCACGCCAGAAGGAGAGATTGTTCAGAAAGAATTCTATGTGGCTCAAATCAAAATGGATGAAGATGGCAAAAGTGGTCAATTCCTGTTTCTGAAGTAGAGACATGAGGTCACGGCTTCACTGCTCATCGAGAGGATAGTTTCGACAACCCCGCTGATCAATGTGGACGCTGTTTTTTCAACAATTTCTTAATGGTCTGTCAATTGGCAGTGTGTACGCAATTTTTGCCTTGGGCTACACGCTAGTATTTTCCATCTTAGGGATTATTAATTTTGCCCATGGGGCAATTTTCACCCTGGGAGCTTACTTCACCTATGTCCTCATGGGCGGTTCCTTTGGGGTAAATGGATTGCTGGCGAACGCAGCCTTCCCCGTAGACCTGCCCTTCGCTTTAGCTACAATTCTGAGTAGTACCCTGGCTGGTTTGGTCGGCGTCGCGGTAGAGCGGATTGCCTTTCGCCCGCTGCGGCGTAGACGCGCTGACCCTCTGTTGACGGTGGTTTCCAGCTTGGGGGTCGCTGTGGTGATTGTCAACCTGCTTCAGTATCTGGTCGGTGCAGAGATCTACACCTTCCCACCGGACACCTATGGCGGCTTACCCGCAGCAATTAACTTTGGCACCGTGGCACAACCCATCCCGGTGCGCAGCGTGCAGATCGTAATTTTTGGGGTATCGGTTGTCATCCTGGCAGTTCTTACCTACGGCATTAATGCGACAAAGTTTGGTAAGGCCATGCGTGCGGTTGCTGAAGATGCAACGACTGCCAGCCTGCTGGGGATTAATGTGGATCGCTTTGTGGTGCTGACATTTTTTATTAGCAGCTTCTTGGGGGGCTTAGCCGGGACGCTGGTGGGTTCTAGCGTCAGTATTGCGGGGCCATACTTTGGGATTGCCTTCGGCCTCAAAGGTCTAGCTGTCATTGTCCTGGGTGGCCTCGGAAGTATTCCTGGGGCTGTGCTAGGTGGTCTGGTGATTGGGCTGGTTGAAGCGTTTGTTCCCGCTGATTACTCGGCTTACAAGGACGCGGTTGCCTTTGGTCTGCTGTTTATCATCCTCTTAATTCGTCCCCAAGGTTTACTAGGACGCAACTTTATGCAAAAGGTCTAGGGGCAATGACAGATTTCTTTTTGACCTATGGCTTTTTGCTGGTCTCAATGCTCTTAGGCGCTATGCTGGGTCTTTCTCTCTACCTGCCGTTGATGGCTGGGCAGCTTTCCCTGGCGAGCCCTGGTTTCTATGCCTTAGGTGGATATGTTGCAGCAATTCTCTCGACTGAAGTATTTCAGGTTACGGGTACGTTTCCCATACCGTTACTGCTATTGGAGATGCTGCTGGCAGGGGCAATCTGTGGCTGCTTGGGGGTAATAGTCGGCATTCCAGCCTTGCGCCTGCGGGGAATTTACCTGGCGATCGCCACCATTGCCTTTGTGGAAATCCTGCGTGTTCTTGCCCTCAACCTAGAAATTACCGGGGGAGCTGTGGGGATCTTCGCCATCCCTCAGCCGTTTCAAACGCCCATTGGCTATCTGTGGGTGGCGGGGCCTTTGCTGCTCCTCAGTAGCTTCTGCATCTACCGCTTGGAGCGTATCCGAGCTGGCAGAGCGTTTACGGCTATCCGCGAGGATGAGTTAGCCGCCGATGCCATGGGAATTAATCCGACCTACTACAAGGTGCTAGCCTTTACGCTCGGTGCCATTTTAGCCGGGGTGGTTGGTGCCCTCAGCGCCCACTTTTTCAACACCTGGAATGCTCGCCAAGGGACCTTTGATGCCAGCATTATTTACTTAACCTTTGTCTTAATTGGCGGTACCCGTACCTGGGCGGGACCTGTACTAGGTGGGATTCTATTTACGGCACTGCCGGAAGTGCTGCGAGCGATCGCCGACACGAGTGGCCTACCTCTGTGGCTGGCTCAGTTTCTCCGGGATGGCCGTCTGATCATTTTCGGCCTGCTGATCGTGGTGGGAACCCTATTTTTTCCGCAAGGACTGGTGACACCCGGCTTATTGAAGCGACGTCAGCGGGGAAAACGTTCATCTTCGACACTCTAAACTTAGGCTGCTGCCGACTCGCCAGGAGGGTGTCTGTTCAACCTGTAATAGCGCCAAGGCTAGGTACTATCTCTGGGGTAACCAAGCGTGTCGCCCGTTTCGCTGCTTGTGCTTCTCAAATAGGGGTAACAGGACTGTAAAAGTGCTGCCTGGGGTACTGGCTTGTGGGTCGGATGGGCTCTTCACCTGGATGCTGCCGTGGTGGGACTGGGCGATCGCCTGGGCGATTGCTAAACCTAAACCAGAGCCGCCGCTATGCCGAGAGCGATCGCGGTTGACTCGATAAAAGCGGTCAAAAATCTGAGGCTGCTCCTCAACAGGAATACCAATCCCTGAGTCTTGGACTTGTATCACGGCATGATCCTCGTCGCGATCAAGGAGAATTCTGACAATGCCCCCTTTGGGCGTGTACTGAACGGCATTGGTTACCAAGTTGGCCAGCAAGCGATAGAGCTGTTCTTCGTCACCGATAACCAATAGGGGTTGATGCCGCGGATATCCGCTGTCAGCAAAATCTCTGCCGCAATCGCCAGGGCCTCAAATTCGTCTAGTAGATCAGCAATTAAAGCATTCAAACCGCAAGGTTGAGGTTTGCCTACCGGCCCTGGCAAATCCATGCGCGACAGCAACAATAAATCTTGAACCAGTTGAGAGAGCCGGCTATTCTGGCGCTCAACTGCTTGGAGAGTACTTCGTGCCTCTAATCGGCTCAGGTCTGATTCAGGGCAGACTCGACCGCTGCTCTTGTTGCGGCTAAAGGGGTTCGTAATTCATGGGCCACGTCAGCGGAGAATTGTTGGATTTGCTCGTAGGACTGGTAAACGGGTCGCATCTTAGCCCCGCTAGCCACCAGCTGGCGGCCCCAACGAGCAGCATTGTTGTTGGCAACCCCAGCAGCAAAATGAATTTTGTATTCGCCAAGTGGTTGTCGGAATTCTTGCAGCGACGCCCCACCTGCATAAATCCCCAGGAGAGTAATTCGCAGTTTTAGCAGCAAAGAAATTTGATGATAGCGATCGCCCTCGCGGTCTTGCAGGGTTTGCCATTCACTGGCATGTTGAAATGGCAGACCAGCCGGTTGCTGCCCTACTGTCGCCAATGTGTCCTGAGCGATCGAGAAAGCGCACATAATAGCTTTCCTGTTGCACTGCAATACATGCCGACCAGCGGTTTCAGGTTGCCAAGAACAATGTTTGGCCGCGGCCAGACACAGACCCGGCAGAAGTTGCTCCAGCCCTCGGTTCTATGCGCCCAGGTTGCTTTAAAACAGTTCAAGCCCGTCGTGCAGCGTTCCGGCAATTGATTCCAACTCTTGATGAAGAGCCTGCCAATGCGCCTGAGCCATCATCTGATAAAAAGCTATCCCACACAGGCTCAAAATCACCCCATAACACCGGTATACCACCCGGCTAGTCGCCAGCGTCAGGTTAAACAGCGTTTATCCATGGGTGAGTTGAGGCGATAGCCAAAGCCGTGACTGTTTCCAGCAGCCCTCACAGCCATGCTCTGCGAGTTTGCGCCGCAGCAGCGTATCGGAGCGGGCACCACATTACTAGTGAGCTCAGCCGGATCTGCCACACCCGATTCATAAGTTGTTCACGGCTAAGAATCTGGTTTGGGTGCTGCATAAAGTACTCCAAAGCTGAAATTCCTTGGCAGTCAGCGGAATGAATTTTGTGGCTTGGGGATTCATATTTCACCCAGTAGCACGTAATCGCACTGGTGGGTTCCTTAGCTGAAGTTTTGTGGCTGGAACTGGGGCGGATCGCCGCTGCAAGGCCCGTAAACGTGCCCAGGTTCTACGCGCCAAAGGCTTAACCAGATAACGTCTACGCCGCTGTCGGCCCAGTCACTCTATCCGCCATGCGGTCTTTAGCAGTTAGGATCAAGACAGGCATGTGGACGCTTAGCACGCAGGCGTTGGGCAGCAGTTTCCAGTTCGAGAGCCTGCCAGAGCCATCAAAAATTGCCACGTACTGACCGGCGGAGGGATCAAGATACCCCAGGCTTGTACCGTTGAGAACCCAATCCACCACGTACTTTTCTCGTCTCAGCGATCGCTGAATTGCCGCGCCTAAGTCTGGCTCGTCTTCAACCAACAGAAGTCGCATGAGGTTTTCCAGCTCTTTCATCAGATTCGCTTCAAGCTCGATCGCAACCACAGGTCAATGGGTTAACAGCTGCGGTTTGTTTCAGTAATTAAGATCATACCATTGGCCCGTCCCCAGCGTTAAGCGTAAGCACCTTCAGCAAGATAAATATCATAATCAGATCAAGAAAGGGAAACAGCCGGGTGACCAGTAATATCACGCGCAATTCCTGGAAAGCGGGCCAGTCGATATCCCTAATTGCCCACCAGACCCCAAACTGTAATAAGAATACTCCCACTATAACGTCGCCAATCATTCCATCGCTACTGGCAAACAATGCAGATACCCACGCTGTCATGCCATTGGCAACCAGCACGCTGGCCACATTTATAAGCTTGATAACGGTTTTAGCGATGATAGCTGGTTGTATACTCTTCCAACCTGAACTTCCTTAATCTCTTCCAAATGGTTCCCCTGCATTAGCTGGAGAGGGCTAATCAGATAAGGCAGCAAACCAAGAATCAATCAGGCTTGGCAATACCTGAAGCCGCCAAAAATCCAGGAGGCTGATGAGAACGATAATTTAACCGCAGGTACTGCCCATATAAATTCGCTGGAGGCGAAAGGTATAGTTTACCTGAGTGAAGAAAAAGTGTCAAACGCATAACACAAGCAATATTACAGGCAAAGGTAGTGATCCTCGTAGCATACCGTGAGAAGCTGTTCATACTGAAGGAATCCACAGGAAATAGAATTCAATAAACGTTTTGCCCAAAGTTATTGTTGAAGGCCAACTGTCCTGTTCTGTTGCCACAACCCGGCACATGTACCTGGAGCAAAGTTATTGTTACGATCAAGGCGCAGTTTGATCTGTGGCGAGCGGTAGACCAAGAGGGTAATGTGTCGTGAGACATCCTGATGGAGCCACCAGATAAAGGGATTGCCAAAAGTATTTTGTAAGCTCCTGAAGGAGTGGCGTTTTACACCAGCGATGATCGTTAATGGCAAGCTGGCGTTATGGGCTGGCATTGAAGAGATTGAAGCAGGCGGGGATAACAGGCAGCACACGAAGGATTTAACCACCGAGCGTAATAAAGTTCACCAGGCCCATTGTACCCAAGAGAGGGCGAATGGGCTGGTTCCAATCTCCTTAGTCATGCCCAATGTCTCTCAGCTGGAGCCAGTACAAGGCCACTTTCTACCCGAAGCAACACCAGCTGACCGCAAAAGCATATCGAGAACAGATGCACCAGCGATTTGAAAGCTGGCGGAGCACGCCCCGCTGGTGCAGATCAAGGCCACTTTCCTCCAGGCGTGGCACTATCTTTCTGGATTAACTGACAACGCTACAGCTGAACGAACATACAACCGCTATACCAACCTTCACGTTGAGCATCCAAACCAATGTCGATATCGATCCTCTGAACGTCCCTGCTGCCTAAGACGCGACACGATCTGGGTGCCACCAACCTGTCCGAACATTATCTTCATCCTGATCGATGACTTGGGCTGGCGAGAACTCGGCGCTTATGGCAACCACGAACGAAACGCCCAACATTTAATATGGGGCCGTTGCGAGGTTTGCTATTACGCAAGCGTACTCGGCTGCGCCTGCGGGCGTTCACCGACGCGAGCCGCCCTGATGACTGGACAGTATCCGGCGAGAATCGGCATCACCACCATCTGGAGATCAACGACGAGCATTTCCTTCACCCGACTACACTACCATCATCAAGCGGCTGAAATCGGTCGGTTATGTCTTTGCCGATTGGTAATGGCACTGGACGGGCGACTATGAGAAGAACCCGTGCTCCCACGATAATGGCTGATGAAGTGATCACTTTATAGAAAAAGTACATCGGGGACGGCGATTACTTTCATCCTTACTTCTTTATGCCCGAAATGCTGGCGCGGGAGCCGGGGAATACCTAACGGATTTACCTATACTGAAGCCTTCGACTTATCAAACGAAACCGGGAACGCCCCTTCTTTTCTACATTGCGCACTATGCACGCACACAGTTGGCGGCAAAGCCGGAAATTTTGCGAAAGTGTTTACATAAACTCCGGTGCTAAAGAACAGAACAACCCAGTGCTTGCGGCCATGATTGAGAGCATAGATGAAGGCATCGGACACATTATGCGAACACTGGATGCATTTGGTTCCAGTGAAAATACCCTCGCTTGTCTTCACTTGATAATGGTGGTGAGATCGGGGTAACCACGAACGCTCCTTTACGGGCGTGGGTAAGTCAACGCTTTATGAAGGCGGTTTACGCGTGCCATGTGCTGGCCTGCACAAATCAAGCCGGGCACTACCGACGCGACACCCGTCATTACTGCCGATTACTACCCGACGCTGCTAGAAGCTGGTGGTGTAATGATGACCAAAAACAGGTGGTTGACGGCGTCAGCCTTGGTGCCGCCTTTTAAAGGAAATGGCGAACTGGAGCGCGATACGCTCTACTGGCCATCGCTGGCAAACCGCATTTTCTCGGTGGCTGTTCCTGCGGTGTCATTCGCCAGGGTAACTTTAAGCTCATTGAGTTCTACGATACCGGCAAGGTAGAGCTTTACGATCTGCTCAACGATGTCAGTGAGCAATATGATTTAGCGCCCGCAATGCCTAGCAAGGTATCGCAACTACGCCAGATGTTTTACGCCTGGCGCATGCAGGTAGGGACAGACCTGACGCCGATGCGCCTAGATATATAGGCTGTTTAGTAGGGGGATTAAGTTTCCTTGGCTGTCTGCTCATTTGTGAAATCTTGCGTGATTTTTACGTCCGGTGAACGTCCTCCCTAGTTAGTTAACTCTTCTAGAGCGTCTACTTTTTAACGAGGTTAGTAGTGATGCTATCTCCTGCCCTATAAGGGCATAGGTAGTGATCTGAGACAACTAGATGAAAAAATGAAGGCCTTGATTGAGCTGCATTCTGGGTGCGGGTAGAAACGGTTGGTGTCGAAAGCGTAGTAAAAATAGGAGTGAGCGGTGAGCCAGATTAAAAAGATAATTAGATGCTAAAACCCAATTTTCTGATTATTGGTGCGGCTAAAGCAGGCACAACTTCCCTATACGCCTATCTCAAGCAACATCCGCAGATCTATATGAGCCCCCTTAAGGAAACCAACTTTTTTGCTTTGGAGGGTGAGCAACTCTTGTTTCAGGGGCCGGGTGATCAAGAGTACATCAACAAGTTTTCTATTACGAAGCTGGAAGATTACAGCGCCTTATTCCAGGAGGTTACTGACGAATTAGCGATTGGCGAAGCATCTCCCTTATACCTATACAGCCCTAGAGCCCCTGAACGCATCCAGCACTACATCCCTGACGTCAAGATGATTGCAATTCTCCGCCATCCAGTGGAGCGGGCCTACTCGGCTTTTTTACATATGGTGCGCGATCGCCGCGAACCCCTGAGAGACTTTCCTCAAGCGCTGAAAGAAGAGGAAGCTCGTATCGGTAACAACTGGGAGCATATTTGGCACTATCAGCAGGTAGGGTTTTACTACGTCCAGTTGCAGCGGTATTTTGCCAAATTTAACCCAGAGCAGATTAGAGTTTATCTGTTTGAAGACTTCGACCTTAACCCGCTTGGTGTATTGCAGGATATTTTTCAATTTCTGAATGTCAATGAGACCTTTATTCCAGATATATCTGTGAAGCAGAATGCATCAGAGATACCAACCAACCTTGCCAAATTAGAGCTGACTGCCCAGGTGTATCACCAACTCATAGAAGTCTACCGGGAGGATATCTGTAGGCTCCAAGAACTTATTCGACGGGATCTTTCGAGCTGGCTAGAGCCAGAGATATCAATTCTTAAAGTAGCAGGGGCAGAATTAAGTGTGGCGAAAAACGAGGACAAATAACGCTTGCGATATCCGAAGCAGTGTTCCAAGTTATGGCCCTTAGTTTTGACTGTTGGATGAAAGTTGACCTAACTAAGATATTTTGTAGATTTCAGCAGTAAGACTCCAGGGGTGGAAGTGGTCGGAGGATAAAGCGGCAGTGAATCCAGCTTGCTCAGCTTTCTGAACGTATTCTAGAAGGGCACTTGGCTTAAACTGTTCGTGGGATGCATGACATTCAATCTGACCATACTGTTTCCTCAGCACATGATGTCTTGAGGCAAGTAACCCCCAAACCAGAGAGATTATCCAGGCGCTTGGTGAGTTCCTGAAAGTCCTCCATATCATCACCATCGGAGCCCATGTAGGTCTCGACATCAAGGGAGTAGAGGATTGTGTTTTTGTACCACAAGTCTTTCATACAGTTGAGCTAAGCGCTCTAGTGGCTCACAAGTTCGAGGTGGAAGTTCGATCTTCTACAGCTTTGCTTCGCCTACCCAGGGACTGAAATTTTGGCAGCCTTATTCACCAACGCTCAGTTGGCGCAGGCTGATCTGTTTGCCTATCCCTTCTAAAGCTAAAACCAGGGACTGCATCAGTTCTGAATCTTCTCTGTAGTCAGCTGGTGCCAGATTGACGACACGCTGGCCTTGGGTAATGCTTGACTCTTGAGCCCAGTCCGCAGCCGAACGCATTTTATTGACCCCGATCGCCACCCCTTGCTCTTCGTTCAGCACCGAGAAGCACGGGATATCAGATGTGCCATCGCCCACATAAATCATCTGCGTCAGGGGAACGTGTAATTCCTCCGGGGAAACATCCCGGTAGACAAATAGCTGACCGTCTTGCTTTTGATCCCCAATCCCCTTAGCAATCTGGAACAGATAGCGCGTCTTCTCAGTGTGGCTGATGCTGCGTTTCAGAAACTGAATTTCCCCAGATTCGGCGTAGTGGAACTCGCACCCCCCACATTGCTTTGAAATGGTGAGCGATGCAGGTATGACGGGCAATTTCTACAATACCGCCGGTAATCAGGTAAAACTCAACCTCAACATCCGGAACAATTTCGTGGGCATGCTGCTGCAGCCGCCCAAACATTTCCGTCACCCCATCAAAGGGCTTCAGCTCTCGGCCAAAGTTGACCAGGTATTCCTTCGTGATCTTGTCCTTGAGGTTGCTGCGGCGCTTAGATTCCTCAATCAAGCAATAAAACCTTGCTGGAATCTTGTCCCAGCCGTCCTCCAACAAGGGTTGAACCCGCTGCCTAAATTCCGCCGCCCCAATGCCGCAGTTTTCAGCCAGGCTATCGATAGTATCCGGCACCAGGGTATCGTCGAAGTCAAAGACTACAGCAATGCGGTTAGAGAGTGGTTTGGTTGCCTTGGTCATTCTCACAGCCTCATAAAAATTAGTTAACAATGGCAACCTCGTAGTTGCGTCCTTCCCACTGGGCCGGAACTGTCCAGAAAAAAGTGAAGGCGACAGCCGCCAGCAGCGCCCAGAGGAGGGAATAGCCGTACAAGGCAGCGATCCGGGGTGTAAACAGCAGCTCACCGGAACCAGCAGCAGAGAGCATCCACAGAAAGCTCGGGCCTAACCACTTCAGGCGCTGCCAACCCTGGGGTGCTGACGGTAGGCTTTGATCCTGATGCGCCTTCCGCCTCATACTTGGCTGTGCCAGCGAACGATGATTGTTCCAGCTATTATCTGAGTCAGAGCTACTCTGTTCCATAAGTTTTGTCTATGCCATTTCCAGCGACAAGGCTGACCAAAGCTTCTACTTACGAAAGATCAAGCTATTTGTAGATCGCTACTAGGATATGAGGCATCCATTGCGTGTGCTTACAGTCTGAAATAAACCTGTGCCAGATGGATGTCTTTTCTATGAAGCTGCTGTGAAGCTTTAATAGTACTTGAGCAGATATTAGCCACTCCTAGGGACAGAGTGTAATAGCCCATTAGGACAGCAGTACCGCTCCCTCAGCTTTTATCTCCACTGATTCAGAGCCTTAATGCTGCAAGGGACATTGCATCGAATGGGAAACAACCCAGCACCAAAGCAGAAGTCATGTCCTTCGATGGGTAGCCTGCATTGCTGCAAGCCGTTCGATTCTTGGAACCACACCCTCTTCTTCCAGTTCTTCCTCTTCCTCAACACCAGACTCACATCCAGCTGCCAAGGCTGTAAGAACTAAAGCAGTTGCAGCCCAATGAAGTATTTTTTTTGAACTGAATTCAATCATGTTTGAGTACCTCTAAGAACTGCTTGGTAGCAGTGGTAATACAAAAAACCTGCCCCCTTATCATCTACTAAAGGGATGGGCAGATCTTCTACTCAACGGATGAGTTTGAGACAGGTTTCGTGTTGGGGCACTCGCAATGAATTTCCGAGCCAACAAAGACTTTTTGTATGAATTAATGCCAGTGCTACTGGGCTGCGATCGCCAACCAAGCACTTACCCGGCAGCCTGGAAAGTCTGGGAATAATGAGGATAATGAACTACCCCGCTGCAAGCAGACGGGGTATCAGAATCAAAAAAGAGTAAGCTGGAGAGTGTAAATTCATTTGTGTAAGCGGTTTAAAGTAGCTAGAACCTATTAGGA
>JAUJON010000067.1 GCA_030447595.1 Thermosynechococcaceae cyanobacterium YX3bin19
TCTTGAGTCTTCTCCAGCCTGCTTACAGTCTCCGATTAAATTCCTGCTGGTGAATTTTGGGGTAAACTTCGGCCCATGTTTCGAATAGTTGCGCTTGTTCTTGGGCATCCCTGCTTAACGAGTTTATCCGTAGCCTTGCTACACAACTGTTATACCGGCATTTGAGCCCCATTAAGGTTAGTCCCTGGGGTCTAATCCCAAATAGGCCGTTCTCTACAGCTCTCTCGTCTGCTGCGCTCATCGGTCTGCTATTTATGGATCTATTATTATTGCAAGCTTTCCCCAAAGATGCGGCTTACAAAAACCCACTTATTCTAGAAAACACTGAATTTAAGCCTATTTTTTGTTACGTGTTTTTTTGGCCTTCCGGGTAGTATCCCCATTTGCATGCAATTTCGGTAAGTAGAATTCCCCTCTGATAGCAGGAAGGAAAAGAGCAGGTCAGTCTCCTAATACTAGTAATAAAAAAAGATGGATTGGCAAGAAAACTTGCCTACCCTCCGGCACCTCTCTTATAAGGCGAAGTTTCCGGCTCGAGTTCCGACCATATAGACCCCTGCTGAATGAATCCCCGTAGGGTAGACTGATTAGCAGGGTGGGGACTCAAACTAGTTGTAACCGGGCTTCGGCCAGTTACATGAGCGAAAGGATTAAGTCAGAACGTCGCTAAGAGACTTACTAAGGCCTGCCTCACAGGGCCAAAGGAGTTGACAGGTAATAGGGCACAATTTTACTATCGAGCAAGTCGGTAAGCGCTTTTAACCGACCCGGCAAGGGGATGCAGCCATATTCCCCGTGAATATCGTATATTTTCTCAGAAAGCTTGATCACGGCAGAGCGTAACGCTACCATTCCATCAAGTACCTCCTTTTCCACCACCACTACATCAATACCCATACTATCCATAACTCGCATCGTATAAGAGGACAACCATAGCTGTAACGTAAGAACAAAAAATAAAGCCATCAAAAGGATGCTTTTTAGCAGAAATACTTTTGCACTCCTCTATGAAATAATTACTATCTCTTCACGCCTTTCCCTTATCGGTTTTCCTCTCAATAGTTCAATAATACTACTTACTAATGAGGGTATTTAGTGAACTTATTCCACTAGAAGTTATAGTGGCGTGCCCATACAGCAGGAGTGTAATTGATTGGTATATTTCTAATTCAACTTCCAGCCAGGAGTTGTTTCGGTGCATTAAAAGTAAACCAGGCCGTAGCCGGGGTGAGAAGCAGGATGAATGTTCACAAGTAAAGGGGATTTGATACAGGGGGCTAAAGCAGTTGCCAGCCAGGAGTTTCAAGTAGCGCCTAAGCAGGAAGGACACGGCTACTTAGGCATGGCCGCTTACCTGACTAGGCGGAAACCAGGGGTTTTCCCATGCTTTTCAGGTGCATCAGGTGAGAGTATAACGCCTTTTGTAGGGAAGGGTACTCTAGGTAAGCAATATTGAACTCCTGGCAGGTTTCTCTCACTAGCTGACTAATTTTAGGATAGTGTACGTGGCTGATGCGGGGAAACAGGTGATGCTCAACCTGGAAATTGAGCCCACCCAGCAGCCAGGAGATCCACTTGTTGCCCGTGGCAAAATTAGACGTAGTACGTACCTGGTGCACGGCCCACTCCTGCTCAATCTGGTGAGAATGTTGCCCTAGGCCTGGGGTGAGAAACTGGGTGTTTTCTACTACGTGGGCCAGTTGAAAAACGATACTAATGAAAATACCGCAGACGAAGGTAACAATAGCGTATCCCACCAGAGCTTTAAGCGGCCCCACCAGCAGGATCGGCAGTACCAGGTACACGGCAATATAGCTCCCTTTGGTAAGCCAGAAGATCAGGTGCTCGCGGCGGCTTAGGGCCGGGTAAGGGTGTCGTGGGGCAATGTTGCCCGAAAAGTATTTCTCGAAATCGTGGTAAAACACCCAGGCTAAGTACGAGAGGCCGTACAAAAAGACCCAGTACAGGTGTTGAAACCGGTGAAACCAATAATAGCGCTGGTTGGCGTGCAGCCTAAGCAGTGGCCCTGCCTCAATGTCGGCATCATGGCCTTCAATGTTGGTATAGGTATGGTGATTGATGTTATGCTTCACCTTCCAGAAATACGAATTGCCTCCCAGGCCGTTAAGCAGGTAAGCTGAGACTTTATTCAACCACGGGTACCGGGAAAAGCTCTGGTGCCCCCTTCGTGCGTGACATTAAAACCCAGAGCAGCCAGGTTGATACCCAGCAGGGCGCATAGCAGAATAGAAACCACCACTGGCGGCGTAAAGAAGACCAACACCGTGTACAAGGTAAAAGCCGAGGCGATCAGGTAAATGCCCTTGCGCAACAAAGTGGCGTTTCCTACTGAGGAGAACTGCTGAGAGGAGAAGTAAAAGTCGACTTTGGTTTTTAAGGCACGAAAGAAGGGACTTTGTTTGTTGTTGAATGTGACTTTTGACACAATAGAAAAAGTAAGAGATGGATGAAGAAGATACACTTATTTAACGCTGCCAGTACGAACAGAAGCCAGTACGCTCAACCGGAGCTAGCAGGCTTGAATAGAAGGAACTGGATGCATAAAACAGCAGGTTAACCGCAGGCTTGCGTGGGAATACCCTTTTTTAGCCTTTACGTACGGAAAAGAAAACTAGGTATCGTAAGCGCTCTAGCTCTTACGTAGCTCAATTACTGTCTATCCTGCTGTTTCATTAGGACAGTAAATGCTATTGTAGCAGGTATACGGTCTTTGGGGGAAGGGGTTAAAGAAATTGGCTTAAGCAAGCATTTTTGGTACTTTTTGCGGATACCCTAGGCAAACTACGTAAGGGTATAAGGCTGAGTAAGTACGTGGCGCTGGCAGTAGTCCGTACTTGTACCTCAGTAGAGCCTCTAGGCAACTAAATCGTCCCCGCTTACAGCACCACGCCCTGGGTATTGTCTTTCGGTAGGGGAAAGTTCTTATGGCCCCACGGCTCTCTGAGATGGGTTTCAATCGGGAGGCTCAAAGCTGCCAGCGGCCCGTCTTCCAAGCGGTTTTCGAACGGGGCTTCATAATCGTGCCGTAAATACACCCCCACGAATAGGATCAGGTAGTAGCGCAGGCTTTTCCCGGTGTATTGCAGGATGACACTCCACTTCAGGTTTCGCCGTATAAGCATAAAGGTATAGTAGCTTAGAGGCTGTCTTCCTATAGTGATGATCCGGGTAGGCGGTTTAGATTACTGCTGGCCAATCAGGGATAAAGAAGCTTCGTAATATGATCGCTGCCGAATTTTCCCAAATCCTAGAAAGCTACTCAACCAATTATTGAGTTGATCCGGCAGGACTAATAACCAAATACTAAGCACTAAAAATACCAGGTTGATTGGGGCTGTCCTTCTGATCAAACCCTGCTGAACCTGAGTGTGACCTGACCCGTCACTATTTCCAGAACCACTTACCCAATCCCTTATGTCTACCCGCGTTTTCCTTCAGCACCTGAGCCGTTACGCTTACACCCGTCCCGTGTGGCTTTCTCCCCACCTGTTACGCCTCAAGCCGGCGGCCCACTGCCCGGCACCCATCGAGGCCTACTCCCTTACGGTTGCCCCTGCCGAGCACTCCCTCCACTGGCAGCAGGATCCCTTCGGCAACTTTGTGGCCCGGGTAGTTTTTTTAGAGCCCATGCCCGAACTGACCGTTACTGTAGCGATGATTGCCACGCTTGGTGGGAGCAACCCCTTTGATTTCCTTTTGGAGGACTACGCCCAGGAGTTTCCTTTCGCCTACGAGGGGCAGTTAAAAAAGGACCTCTCTCCCTACCTGGAGCGGGTTGAGCAAGGCCCGTTACTGGGGCAGTGGCTCCAAAAAGTTGACCCCTCAAACCAGGGAACCATCGACTTTCTGGTCGGATTAAATCAACGGGTGCACCAAGAGATTGCCTACTCGATTCGGCTGGAAGAAGGCGTGCAAACGGAGGAAGAAACTCTTCAGCTCTCCTTAGGCTCTTGCCGGGATTCGGCCTGGCTCCTGGTAGGGATAGTAAGGAAGCTGGGACTGACCGCCCGTTTTGTTTCCGGCTACTGGGTGCAACTGGACGATGAGGAGAAGACGGGGTCTAGTATGAGGGATTCTTTTGCCTTGCACGCTTGGGCGGAGGTATACCTGCCCGGAGCCGGCTGGCTGGGACTAGACCCTACTTCGGGCCTGCTGGCCGGCGCCGACCATTTGCCGCTGGCTTGTAGCCCTATCCCGTCCAGTGCGGCCCCCATCACCGGCAGGAGCGAACAAACTGGAACCACCTTCACTTACCAAAATATACTGACCCGGATTCTCTGAAAGCACCCCGGTGGTTGGAACAAGAGCCGCAGGGAGTGTGGTCAATTGCTTACCGTTCTATGATCCTTTATTCTTCTCCAGCGGGTTGAGCATCACCTTCGCTAACAAAAAAGCCCTTTCTATAGGACTATCAAAGAAAAAGTAGTTGGTACTTCTCCAACCACGCATTCCCTCTGACTAATAAGAGAAGACTGCTCAAAACCCGGCTGCAGATTGACTCTAGCTTCCTTCGGTAGCTGATTCCAATTTTCTTTACCCCGGCCCCTTCTTCGTTCTGCTGTGCGGATGGCTATCTGCTATGGGCTTTAACAACCTGCCCGAGGAAAACCACCAGACTTCCTTTTACCGCTAGTCTTAGCAGATAATCAGCTCTAGGCAAAGCGCTGAAAATAAATTTAGCTTTTTTGTATAAATTATATATATTTTCCGTGTTTGTACGAGCATCAGCCTATAAATCAATAATTTAAGATCAGTTTATATAAATTTTTATTGGTATAATTCGTATATGTTATTTTCTATTTGTCTATTCAATTATCCGCGATCTTAAAGCCAAATTCTCTATAGAGTTGAGTCCGCTAATGATTTTTCTAAGTTATGAACCCTACTTTTCATCTACCAACCTTCCTTTTCAGGATAGAAGAGGCTGCTACCCAACAACAGCTACTAGCTTTGCTCAAAGAACTTGAGAAGCATTGTACGACTATGGCATTAGAGGAGTGTCAAGGGCTCTCCTGGCAGGTGGCTGAACGAATGAGTAATAGGATCATCCAACACACTCTATATACCTTGCTCACTCAAAGTACTTCTGCAACCGTAAGCATAAACTAAAGTAAGCGTATAAGTATGCTGCATATTTCGGTAGATATTGACCCCTCTCTGCGGCGGAAGCTGCCCCCCTTTTTCGGTGAATTTGACCCTGGGGTCAAGATGGCCGAAACGCTGTAGCTGACCCTAGTTGGGAGAAGTGACGGAATCAGGTTGATTAGTGGCTTAATCCATTAATCTTCCCAGCGAGTCATGTCAGCAAAGCCACTCTTTATGTCCCTACTCAAACAACTATTACGTCTCCGATCCCAAGGCTGCGGGATTAAGGAGATAGCCCGGCAGACGGGTAATTCGCGCAATACGGTAAGGAAGTATCTGCATTTAGCTGATACAAGCGGATACTCGCTGGAAGTACTGCTTAATCAACCGGACACCGAATTAGAATCACGGCTGATGCGTAGTCAGCCTGCTTTAAGCGGTGAGTATCAGGCACTAGAAGCCAAGAAGGAGTATTTTCTGAAAGCCCTCAAGGAGCCGTATGTAACTAGGTGGCACTTGTGGGGTGAATACCGGCAGGCTCATCCTGCAGGCTATGGTTATACCCAGTTCTGTCATTACTTACGGCAGTGGGAGTTGCCCCGGCAAGCAGTCATGCACCTAGTACATAAGCCAGGCGAGAAGTTATTTATTGACTTCACGGGTGACAAGCTTTCCCTGGTGGACCCTCACACGGGAGAGTTGCAGGAAGTGGAAGTCCTGGTAGCCGTACTGGGCTACAGTCAGTATACGTATGTAGAAGCAGTCGCTTCTCAGAAGCTGGAAGATTTTTTAGAGGCTTGTCAGCGGGCATTACGCTACTTTGGTGGTAGCCCTAAGGTAATTATTCCCGATAATTTAAAGTCCGCTGTTACCAAAGCAGACCGGTATGATCCCCAGCTCAATGAAGCCTTTGCCGATTTTTCGAATCACTATCAGATGGCCGTTATGCCTACTCGTCCTTATAAACCCCGAGATAAGGGATTGGCCGAAAATGGAGTGATTAATGCCTATCGACGTATCTTCGTTCCTTTACGTGAGCAGCGTTTCTTTTCTCTGGCAGAACTCAATAAGGCGATTAGTCAGCAATTAGCGCGGCATAATCAAACTCCCTTCCAGCTAGAGCCTGACAGTAGCCGGCAGAAACGCTTTGTAGCCGAAGAACAGCACCTGCTCAGGCCACTGCCTGCCGAAAACTTCAGTCTCAAACGTATGGTGCAGGTGACGGTAATGAAAAACTGCCATGTCCGTCTAAGCATGGATCAGCACTATTACAGCGTTCCTTACCGCTACCTGGGCCAGAAAGTACTCCTACAGTTTACTTCACGCCAGGTAAACATCTTTCATCAGCACCAACTGATTGCCGTTCATGTGAGGGACAGACGTGCTCACCGCTATACGACGGTAAAAGAACATTTGCCTTCCACACATCAGTATATAAGCGAATGGTCAGAAGGCTATTTTCTGGAGCAAGCCAGCAAGATTGATCCGGTAGTCAAAGATTTTATGGCTAGTCTTTTAGCGACCAAACGTTACCCAGAACAAGGCTACAAAAGTTGTTCGGGCGTATTAGCATTAGCCCGGAAAACGGAGAAGACAGTCTTTGTAGCCGCTTGCCGGAAAGCCATAGAATTAAGTGTGTTCAGCTACCCTTTCCTCAAACGGATGCTGGAGAATGGCTTTGGCCAGCTTTCGGTCACCCTGGCTGACGATTACCTCACTCCGCCCCATGAGAACATCCGGGGAGCAGCGGCTTACCAGTAATAGCTTCGTTGTTGGAGATGCAGTACGGGAGGTGCGGGCAAAAGGGGATTGATTTGCCGCTAAAAAAAAAGAACCAAAGGGAAAAAAATATTCAACTAAACCTGCCTATAAACTATCATTCTATGAACCAACAGACTCTTGCCCTATTGGGTGAGCTCAAACTCACCGGCATGCAACAAATGTTTATCCATCTGCTCGAACAAAGAAAGGCCGATGCTTTAACAGCTGATGAACTGCTCTCTATGCTGGTACAAGCCGAGTGGGAAGAACGCCAGCAACAACGCCTAACAAGGCTCCTGAAAGCCGCCCGTTTCCGCTATCAAGCCGCTGTTGCCGAAATAACTTTTCCTGCCAGTAGGCAACTGGACAAGAACACGTTCTTACGTTTGTCCGATGCAGGTTTTGTAGCAAGAAAAGAAAACGTGCTTATAACTGGCCCTACTGGAGTAGGGAAAAGTTTTCTGGCTTCTGCTTTAGGCCATCAGGCTTGTTTGAAGGGGTATAAAGTAACTTACTTCAATGTGCAGAAACTGTTCTCTAAGCTGCAATTAGCCAAATCCGACGGTACGTATTTGAAGGAGATTAACCGGATTGAAAAGCAAGACCTGCTCCTGCTAGATGACTTCGGCTTGCAACCGTTGACAGCTACTCATCGCATGGACCTACTGGAAATCATCGAGGACCGACATGGCAGAAGATCAACTATTATCTGTTCGCAGTTCCCCATAGCTAATTGGTATCAGTTGATTGAAGATTCTACCATTGCCGATGCCTTACTCGACCGGCTTGTTCACGGGGCACACCGGTTGGAGATGAAGGGAGAATCCATGCGAAAAAATCACTAATATTGTCTCAACACGGCATGACTTTGCCTACCCTCATTCCCTAACTCTCCAGCAGGGGTCAACATCACCGAAAAAGGGGGCAGCATCACGGTTCAGCGTCACTTTTGGGGAAAAGTTGGAGGATTCGTTGTTAGACAGGTATGAATGCCTGTTTGCTTTTACCGGAAGCCTTTTCTTATCGTTACAGTACTGTTTCCGGGAATACGGTGGTGTTTGGTCTGATGGGCAGTACTCCTTTCGGCACCTGTCCGCTGTGTTCAGGAATCAGCAGTAAAGTGCACAGCTATTACCAGCGGAAAGTGCAGGATTTGCCCATCAGCGGTAAAACTGTAAGACTTTACATCAGTATCCGGAAGTTTTTCTGCCAGCAGAGCTCCTGTCCCCGGAAAGTATTTGCCGAACGTTTCGGCTCCTGTCTCAGGCCATGGCAAAGAAGGCTGGAGCGGTCCAATGAGCAGATACAGACTATAGGACTACGTTGCGGAAGTAAACCCGGAGCAAGAGTATGTGAACTGACAGGACTACCGGTGAGTGCTTCCACTGTACTGAGACGACTAAATACTATGGCTCCGGCAGAAGTGGTTACCCCGAAGGTGCTGGGAGTGGATGATTTCGCTTTCAGAAAAGGGCGTGCTTATGGCACTGTTCTGGTGGATCTGGAAAAAAGAGTGCCGGTTGATCTTCTGCCAGACCGGGAAGGAAAAACGCTGGAGGAGTGGCTAAAGGCCCATCCGGGCGTAGAAATAGTAACAAGAGACCGTTCTTCTGTCTACGCCAGTGCTATTACCACCGCCTGTCCTGATGCGGTGCAGGTAGCTGACCGGTGGCATCTTTTGAAGAACCTGTCAGAGAATCTGGAAAAGTTGCTTGACTCTGAGCGTTCCCTGATCAAAGAAGCGGCCCGGGAGTTAAGCCAGGAGAAGGCAGAAGAGCAGCAAAACAGCAGTACAACCCACAGTCCGGCAGTACCAGGAAATGGAGGCGGGCATTCTGAAACAGTAGAAACAGCCTCTGCTACAACTGCTTCTGATCAACCTGCTCCCACTGAAAAACGCTACGGGCACTACAAAGAGGTAAAACGGCTCCGGCAGCAGGGCCATTCCGCTAAGGGGATTGCCCGTCATCTGGGTATTTCCCGGAACACGGTACGCAAATACCTGCGGCAAGGAAGCTTTGTCCCCAAAACCAGAGTAAAACGCAGCAATCTAATTCAGTACGAGGATTACTTGCGCAAACGCTGGGGGGAAGGAGAAACCTGCCTGTATACGCTTTATAAGGAAATCAAGTCGATGGGTTATGATGGAAGCTATCCGACACTTACTGTTTTTATGGCTGCTTACCCCAAAGCATCCCGTATTCCTGCCCTGCCTCCGGCTCAGAAAGGAGCTACTTTTTCCTCCCGCAGCCTCAGTATTGCTTTCTGCCAGAAAGATGACGAGTGGGATGAAGATCAGAAACCACTGTTGAACAAGCTGCTCCAGAAGAGTGATCTGCTCCGCCAGGCCCGCAACCTTTGTCTTGAGTTTAAAACGATGATGGAGCAAAAAAAAGGAACGGAACTGGAAAACTGGTGCCAGAAAGCTTCACAGCTTAATAACTTCAAGGGCTTTGTCAGAGGGATCAGACAGGATTTTCAGGCCGTCCGGCAGGCTATGTCTTCTGTCTGGAGTAACGGCCAGACCGAAGGTCAGGTCAACCGCATTAAGAACTTGAAGAGACAGATGTATGGGAAAGCAGGTTTTCAACTCCTCCGGCTGAGAGTACTGGCCCGGGCCGGGTAGCTTTCACCAAAAGTGACGCTGAACCAGCATCACTGAAATATACAACAGCGACCCGGCAGAAGTATGCTACTTTAATCAAGCCCAGTAAAGAGGCTTTGAAACGTCATCTGTTTACCATCAAATGCACCCTGCGCGAGCACCGTGGCGAATCGCAGGATACGGTAATCAGAAATCTGAATCCTATTATCAAAGGGTGGGCTAACTATTATAAAACGGTGGTAGCCCGCAAAACCTTTGAGAAAGCCGATCACCTGACTTTTCAAAAGCTTTGGCGATGGGCCCGTTACCGTCACCCTCAGAATGGGCGGCGCTGGGTTAAATACCGCTACTTTCTCACGCATCTCAACAATAATAGTCGGTTTAAAACAACTTGATGGCAAACTCTTGGTAATGCACTCGGATCGCAAAATCAAGTACTTCGTAAAGGGTGAAAGGGAACCGAAGTCCTTTTGAGGGCGACCATGTATATTGGTCGACTCGGATGGGACACTATCCAACGCTCTCCCTACGGGTAGCTGAGTTACTCAAAAGCAACAGGGACGTTGCAAACAATGTCACTTGTTTTTCCGGCCAGAGGATGTGATGGAAGTACATCATGCAGATGGCAATCACAAGAACAATCATGCAACCAACTTAGTCCTCCTACACGGTCACTGTCACGATCAAATACACCGCAGAAGTATGTATGACAAACACCTGATTAATGAGGAGCCGGATGTTTTGAAAGGAACAAGTCCGGTTCTGGAGCCGAGCATGGGTGGAAACGCCCATGCTTAGGTAACTTTCCCCGTATCTTAAAATGCCACGTACTCATTGATCTGAAAATAGGAGACTTTGACCACGCGGATGCCGGGCAAATGAACGTGTACCTGAATTATTATAAAAGGCACGAGATGAGTGAGGGAGACAATCCTCCCGTAGGCATCATTTTGTGTGCTAGTAAAGATAACGCCTTGGTGGAATATGCTACCAGTGGCTTGACTCAGGAAGTGTTTGTATCACGCTATCTGGTAGAACTACCCGACAAAGCCCAGTTGCAGGACTTTATTCAACGGGAAAGTCAGCAGTTATAATACTCGTCTGCCTAAGCAAAATTTTAATATTATTCCAAGGTTAAAGTTTACGGCTCCAACGCTGTGCCTGACGGTAGCCATAGGGTAAAGTTCATCTACCAGGAGAAAATAAAGACGGCCCGAAGAAGTGATTATTGTGTATCTTCTGGTTCCTTTGAATCAGTTCTTCTTGCTGCCTATGGCTAAACAGACCATTCCCCAGTACCAGTTGGACACTTTTCGCTACGTGCATCGAAAGGGGCATGTAGAAGATTCTTTTGGTTTTAATAATGAGAAGCACCTTACGCTTACAACTGGTTTTGAGCTTTACTCCACCGTAGGATTGCTTACACCCATTGGTCCGCTTAAATCCCAGTTCTACCGCATCGGCTTTACCCTGCAGGGAGAAGTGACGGTAGACATTGGCTTGGACTCCTACCGACACCGGCCTTACACGGTTAACTTCACCAGACCCGGGCAAATCTTTTCGGTGTACGACGACGGGAAAGACTTATTCGGACTCTACCTGCACTTTACCGAAGCATTCCTGGAAGAGCTGCTGCCGCCAGTAATGATCGAGCAGCTTTTCCCGTTTTTCAGCCCTGAGGGCATTCCCTTTCTTGAGTTCAGTCAAACAGAGGGCGATCAGGTAGAGGCTTTATTTTTCAGCATGGATCAGGAACTAAAGGCCCACGCCCCGGAACGCGAACGCATGCTTAAGCTTTATCTCTACCAACTACTGATTCTGTCCAAAAGGAGCTACTTGCGGCAGCAGTTGGGTGAAGGGATGCCCCAGCAGCCCCCCGGTAGTTTAGTTACCCGGTACAAAAAACTGGTTACGCTCCACTTCCTCCGTCACCAGTCGGTAGAAGCATACGCCGACCTGTTGGCCGTTACGGCCAATCACCTCAACCGTATTGTCAAAAGTGCAACCGGACGCACGGCCAGCCAGTACATCGACGAGATGATTCTGCTGGAGGCCAAGGCTCAGCTAAAGCATGCTACTACCCCCATTGGGCAGTTAGCGGCTGATCTTGGCTTCGCTGATCAGTCTTACTTCGGCAAATTTTTCAAGCAGCACACTGGCCTCACTCCCCTGGCCTTTCGTAACGGGGACGTTAGCCGGCAAGGCACAAGCGGCAACAAAGCCTAGAATTTACCAAACCTTGCCGGATTATTACCAATAATGGGGTGGCTTTCCCGCGTACTTAGCTGTATATCCATTAAAGCTATTGTATCATGAAAGCAGCCCGTTTGCACAAGCTCAATACCCCTCTCCGGATGGAAGAGGTTCCCTTACCCATACTTCAGCCCGGCGGTGTACTGGTCCGGGTCCTTGCCGCCCACATCCCCTCCTTTACCCACGGAGTTCTTTCGGGTGCCTTAGGCTACGCCCTGCCACCTCTGCCCTATACGCCCGGTGGGGCAGCCGTAGGGGTGGTGGAAGCCGTGGCCGAAAACGTATTTGACTTCGAGGCCGGGCAACTGGTTTTCTGTGATCCGTATCTTTACTCCCACCATAACCAAGGGAAAGCCGACAGCATTCTGATTGCCTGGACGGGCTTGTCCGAGCACTCGCCCCGGCTACAGACCCTGTGGAAGGACGGCACTTTTGCCCAGCAAGTCCTTTGGCCTGCTGAGTGCTTAACTGTCCTTGAACAACACCATTCCTACCGGCCGGAGCAGTGGGCTGCGCTGGCCTACCTTTGCATCTCCTACGGCGGATTGCTGAAAGGGGAGGTAAAAGCCGGGCAGACCCTGGTGGTAAACGGAGCAACCGGAGGGTTGGGAGCTGGGGCAGTACTAGTCGCCCTGGCAATGGGGGTAAGTAAAATTGTAGCCGTTGGCCGTAACGCATCCGTACTGGAGTCCATTAAAGGTCTGGATCCACGAAGAGTAGTCACCGTTTCATCTGCCGGTGCGTACGAGGACTACGCTGGTGGGATTCGACAAGCAGCGGGAGGCGCCGACGTAATGGTAGACTTTCTGGGCGGAGCTACCACATCTGATCCTACCCTGGCCTGTCTAAGGGCTTTACGGCCGGAAGGCATCGGAGTGCTCATGGGCAGTGTGCTGACGGACCTGCCTCTGCCTTATACGGAGATTATGCTTGCTCAACTTCAGCTAAGGGGCGCATTTATGTACCCCAGAACTGCTCCTAGGGATCTGATGCGCCTGATCAATGCCGGCCTGCTGGATCTGGCTAAGGTGCAAATCGATTCCTTTCCTTTAGCGGCCATTAACCAGGCCATCGGACAAGCGGCTGCCTTGAAAGGATTGCATTATGCCATGCTAACGCCAGCAGCCTAGTTCCCCTTACCAAATGCTTTACGCCAACCACTTCATTATTTCCTAAACATTTTGCTCATCAAACGCTATGAAGACAATCTTGGATAGGACC
>JAUJON010000068.1 GCA_030447595.1 Thermosynechococcaceae cyanobacterium YX3bin19
AGCACGAAGGATGATCTTAATACTACCGGCACTAAGATTGCAAACTTAGTTTTGATTCAGTGTTTCTTCAACAAAGTCAAGCACTACCGGCAGCTCTTCTCTTCAGACGAGCTACCTTGCAGCTAGATAAATTTCCTATGATTGGTTGCTGCTTACATTTACCCTTAGGCAAAAAACCGGCAAACCACCGGGGTCTTTCTATTTCTTGAGATAAACTGGCAACTTAAAGCATGTCTCAAGATGGGTAGCATCTGTATGTTCTAGATACAACCCTTTCTCCATCCACTTGAGGGTTGCCCAGAAAACATCCCCAATTTGCAGATACTTACTGGCAGAATAAACGGCATATTGTACTCGCTCATTTGTCTCTACCAGCAGGGTGATGTCGACGACCCAGCAGTACTTATCCCAACGTTTGACTTCGAACAAGTGCGGATTAGGTCTCTCGTGTTCTTCCATCGTTACAAGCCGAGATTACTGTAAAAATTTATACATCCCTCTTCAGATAGATGTATTAATACCTAGAATTATCAAATTTAACACCACTTTTCTTAAAGAAATGATGATTCTTTACAGTAGTTAAGGAATTTGTTTACAAATAATCTTGAATTAAAGCTATTGCCTACCTCACTTGTGCCACGAAAGAAAACCCCTAGATGAAAGATCTAGAGGTTACTCTTGTTCAATTGTCTGACAGCAAGAAGCCAATCTGGTGACTACATCTTAGCCGCTACTCTCACAAGCTTCCAAGGTTGTTTCTAATTTCTGTAGCTGGATATCGGAGAAGAATATATAGAGCTTAGAAGAAACAGAAAAAACTGATTCAAGTTTTTTCCTTAAAACTACTTAGCACCCATCTCGACTACTAAGCTTTTCATAAAGTTGACGCGCTCTTCGAAATCCAACTGCTGAATCGAGTTAACGAATTCTTCTGTTTCAGCAGGGGGTTGATAGTCAGAGGGTACTTGAATAATGACGCCTTCATCCATACCTTGAGCCAAACGTAGCCAGAGGTCAAGCTTGCCGCTGGAGCTTAGAGACTTGTAAGTGCGGCTGACGTCGCTATCTGCTCGGCTGACAATGTCGCGTTGAGCTTGCAGCTGATCTTCCTGAGACATCTCTTTGAACTGATCATACAGGGAGCCAGCAACAACCTGGGCAGAAGTTTGATTGGCCGGATTCAGCTGGTCTTTTAGATCTAGGTAGCCAAACCACAGTAGACCAAGTTGAGTATCAGTATCAAAGCTTTGAAATTGTTGTAAGGACCGATTGGTAGTTTCGTTGTTCGTAAATGTCATTGAAATCTCCAAAAGTATAGTTAACAGTGAGTTAGGCGCTGCTCATAGTAGAGCCATAGTATTTAACGTTTAAGTCTTGATGGCTAGATCTCAGCGCCCTCTTTAGCTTCAGCACCCATTGGACCAACCCAGTCACGGAAAAGTGTAATCTGCTGATTGAATTCAAAGCCTCTAATTTGATTGAGCAGATCTTCTGACTCCGAGGAGAGCTTGTAGTCAGCAGGCATAGGGATAACAGTGTTCTGATCCATTCCTTGTGCCAGCAGATACCAGAACAGAAGCTTTGTGGTCTCGCTCAGAGAACCATATTCCCGGCTAAGGGTAGTATCGTTACCCTCGACAATGTCCCGTTGGACCTGTAATTGCTCCTCGTGGGACAACTCTTTAACTTGGTTGAATAACCCTTCAGCGATCGCGTCTGATGCGGTACCGGCCATTGGGGCAGCGGGTGTAATTGAACTACCCATTTCCTTATACACAAACCAGAACAGAGCTAGTTGCTCGTCCGTACCCAAGCTCTGAATTGCCTGCCTGGGTTGATTTAGTGTTTCGTCGTTAACAAATGTCATAAACTCATGCCTAAATGCGCTTATGAAAACTTAACAAAAGGACTGGCAAAGTAAAACTCACTGAAGATGGAAATGACAAACCTTCTAAAGACAGATGCAGATAAAACTTCCGTAGTTAGCTACCCAATTTAGATCCTGTCAACCCAAGCGATAGAAAGAGTTGGCTAGGACATCCGAACAGAGCGAATAGTCCCGTACCACACCCTGCTCTTATGCCGATTCAGTCTGAGTTTCACCGATACCTCAATGTCCGTGCTTCCACTGGAGGCACCTTGCGCTGCGATCGCCGCCGCCTGGCGTTTCTGAACAACACCACCGGGATTAACCAAGTCTGGACCGTAGATGGTCCTGGTCTATGGCCATAGCAAAGAACCTTTTACCCCAATCGCATTACCTTTGTCCGCTATAGCCCCACCAGCAATGACCTAATTTTCGGCATGGATGAAGGGGGCGACGAGCAGGACCAGCTTTATCTCCTGGATGACGAAGGGATGAATGTCCGCCCACTGACGGCAATGCCGGAGGCTAAACACGTGTGGGGTAGCTGGAGCCATGACGGACAGCACATTGCTTTTCCAGCAACGCGGGATGACCCAGCAGAGTTCTACCCCTATGTCATGGATCTTAGGAGTGGGGAAATTCGCTGTGCTGCTTGGCTGCCTGGATACAACACAATTTCAGCTTGGATGCCGAACTGATCAAGCTCTGATTCTGGCTCGTTTAATGCCAGCAGCGATCTGTTTCACCTCGATTTGATCACAGGGGAGGTACGTCACCTGACTCCGCGGGCAATATTCTCTTTCGTGCTGTTCAACCGCTGCCTAATAAACCACAGCACACTGCTGCTGACAGATATGGAGCACGACTTTTTTGAGTCTCGCTTGCTACAACTGGCAACTAATGAGCTGGAGCTACTGAGCAAGCACTCCTGGGATCAAGAGGAGCTAGCCCCTGTAGCCTGATGGCCGCTGGTTAGCAGTGTTATCCAATGAGAATGGCTTCCTGGGGTGTTGGAGATCCGTAAATCAGTAAACCGATTACATCCCTGCCAAGGGATTGCCCTGAAATTTTGTCTGGCCTACGCACCGGGGGTGATGGGCAAACCTTTCTGGTAACCGCTATGGGTTCTAGAACGGCGACAAACAAAGTTGCGCTTTTTGGAGGTAGCTACGAATTTGGCTTTATGGTCTTAAGTGCCTAGCAACCTATCCTGACCTCTGGGCGGCAGGTGTAGATGTGGTTGGCATTGCCAGCTTCGTTACCTTTTAGAAAATACCAGTGCTTACCGGCGTCAGGACCAGAGAGGCGGAGTATGGCAGCTAAACTACGTTATCTGCCTTTCCTGACGCAAATCTCGCCCCTTACCCACGTTGAGCGAATCACAGCTCCACTGATGAGTGATCAGGGTGCCAATGATCCGCGTGTTCCCGTGAGTGAGGCGGAGCAAATTGTGGCGGCGCTGCGGCAGCGGGGGCTTCCAGTTGAGTTTCTCAACTAAGCTATCCTGACGAAAGGGCATGGCCTTGCTAAAGTTAGCCAACCGCCTAGATGCCTGCAAGAGTTGTTCGGTTTCTGGATCGGCATCTAAAAGGCAGTGGTTAATATCGCGGCTCTGGAACTAGGAATCTCAAGAAGAGTATCACCAGTCGGATTAGCGCTAGCTGAGGAGTTCTCGTCATTGCATCCTGAACTGGCTTGCTGATGGTGAAGCATTCTCCTCTCTTCTTCTGCTAGTAGATCTTCTTGCAGTAAAGAACTCAGATATTAGTTCTTCAGAAATGGGCTTGGACCTATTTTGAGTGCTGCCAGTGTCCTGCTGTGGTTCGTGCATCATAGCACGATCGCTGCGCCTCAATAAATCATCTACTTGTGCAGGATACAGCGTAAGAGCCAAAAGAATCTTCAGTCGCCAGGCTCAAAGTTCACCGTAGCCACTCCAACCCAGCAAGCAGTAAGGGCTATACCGGCAAACCATAATCTACCCATTGAGCGAGGTTTTATCAGGGACAGACACCTTATCACTAGCTAAGTAGGGGCTATTTGCAACGTTAGATGTCAGTGTCTGTGGTGCAGTCGTCTCAGCGTTAGGAATGGGTCTCTACTTAAAATAGCTCTCAGGGACTAACAAGCTGTCTGAAACAGCCAGTCCAGGGCAAAATTGCAGAATCAGGAAATTAAATGGCGATTATTGATCCAGCCTTGAGCGAAGCAAGTTGCCATCCTCATTGAAAATGGCTTTGAGGACTATGAATTTCAGTTCCTTACAAAACCTACTCAAGTTAACAACCGGGACGGAAGTAACAGTCCTGGGTTCCCAGAGATTCGAAAATTACCAAGGTAAACAGGGTAAGGTTTCGATTAGTCGAATGGATCAACAACCAGAAGCGTCCCGACAAGTTTGATGCTGTCATTATCCCTGGGGTATGGCTCCAGACACGATGCGGAATAACCCCAGTTATGCCGTGCGCTTCGTCAGGAGGCAATGGCCCAAGGCAAGCTGAAACGCGCTGTTTGCCACGGACCTCAAGTATTGATCAATGGTGATTTGCTGCGAGGTAAAAACGCTACTGGTTTTGTTTCGTTCGCCAAGACCTGCTTCAATGCTGGCAGCTATGCTGATGAGCCGCTCGTGGTTGATGGCAACTTAATTACTTCCCGTCAGCCTGGTGATCTAGCAATCTTTACGACGGCATTCTCACTCGGTTGGGCGTGGGTGGACCCGAAGCGGCGCTACCTGGAGGAAACCGACCGCCACGCCAGTGGTGGAAAGCATTGCTGACGCCTGGGGGGGGTCGACAAAGAGTGAAATCGTGGGTGGTTTGAACCAGGCCCTTACTGGTGAACGCTACTCGCGGGAAGCCTTTGAGCACTATGCGCAAAAAGCGTCTGACCCAGAACTGCGATCCCGCTCTTGCAGGAGATGATTCAGAACAAACAGCGTCACATTCAGTTCCTAGAATACCTGAATAGGCTGGGTGAGGGAGTTTCCTTAAAGGCAAAAGCGGCTGACACCGTGGCTAAGGTCAAGAGCCGTCTTGAAGGTAGCGACGATCAATTTCTCCTAGGGCAGATCCTGGATGATCTCCAAAAGGGAATCGTTGATTCCTACAAATTATGGGCAAAATTCACGGACCCAGTTGCGACTGCTATTTTCACTCGTATTGAACAGGATTTGGCGCAGTACGAACGGCAAGTCGCCCAGCTTTTCAACGCCTACACAGGCATAGCCCAGCCCCGTTCAGCTCAGCCAGCTACCGGCGCCATAAGTGGAACTTAACATAAACAAGCGCTAACCAAGGTAAAAAGATGCAATCACAACCCTTGTCAGGATCAGAAAGTCAGGGAGCTTCTGACTTAACCACCAGCCCAGGTTCTACTCCGCAGCCAGCCCCCCAGGAAACAGGTCAAGTAAGCCAAGCAGAACGATGGTCATCCCTGATTGGTGGGGGCGCTCTTGTTCTCTCTGGCCTCAGACAGCGTTCTCTACGCGGTGCCCTATTGGCTATTGCTGGTGGTGGCTTAATTTATCGTGGCGCAACCGCCCAAAAGGGTATCCAGGAAGAACTAGGCATGAATCAAAGCATCAAAGTTGAAAAGACAGTAACGATTAACAAACCAGTAGCAGAGCTCTACCAGTTCTGGCGGAAGTTTGAGAATCTGCCGCACTTCATGAAACATCTGCAGTCGGTGACTGTGGTAGATGATCGGCGTTCCCACTGGGTAGCCAAAGCACCCCTAGGTACAAATGTAGAGTGGGATGCAGAGATTATTGACGAGCAAGAGAACCACTTAATTGCCTGGGCTTCTGTTGAAGGTGCTGATGTCGATAACTCTGGCTTTGTCCGCTTCCAGCCTACTACCGGAAATCGAGGTACGGAAGTCAAAGTTGTCTTGGAATACAACGTGCCTGGCGGTGCGATCGCCGCTGCACTGGCCAAGTTATTTGGTGAAGAACCCGAGCAGCAGATCGGAGACGATCTCCATCGCTTTAAGCAACTTATGGAGGCGGGCGAGGTGGCGACGACAGAGGGTCAACCTAAAGGAGGCTAGTGCAGGAACACTAGGCCAACCTTTAACAATTTGTGCTCACATAAGCTACACACAGGAGAACAAAACAGTGAAAGCACTCTGCTGGCATGGGGCTAATGACGTCCGGGTTGAGACAGTTAATGATCCGAAAATTCTCAATCCCCGAGATGCCATTATCAAAATCACCTCTACCGCGATCTGCGGCTCTGACCTACACATCTACGACGGCTACATCCCCACGATGAAGTCCGGCGACATCCTCGGCCATGAATTTATGGGCGAGGTGGTTGAGGTTGGCAGCGAAGTCAGGAATATCAACAAGGGCGATCGCGCAGTTGTACCCTTCACCATCGCCTGTGGTAGCTGCTTTTTCTGTGAGCGAGACATGTGGTCTCTGTGCGATAACTCTAACCCCAATGCCTGGATGGCAGAGAAACTTTATGGCCACTCTCCCTCAGGTCTGTTTGGCTACTCCCACTTATTTGGCGGCTATGCTGGTGGCCAAGCAGAGTATGCGCGGGTTCCCTTCGCTGATGTTGGCCTGCTGAAAATTCCTGAAGGGCTAGCAGATGAGCAGGTGCTATTTCTCACGGATATTTTTCCCACCGGATACATGGCAGCGGAAAACTGCAATATTCAACCGGGAGATGTCGTAGCAGTTTGGGGCTGTGGACCTGTCGGTCTCTTTGCCATCAAAAGTGCTTACATGCTAGGCGCGGAGCGGGTAATTGCGATTGACCGGGTGCCTGAGCGCTTACAAATGGCGAAAGAGCAATGCCAGGCGGAGATTATCGACTACGAAGAAGTTGATGCAGGTGAAGCGGTCACAGAAATGACCGGAGGACGTGGTCCTGATTCCTGTATCGACGCTGTAGGAATGGAAGCCCACGGTACAGGGCTTGATTCCCTTTTTGATCAAGCGAAGCAAGCGGTGCGACTGGAAACTGATCGACCCACTGCTCTCCGCCAGGTGATCGTAGCCTGTCGTAAAGGGGGTACTGTCTCGGTTCCCGGCGTCTACGGTGGCTTTTTGGACAAGATACCGATGGGTGCCGCCTTCAACAAAGGTTTAACGTTCAAGATGGGACAGACGCATGTTCACCACTATTTACGTCCGTTGCTCGAACGGGTTCAGCAGGGGGAAATCGATCCCTCATTTCTAATTACTCATCGCCTGAAGCTGGAAGATGCCCCCCACGGTTACGAAATCTTTAAGCACAAGAAAGACAATTGCATTAAGGTTGTCCTTCAGCCTTAAAGATAGAGGATGAGGCCGTTGACTTGAGGGCATCTCCCATTGCGGCTGAGCTTTGAGTAAACCGCTGCTGCATACTGCACAGATAGTGAAGCTCACAACTATCAGTGCCGTGAAAGATGTTTATAGGTCTTAATTTCTGAATATTCAAGGAAAAGCAAATGGTATCAACGCTGGATGACACAAAGCGCCTGAATCGCTGCCCAATTAGCAGAGATGAGAGCAATACAAAATCTGCTGATTGCGAACGAACAAACCCTGATGAGTGCTGCCAACGACGATCACATTTGTCAACGCCTACAAGATATGGTCAACGATGACCAGAAGAATTTAGGTGTTCTAGACACTGTAATAGTTCAGTATGGTGTCAAAGGTGAACCCAAACAACACAAGAACTCGTTGAGACGACTGAGAAGCTGATACAAGGATCTCAGCTCAGTGTTTATGAAAAGTTCTCTCAGCATGAATTGCTCAAGCATCAGCAGACAATGGCTGGACTGATAGTCCATAAAGCTGCTCAGGTTGTGGGTGCTGATGTTGAAGCTGCCATCACACCTTTGAACACAGTTAACTTTGAAAACCGCGCATCAAGAACAACTCAAAGGAATTTTGGAAGTTCTTGGCGTCCGTGAACTGACAGGGCAAGATCCAGCTCAGGGGCTCTGGGCTCGGGTTCCAGATGGGGCCGCTGCCTTAACCGGCGTGGTGGGTAGTGTGGTACACGCACTGACGATGAGATGAGTATTCGTGATCTTCTGCTCATGGACCATACCAAGGCAGATACCCTGTTTGGGGAAATTCAAGGTGCTGACGATCCGCAAAAAATTCAGGAGTATTTTGGGCAACTCTATAAAGATGTCAAAGTTCATGGCTTGGCGGAAGAACAAGTACTCTATCCAGCAGTTCGTCCGTATTACGAGCAAACTCCAGGAAATTTTTGACCAGACTGATGAAGTCATACAAATGTTGGAGGAAATTAAGCTCCTCAGCCCCTCTGGCCCTGAGTTCAAAGCTAAAGTTGAGCAGCTAAGAACTGCGGTACGAGCTCACATTAACCAAGGAGAGCGATATCTTCCTAAACTTAAGAACAACTTTCAGCGACGAGCAGCAGAAGCAAATGGCTAGTGAGTTTAAGCTGTTAAAAGCCAACTGCAAGGACCAGATGGCTGCTTCCAGTTCTATAGCATCAAGTCAATCAGGCAGTTAAGCTGCTTAGAAGCAAATCTAGAAGGAACGGAAACAATAGAAACGCTAAAAGTTGCCTTCGATGTCGTAGGACAAATGGTGATAGATAACATCATCACTTATAGTCCAAGCTCATACTGATTCTCAAAGCGCGTTTGACCTAAATCAGTTGCTAGAAGAGCTTTTGGAGCAAGCCAAAGAGAATGGCAAACAAAGTTCAGCGAATCTGCAGCGGTTGCTCCCTTTGAATGAGTTATGCCGTACACCTTCTAGCTTCTTAGAGAATGTCCTGCAAACTCGCAGGCGATTCTTGAATACGGCAACGATTTACAGGGTTCACCAGCAACAGCTGATGAAGTGGTTCTGGAAATGAAGCAATCCGCCCGTAGAGCTATCCCAACTGGTTGAGGGCGTTGAGATCTTCGGCTGTGTGCGCTAGGAGGATATTCAGATTGGGGTAACTCCCAGGAAAAGGAAATCGTTACCTGCCTAGAACTGGTGAGTAACTGGTTCTAGCAACTGCAGAGCCCTGCAAAATAAGCTTTGCAGGGCTTTTTCTATGAATGTGTTCGATACATTCTGCTGCGGTCACATGTTACCCTAGGTTTTACCAAAAAGGTCAATAACAGGTAGATCGGCATTTAAAGCAATATGAGTGAGCAGGACCCACTAGAACAGGACCTATTAGCCGAGAAGATCAAACAACAAGGCGAGATAGTCCAACGCCTGGTGAGCGGATTCAACAACAGCGCCAGGAAGTTGAGTACCAGAATCTGAAAAAACTTCAACCTTAGGTTACGCACTGGACCAGGAAGAAGCGGGCAGGCTTGTGGATGTTACCGGAACTGGATTATTAAACTAATTCCTCAAGATAGCGACTGGACTGTTGCCTACTGCACGCCAGAGGGTGAAATCTTTATCGATGGCAAGACTTATCGGACAGCAGAACTAGCAATCGCCGCTGCGGAGGACTTGGTAGACCGAAATATTGCCGGATTTGCCCTGCTCGAATTTCTATTCGAACTCTACGACGACAGAAAAATTAGTACTGAGCAGTATAGTCAATTAACTAGTTCACTCATTCAAGATTGTCTTTAACCCTTATCCTCTGGAAGAGCGGTCACCTTGCTGGGTCTCCAAGCTATCTAAAGCAGCTTTTCTAGTCCATAGACCAGATTTTTCAGCCCCAAGACTTTGCGAATCGCTAACAGCACCCCTGGCATATAGCAAACGCGATCGCTGGTGTCGTGACGCAGCGTGTAGATCTGGCCTGGAGCCCCAAAGATCACTTCTTGGTGAGCCACTAATCCTGGTAGCCGAACGCTATGGATGCGAATGCCGTCGCCAGCGACGCTACCCCAGGCACCAGGTAGGTGTTCTGACTCTTGAACCAGTGGTGGATTGTACGGCTTACCAAACTCCGAGAGCATCTGGGCTGTTTGCAGTGCCGTGCCACTGGGGCATCCGCTTTTTGGTTGTGGTGCAGCTCAATAATCTCCACGTGATCAAAGTATTGTGATGCCGCGATCGCCGCCTGCTGCAGTAGCACCATACCAATAGAAAAGTTAGGAATCAGTAGGCAACCCATACTGGCCTTATCGGCAAACTCAGCCAGCTCGTCAATCTGTTGGGCGCTGAGTCCGGTCGTCCCCACCACAGGCCGGATACCGTAGGCAATAGCGGAACGAATATTGTCATAGACGGATTTGGGGTGCGTAAAGTCAACCATCACCCCCGGCTGCTGTTCTTGGGCTGCGGCTGCCAGCATAGCCTCTAGGTCGTTTGTTACCGGTACTTCCACAGGACCACATCCAGCGAGCTCTCCAACATCTTTCTGAAAAAGTTAGGATTGCGGTCCACTGCACCCAGCAGTGTCATGTCATCTGCCTGAGCAACCGCTTTCACCACCTCGCGGCCCATTTACCAGCAGCACCATTAACCACCACTGGGATGGGAGTTGACTCGCCATAATTTCCGCCCAAAGTAACCGATCACAGTTATTTTAAGGCTAGCCCTGTACAGCGGGCGGCCCAGAAACAAAATGCGATTAATAGAGAAAACCAAACGACAGGAGGAGTTTTTGCCCGACGCTGGTAGTCTAGAAGGTACAAGGACAGATTCCGTCTGTGAAATTACAGCACTTACTCATACTTGTCTGGCTATGGCTGGAACTGACTACTTTAGGGTTGGTTGCTCTAGCCTCCTTAGCGCTGTTTAATCCTTCTAATGGCCTGCTGGCTGTCTGGATTGGGTTTGCTGTTTATATCACACTCGGATTGCTCGTTTTCACGGCGATTCGCTACCGTCTCCGCAGGTCTCAGTGGGTCGCATCCAGGTGCCCGACTTGCAGTAGTCTTTTGTATCGCAGCCAGCGTCGTCCGGTTAATCGCATCCTCCACTTATTTGTGCCGCTCCAGCGTTACTACTGCGTTAACCCTCAGTGCCGTTGGCAAGGGCTACGGATCAAGCCACTCCGCAAAACTCAGGAATCGCCGCTAAAACGTTTGAGTAAAACTCGCTAAGTTGAGAAGAACGGTGGTTCTCACCTGCAAGCAGGTGGGGGGCCTGCCTGCAGGTAAATCAGGGTGATTTCCATGAGCCTTTGAACCGTGAACAACCGGACTATCCCCTCGTCCTTAGGGAGCCACCTGCTCCATGCGTAAGCCCGCAGCTTCCTGATCATAGGCTTCCAGGTCAACCTTGACTGGCGCTGCTTGCCAGATATCCTGACAGTACTCTCGGATGGTGCGATCGGAGGAGAATTTGCCCATGCGAGCCCCGTTGAGGATAGACATGCGGGTCCAGTTCGCCTGGTTCCAGTAGGCTTGGCTCACCTGCTCCTGACAACTCACATAAGCCGAGTAATCAGCCAGGAGCAGGTACTCATCCTTGTGGAGCAAGGCGTCAACAAGGGGGCGGAACAGGTCCGGGTTGTTGGCAGAGAAGTAGCCAGTCGCAATGCGGTCAATCACTCCCTGCAACTCTGGGTTAGCGTTGTAGTAGTCTTGCGGGTTGTATCCCTTCGCCTTTAGGGCATAGACTTCCTCAGCAGTTAGGCCAAACAGGAAAAAGTTATCAGCTCCGACTTCTTCCCGGATTTCAATATTAGCGCCGTCAAGTGTGCCAATGGTCAGCGCTCCATTGAGGGCAAACTTCATATTGCCGGTGCCAGAGGCTTCCTTGCCAGCGGTAGAAATCTGCTCTGAGAGGTCAGCCGCTGGGTAGACCCGTTGCCCAAGAGACACTGAGAAGTTTGCTAGAAACACTACTTTCAAGCGGTTACGGACATCAGGGTCATGATTCACGACATCTGCCACCGCATTGATCAACTTGATGATCAGCTTTGCCATGGCATAGCCGGGGGCTGCCTTGCCGCCAAAAATAAAGGTGCGTGGCAGGATATCCACCTTGGGATTGTTTTTGATCCGGTTATAGAGCGTGATGATGTACAGGACATTAAGGAGCTGCCGCTTGTACTCGTGAATTCGCTTCACCTGAATATCAAACAATGAGTTGGGGCTGACTTCAATGCCGTTGTGGTGCAGGATGTACTCAGCCAGGTCCTGCTTGTTTTCCTGTTTAACCTCATACCAGCGGCGGCAAAACTCAGCATCATCCACAAAGGATTCCAGCCGCTTGAGCTCCTCCAAGGACTTGATCCAGTTGTTGCCAATCTTTTGACTGATCAGCAGTGCTAACTTAGGGTTGCTGAGTAACAGCCAGCGGCGCGGGGTTACCGCGTTCGTTTTGTTACTGAACTTCTCCGGCCACAGCTCATAGAAGTCCCGCAGCACATCCTGCTTGAGCAGTTCCGTGTGCAGAGCTGCTACCCCATTGATTGCATGACTGCCGACACAGGCGAGGTGAGCCATCCGGACTCGCTTTTCCGCACCTTCCTCAATCAGGGACAGCCGTCTGGCTCGCTCAGAATCATGGGGATAGCGCCGCCGCACCTCTTCCAGAAAACGACAATTGATTTCATAAATAATTTCCAGATGCCTGGGCAACAGGCGGCCAAACAGGCTCACGGGCCAGCGCTCTAAAGCCTCGGCTAGCAAGGTGTGATTGGTAAAAGCAAAGGTTCGCTGGGTAATCTGCCAGGCTGGCTCCCAACCTAACTGGTGCTCATCCACCAGCAGCCGCATCAGCTCAGCAACCGCAATGGTGGGGTGGGTATCGTTGAGTTGAATGGCGACTTTCTCTGGGAAGGCTGTGAAATCGCTCTGATGGTTGCGGAGGTACCGGCGAATGATGTCCTGGAGCGAACAGGTCACAAAGAAATACTGCTGCTCCAAGCGGAGTTCCCGTCCCTGGTAGGTGTTGTCGTTGGGATAGAGAACCTTGGAAATATTTTCTGAAAAGGTTTTTTCAGCAACGGCGCGGGTGTAATCCCCAGAATCAAAAATTTGGAAGTTGAACTCTTCACTGGCGCGGGCACTCCAGAGGCGTAGAGTATTCACTGTATTAGTGTTATATCCCGGTACCGGCGTATCGAAGGGGGTGCCGATGACCGTGCGCTCAGGCATCCAACGTACTTGGTAGTGGCCCCGCTCATCTGTGTAGACTTCCGTGCGGCCTCCCAGCTTGACTTCCACCCGGTACTCGGGGCGGGGGAGTTCCCAGGGGTTGCCGTACCGTAGCCAGCTATCGGGGGACTCAACTTGCCAGCCATCGCGGATGGACTGGGAAAAGATGCCAAATTCGTAGCGAATGCCGTAGCCGATCGCCGGAATATCCAAAGTTGCTAGGGAATCGAGAAAACAAGCCGCTAGTCGTCCGAGTCCACCATTGCCCAGACCCGGTTCTTCTTCTTGCTCCATCAGGTCATACAGGTCAAACCCCGACTCCTGGACAACCTGGCGGGCGGGCTCAAACAGGCCGACGTTGATGAGGTCATTTCCCAACTGGCGGCCCATGAGGTACTCCGCCGACAGGTAGCAGACAATGTTGGCATCGGTTTCAAAGTAGGTGTGTTGCGTCTTAATCCAGCGGTGGATCAGCCGGTCCCGCACTGTGTAGGCCAGGGCCATGTAATAGTCGTAGGGGGTAGCCCAGTCCTCGCCCTTCCCCTGGACGTAGTAGAGGTTATCGGCAAAGGCTCGCTTCAGAGTGTCTGGACTCATGCCGGTGCGATCGTCCTCCACCTGCACCTCAGCGTGCTCTGTGCGGCAGATATATTTCTTTATAGAAGCATCATCAGCGCTACTCGGCTGAGCAAGTGGGTTGATGGGTTGATAGCTCGTTTGTGTCATTGTTCTCTTTCAATGGGTCTACTCTTTGTCCGTGTCGAGGCCGTTTTACTGAGATCATTTCGGGCCGCGTCTAACTGCTTCGTGGTCAACGACTGGACCAAGCTCAGGTCTAGGTGGGGGTGACTGATGGCGTTTGCGTAAGCGGGCTCCAGGTAAGGCTGGTACTGGGGCTGATTGGCCAGATGGGTCTGGGCAAAAGCAACACTGAGGCCCTTGAGATAGCGGCGGGTTAAGGCTGGGTTGGGACCAATCAAAGCTGTGGGTAGCGGCGGTAGGCCACCGCCGATCGGGGACAGGTTCAACATGGAAAAGTGGGTTCCGCGTTTTACCAGAACCAGATACTTGTTTGGTGTGGTTAGCCAGGTAAAGGGAATGATTTGCTCCGGTATCGCTGGGGTAAAAATATCTGCACCACTGCCGACTAGCATTACAGGAACTTCAATTTGACTCACGCCCCTTTGACCTAGAATACTGCTTGCCAGCGGATTAATGGCAATCACAGCTTTGACCCGCTTGTCCTGGAGGCTAGCCATTGGCGGTGGCAAGGTATTGGCCTCACACTGCACCAGCATTGACAGATTAACTGTCGTGTTCTGCGGTTTAGAGCCGCGGCAATTCTGACGCAGCTGCGCCACATTGAGCTTGGCACCCGCAAGGACTAGGGCTGTATAACCACCCAGGGAGTGACCAATCACACCCACCTGCTGCAAATTCAGGCGATTTCTCCAAGCTGAGTCAGTCTCAGACCAGCGCTGGAGTTCATCCAGGAGATATTTGATATCTAAAGGGCGTTGGAGCAATTCTGTCGGTTCCGGGGGTCGGGCAAACCCCGCATAAAACTGGCGAAATCGCTGGGCATTATCGCCATGCTCCAGCACTGCGACGGCGAAGCCGTGGGATGCTAAGTGCTGCGCTAAATAGGCAAAGGTACTGCGATCGGAGGCAGCGCCGTGGGAGATCACGATCAAGGGTGCAGGTCGCTGGAGCGTGCCCGGTCGAGGTTGAGGCAGGTAAACGTCGACAAGAAACCTCCGCTGCCCATTTATCTTCGAAACGCTAGTGGAGTTGCGGAACTGAAACGTCTGGCGCTGCCAGGTGAATGGTCCTGGCTGCTGCAAATCGGGCTGCTGCATGAAATCGGGGAGCCCTAGAGGTGCCTCTGCCGCTGCAAGTCGTTCAATGCTTGCAAACACTGCTTCCCCTAGCTTGAGCAGACTGGGCTAAAGTTCTCGCAGCCTGTAGGCCCCACTTTAAGTCAAAGCGGATACTGCGGGTCGGGAACCGGCGAAGCACATTGATAACTGTTAAGCCGTCTGGATCAGCCGCAGCCAAGATTAAAGCAGCTCGGAGGGCTAAGAACCCATCCTGGCCTGATTCAGTTCGAACCACTTGTCCCAGCCGCTGCAGTACTGTTTCCCCGACCTGCGAATAGGTAAACTGGGCTGCGGTCGTTGAGTTAACCCGCAAGTGAGCCTGGAGGAGTGCCCGCAAGGCAGCGAGCTGTTGGGGGCTGGCTCGCCGGGCATAAAAGGAAAATTCATCCGTTATCTCACCGGTCCTGGCATAGGTCTCTAGCGCGTCAACAGGCAGAGAAAATTGTAAAGAGCCGTAAACGAGGGAAATCTGCTCCGCTCCCCGGGCAGGAGCTGGTAACACCGTAGCCAGGAGGCAGGCTCCGAGTGGACCTAGGAACAGCTTTATCCAGGGAAATAGTTGGTGGGCTCGAAACGCTTGTTTAGGAAGCTTAACCATTAGCCGATCCCAGAAGTCTAATTGTGTATTGTTGAAAACAAGGCTAGGTTGAGCCCATCAGCGTTGTTCTGATTAGGATATACACCAACGGCTTGTCAAGCATATGATTTGAATCATGCTGACTGGTGGGTGGAAGACATCAGTCAGCAGGTAAACAGTCCCACAAATAATGATCCAGAAATGGAGGATTCCTTGGTTGCTACCACGAAGCTTCAGGCGCTGATTTTTGACGTTGATGGAACGATGGCCGACACTGAGCGGGACGGGCACCGGGTGGCTTTTAATCGTGCCTTTGCGGAAGCAGGGTTGGATTGGCACTGGTCGGACTCATTGTATGGCGAGCTGCTAGTAGTCTCTGGAGGCAAAGAACGCATCCGCTACTACTTGAACCAGTACAGCCCCAACCTAGACTCCTCAATTGATCAGGATCAGTTTGTTGCTGAGCTGCACGCAGCCAAGAATCGGTATTACCAAGAATTGCTAGCAGAGGGAAGTATTCCGCTGCGCCCTGGGGTAAAACGATTGCTGCAAGAGGCTCGTGCCGAGGGCATACGCCTGGCGATCGCCACCACCAGTGCCCTGCCTAATGTCAACACTCTGCTAGAAACAGCCCTAGCTACCGATGCTACTTCTTGGTTTGACGTGATTGGTGCAGGTGACATGGTGCCCGAAAAAAAACCAGCCCCGGATGTCTACCACTATGTACTGGAGGCGATGGACTTAGGCCCGCAGAATTGCTTAGCCGTTGAGGATTCTCATCATGGCTTGATCGCCGCCGCTCAGACTGGTATTAAAACAGTTGTCACCGTCAACGAGTACACCTGCAATCAGGATTTTGCTGAGGCAGCGCTGGTTGTGAATCACCTGGGAGAACCTGACCAGCCCTTTACTGTCCTTGCGGGAAACACTCAGGGAATGAATTACCTAGATATGGCTCTACTCCATCGGTTGCACAAAAACTAACATCATCTTGTCAACTTCCACATCATTGCCCAGTCTGGAATCCAGATCCTCCAGAACTGTTAATTCCCAGTTAGAAATTGCGGCCAAGAAGGCAGCCGGTTACCACACCGATGGAGAGGTACTGGGTAGGGATGTCCCCGCTGGTACTGTGGCTCCAGGCTCGCTAGTAAAAAGAATTCAAGTCTGCCGCACCGCTGGCGGGGTACCGGCAGGAATCGATGCAATCAGTTGGCGAGTATAAGGTTTTTGCGGTGAGCGGTAGATTGCCTCAGCCGGACCAATTTCTTCAATCTTGCCTTGGTTCATTACCAAAATGCGATCGCTCATAAATTTGACCACACTCAGGTCATGGGAGATGAAAATGTAGGTCAAGTCAAACTCACTTTGGAGTTCCTTGAGTAAATTTAGCACCTGTGCCTGTACAGACACATCTAAAGCGGAAACCGATTCGTCACAGATAATGAACTTGGGATTGAGGGCCAGGGCGCGGGCAATGGAAACTCGCTGGCGCTGCCCACCGGAAAACTCATGGGGATATCGGCGCATCCACTCGGGGTGAAGGCCAACTCGCTCTAGCAGGTAAGCAGCTCGGGTGCGCCGTTGCCGTTCATTGGCCTCGGTGGTATGAATCCGCATCGGCTCCAGCACTGCATCACCAATGTTCATGCGCGGGTCCAAAGAGCCGTAGGGATCTTGAAAGATCATCTGCATGTCCCGCCGCAACCGCCGTAGTGGTCCTCCCGATAGTGTGGTGGTCTCGCGCCCTTCAAACTGAATTTGCCCGCCCGTAGGCTCCACTAGCCGCAGGAGCGCGCGGCCCAAGGTGGTTTTACCACAGCCCGACTCACCGACTAATCCCAGGGTTTCACCGGGATAGACCTCGAAGGATACACCATTTACAGCGGTGACGTAGCGGGTCGTTTGGCCCAGCACCCCCCGAACGGGAAAAAGCACCTGGAGATTTTGCACCGCCAGTAGGGGCGATCGCTGCTGCAGCCGGGTCAGTCGCTCGCCTAGTTCCGCTTCAGATTTCAGGGGTGGGGTGGTAGAGGATTTTTCTCGCAGGATTGTCGTTCCTGCAGAATCGATGGTAGTTTCCATAAAATCAGACACAGTGGGCAAGTACTTCAGCTGCTGTTCAGGCCGAGGACGGCAGGCCAACAAGCCTTTGGTGTACGGATGCTGTGGCTCGGTAAAAATTTGCTGGACTGAACCATACTCCACAACCTTGCCTTGGTACATGACGGCTACAGAGTCGGCAATTTCGGCAATAATTCCCAAATCGTGGGTGACAAAAATAATCGACATCCCGCGAGCGTCGCGTAGCTCCCGCAGCAGGTCGAGAATGGTTGCCTGAACGGTCACATCTAAAGCAGTGGTAGGTTCATCGGCAATTAAGACCGCTGGATTACAGCAAATCGCCATGGCAATCATCACCCGCTGGATCTGACCACCAGAAAGCTGGTGAGGATAGCGATCTAAAAAGGCGTGTTTCTGCTGGTTGATTTGCCGCTGGATATCGGCTCGCCGGGGTTGTTGATAGCTTCGCTTTGGCAGAGTTTCTAAGTGGCGTTGCTCCAGTTCTTCATCGCGGGGGATCAGTTTTACTTCCTGAAGCAGGGCGATCGCCCGCCGCCGAGCTTCAGCTTTAGAAACCGCTTGGTGCTGGCGAATCGCCTCCACAAGCTGAAAGCCGCAGGTATAAACAGGGTTGAGGGAGCTAATCGGTTCCTGAAAAATCATCGAGATTTGACTGCCCCGGTAGTGCTGGCTTTGCTTTTCCGGTAGCTGCAGTAAGTCAACGGGTTCAAGGGTGCTGCCATCCTCTTTGAGCCCGCGAAACAGAATTTCTCCGCCGGCAATTACTCCAGGAGGACTGGGAACCAAACGCATCACCGATAGAGCGGTAACCGACTTGCCAGAGCCCGATTCTCCCACAATACCTAAGGTCTGTCTTCGCTTTAAGCCGAAGGAAATGCCATCAACAGCCGTAATCAGCTTGTCATCAACTTGAAACTGAACCTGGAGATTGCGAACGTCTAGAATTTTTTCGGTCATGGAACGCAGGCGGAAATATTACCAGATTTTAGCAGTGACTTCTACTTCAATTGGACTCAGTTAAGTCTGTTAAATCTGTTTTGCCTGACGAAACCAGGTTGAATACCGCAGTTCTAGAAGTAATTATTGCTACCCTAAAAAAGCGCATAAATATCTCAAGCAGAGAACACCATGGCCCACACAATCATTACGAATATTTGTGAAGGCG
>JAUJON010000069.1 GCA_030447595.1 Thermosynechococcaceae cyanobacterium YX3bin19
CTTACTCTTTTTTGATTCTGATACCCCGCCTGCTTGCAGCGGGGTAGTTCATTTAGTCAATTTGGAGTTCAGAACAGGTGACAAATGAAAAATAATCAATGTCTTAAGTTTGATACTAAGTAGCTATTTATGATTAATTCAATAGGGCATTTTCAAAGGCTGTGGGCAAAAGTCTCCCACTACTATAGTAAAAATTATCAGTGCTTGACGAAGAACCCTAGGTTGTTTTTAATGCGTAAAATAGCCCGTTTTGAAAGTATACGTAATTGGACAAGCTATTTTCATAGGGGTGCAGAAATCTTCTATGAAAATTACAAGAAAAATCCATCGATTTTTGGAGATATCAATCTAGAAACAGTTGTAGTATCCCTAACTACTGACAGCTATTACTTAGGTATAAATTTACCTCAAGCCGTTCTGCAAGAGCTACTAGATTTTGCTATGACGTCAACTTGCTACGGTAACAGGGACCCAGCACTTGCCTTCTATTATGGTGATAAAGAACGAGCGGAAATTTTGAGTGGCAAGCAGTTTAACATCGGTAGTTATTTAAACAATACTGAGATGTCTTCAGCTCTGAAGAAGCTAGAAAGCGATTCAGGATTATTAGCGATCGCTGCTAAATTTCTGGGTGCAGCTCCCGTTCATGTCGGCAGTGAGCTTTTGTGGAGTTTTCCACTTTCGGCAACACCCCTTGATCAGCTTAAGGCAGCTCAGGTGTTTCACTATGACCTGGATGACTACCGATTTATCAAGTTTTTCTTTTACCTAACGGATGTGGATCCGTCTAGCGGTCCTCACGTCTGTATTCGTGGAAGTCATAGAAATAAGAAGTTTTCGCATCAACTTCTGGGTGTTCGCTGTGCCAGTAAGGAGGATAAAGAGATAGTTGATTACTATGGTGCAGAGAACGTGCTAACTATTTGTGGACCAGCTGGTTTTGGATTCGTGGAAGATGCGTCTTGTTTCCACAAAGCAACTCCTCCCCGTGACAAAGACCGTTTGCTTCTACAGATAGAATATGCGATTAACGACTACGGAAGCCTTAGAAGCTTTTAGGGCACAGTTAAACTTGGTGATGCCATTCTCTCGTCAGACTTTGTGCTACTCCTAATCAGCTGCACGAACAATACTAACGACCGTGTTATAGCCAGCCCTGTCGTGCGACTGACCCCTCTGAGACTGCTGCCTTCGCTATGGGCCTGTAAGACTTGTCGGATCTGCTCCGAGCTCACTTGCGGATGATAGTACAAGGGGTCAAACCGTTCATTGAACGTTTGCTGGCACTGAGGGCAGAAATACCGTTGGCTACCATTACATGCTGGGGTGACCACAGGGCCGACATTCCATAGATCTTGCTTGAAAGTAGATGTCTCTCTACTTTACTCAATCCACAATTTCTGCAACAAAACCAAGAAAACAAAGTTATAGAATTTCTCGCCCAAGATAAGGTTGGAGAATTTTCGGCAGCCGCACGCTGCCGTCCGGTTGCTGGTAGTTCTCTAGAATGGCAGCCATCGTCCGGCCCACAGCCAAGCCAGAACCATTAAGGGTGTGAACAAACTGAGTGCCTTTTTGACCTGTTTCCTTAAAGCGGATACCACCTCGTCGGGCCTGGAAATCGCCAAAGTTTGAACAACTGGAGATCTCACGATAGCGTTTAGCAGAGGGTAGCCAAACCTCCAAGTCATAGCACTTGGCTGCGGCAAAGCCCAAATCGCCCGTGCAGAGTTCCACCACCCGGTAAGGTAGCTTCAGCGCTTGTAGAATTGCCTCGGCATCCTGAACCAACATTTGATGCTCTTGCTCCGAGGTTTGCGGATGGACAATTTTAACTAGCTCAACTTTATTGAACTGATGCAGCCGGATCAGGCCCCGTGTATCCCGCCCGTAGCTACCTGCCTCCCGGCGAAAACAGGGCGTGTAGGCACAGTGGTATATAGGCAGCTCAGCGGCAGTTAGGATTTCACCCCGGTAGAGATTGGTCACAGGCACTTCAGCCGTAGGACTCAGCCACAGGTCATCCGGCTCACACTTGAAGCTCTCTTCGGCAAACTTAGGCAGCTGCCCCGTAGCCATCAGGGACTGAGAGTTAATCAGGAAAGGCGGAATAACCTCAATGTAGCCTGCAGCAATTTGCCGGTCCAGCATGAACTGAATCAAGGCCCGCTCTAGGGCAGCACCTGCGCCAATCAGGGTAACAAAACGACTTTGGGCAACCTTTACCGAGCGCTCAAAGTTAAATATTCCCAGTTTTTCTCCTAGTTCCCAGTGGGGCAAAATATTAAAATTTTGCGGCAGATGCTCATCTCCCCAGCGGCGTACCTCAACATTTTCTTCTTCGCTGTTGCCAGTTGGTGTGGACTCGCTAGGCAGGTTAGGAACAGAAAGCAGCAGGCTTTCAAGTTGCACCTTGAGTTCTTTTTCCTGGGGCTCCAGCTCAGCGAGGGTTACTTTAATTTGATTTGCTGATTCTCGCAGGTCTTTTAGCTCTGGGTCCTGCGGATGCGTTCCACCCCGGACTCGTTCTCCAACAGATTTGCCAATAGCATTACTCTGCGCCTGCAGTTGCGATCGCTCAACCTCTAGCTGCCGCTGCTGGCGGTCTAAGTCGAGAATGGGTTGTAGGTCATAGGCTCCCCGCCGTCTGAGACGTTCACTAAATTGTTGGGGATTGTCCCGGAGCTGCTTCAGATCAATCACGACTCTTTAGAAAACCTCAATAACTTGAGCTGCTTGAATCAATTCTGGCACCACGCCGGCAGGCCATTGACCCTCACCTCGCCGTCCCCTCAGCAGAATCAAGTTAATACCAAAGGACTGAGGATATCCGGAAGCTTCCATCCAGAGTAGATCACTAGCCGCTTCACAGGTAATGGCTTCTTCCTCCATGAGTTCATCAGCCATTTGATTCATCGTTTGAACCAGCTGATCTAAAAGACTACGGAAATGCCTAAACTCAGGGCCAGTCAACTCGATCGCCCAGGCTTCTCCACCAACTAGACCTTTAAATTCAGCTGCTTCCGGATTCCATCCTAGACGCCAACCCGTCCCGCATCGCAACTGGCGATTCATCGGTCCCACTAAGCCCAAGGCAGAGTAATACCCGTTGACTAATCGCCAATAATTTCCGGCTCCGTCAGTTCATCAGACATTTCAACAATCGCCTGCATCACTGACTTCACCATTGAATCTTCGTAGTCGTCAAAGTTATCCCGGTGATGACGCTTCTTTGCCCGGTTGGCAACTTGAACTGTAATGCGGTAGCGATTGGAAGAGGCCCCGATTAGCTCCTCGGCACGGCGCATAACATGACTAGTTTCAAGGTTGGGATGCTTGGGCATAGAGTTTAATAGATAGTTTCAAACTGCGCCTCTAGTCTATCAAGATTCACAGGGTTTCGCTTCAACCCTACTTCTACCTAGGTCTCAGCAATCGCCGTGAGTAAGCAAGACGCGCTGACAACTTGGCTGGAAGCCAATCGGAGTTTCACCGCGAGTTAAAGCAGTTGACTGGAGTTGAAGCTTGTCAATGTCGCAAAGCGCGAGTCTGTACCTTACTCGTTTGGAGTCGCCTGAAAACGATCGCTTATTACACTAGCAGAACAATTTACCAGATCAAGCACGGGATGCAGTCAATCTACTTGATTGAGCAACTCAAGCATCCGTCCATTCAAATGTCCTTTGCGTAAGTCCTGTGCTTTCAGTCTGTCCATCGGGTTATCGTTGCAGGACACAGACAAATCTAGTAATCTCACCCCTTAACAACGCAAGATTTTGCAATTTCTGGGAGCCTCCTGTGGTCGTTACTATCTGTTGGAGCTGGGCCAGAAAAAGTTCCTCGTAAGAGATGTTGAACCAGGAAGTTTCCCAAGAGACACCTCCCTGCGATGCGGGGACCACCTTTGAAGCTCCAACCCGAACTTATCGGACGCATCTACGCAAACTCGTAAGCGCGCTATTCGTACCTCTAAACCCTAGAAATCGAGGAGGGATAGTTCAGATGGTTGCAAGGATCATGCCATGCGAGCACCGTCATTATAGAATCGTCAATCTAGCCACACACAGTAGTCCCTTGGCCGAACTCTGTTTACACCTTGTTTATCAAAGTCCTTAGCTTTTGACGTAGAGCGTGGTGGCTGGGATGGTTCAGACCTAGGCGGCGGTGGTGGAGATTTTTGAGGGCTGGGTTGACAAAACCGTAGATACTTACAAGCTTCATTGATTGCCTTCAGCTTCTCATTGGCTTTCTGTTGTAGCCGGGGATTATGGGAGTAGCGGTCTGGATGCCATACGAAAGCCATATCTCTGTACGCCTGTTTCATCTTCTCCGGCGAATCTCCAGGCTCCAGTTCAAGAAAGCTGTAGCATCTCTCTACATCACTCATATGCAACACCCTCTCGGGGATGGGACCAAAGTGATGTAAACTATAACTCAAATTTGAGGTTCTTAAGGCAAAGTAGGGTGGAAGAACACAGTAACCTTAAAGAAAGCACATACCAGGATATCTTTCTTTAAAGTAGTTTCACTAACACCGTAGATCCTTTCCTGATAAAGGAATTAGGAATGGCTCGGAGGTTCTAATAGGCTGCACGCTCACAAACTATTACTCCTCAGTAGGAGCTGATAAATGCTTCAAATCAGGCAGTTCCGGTAACTCTAGTTCCACTAACTCTTTTTCTACTTCTTTGACTGCAATAGGTAATCGTAGAGGTTTAGGTTGTTCTAACCAGCAACTCGCGATCGGAAGGGTTTGTTCTAAGTCATCTAAGGGGCGAGGAATTACCATTACTGCGTTCAACTCCCCAATTCGCTGCGCCTCGTGCATTCCTGCTTCCAAAGCCAAGGCGACATTTGTCACTGAACCTCGGATAATCGCCGTACATAGGCCTGCGCCAATAGTTTCGTGTGCTGATAGTTGCACATCTGCTGCCTTAAGCATGGCATCGGCAGCACCTACCATGGCAGGAAATCCACGAGTTTCTAGTAAACCAATTGCTTGATTGCTTAAGCGACTATCCCTTTCTCCTTGAGTCAGTTGAGACAAGCGACTACCAATTGGCAGGACTACTTCCAAGTTGGCTAAAGGCCGGGGAATGAGTGAACTTGAAATCAATTGACCGATTTGTTCAGCAGTTTCAGCGCCTGTTTCTACCGCTAACCGGACATCGGAAAATCCACCCCGCACAATAGCTGTACAATGACCACTACCAATTTTCTCATACCCTACTAAAGTTACTCCAGAAGCCTTCAGCATTGCATCTGCAGTAGCGACGATCGCCGGGAAACTGCGAGTCGAGACTAGACCGAGTGCCTTATCCCTAAAGTCCTCCAAGTTGTGCTTGTATCCCTCCACCTTAGACCTCGACTAGAACACTCTGGTATTATCACTCTAACTACTATTAGAGTCAGATTGGTCGTCCTGAAGCGAGCGGTTCAAGGATTGTCTATGCGGCATCAATGTCGATAACAATCGGTTCAGACTAGCCTGTCCATAGACTTGAGTACCAGTCGCTTCTAAAGATTCAGGCGCTTGCTGATTTGAGGACTCATCTGGAGTGGTTATGGAGGCGGCTAGGCGTTCCGACGGCTGATGGCTTGAAGAAGATTCAAAGACCAGAGTGGTTGTATCCTCTGGTCTTTGAGGTTCTGGTCTTTGAGGTTCTGGTCTTTGAGGTTCAGAAACATGACGACTGGCGTCTCCGATTAGAGAACCAGGCGGTACCACTTCTCCCCGCCCAAGATCGCTATTCAAGATTGTCGTCATCGAACCAATACAGGCATTGGTTCCAATTTTACCCTTACCGACTATCAGAACTCCCGTTCCAATGTTTGCTCCTGACTCCACTTCCAGGTTTCCTTGATGAGCATGTAGAACTGCTCCCATGCCAACACATACTCCAGCAGCAATTATAATCTGACTGTCTGGATCTGCTTGGAGGAGAACACCTGGTGCGATCGCAGCACTAGGGTGAATGGTTACACTGCCACTAGCATAAAAATGGGAGGTGCTAATGGGGTGCACGGGTGGCAAATACATCGCAATGAGAACCTTTAAGCTTGGATGGGGATAGGCTCAACGATGACCCTTCAATGCTGATGTTGCTAGCAGAGAAAGTCATTATTTACCAGGTCGTTGGATAATTAGCTCCAGAACTCTGCGCTTAGCCTTGCGGTCGATACCAATCAGGCGTACGTAGGACCCAGTGTGTTCCTCCAAAGTGGCTTCAAGAGCGGCGAACACCTCCGATTCACGGCTGGACTGGATCACTCCGCCACTTTGCCAGGAGCTAGTCTTGAACCTGCGCTCATCCGCATACTCAGTGCTAATCTGGCATCCTTGGGCAAGTAACTGCCGGACTTTCTCCGCAGCCTCTGAACTCAAGCGCGAACTACGAGACGAACTGCTGAAACTGCTGGAATCAACAGAGGAAGAGCTGGAATTGCTAGAACTTTTGCTGGGACTCTGAGAAACCTTACCATTAGGTCGTTGAATAATTGTCTCTAGGACTCGCCGTTTGGCCTTCGGATCAATGCCAAACAGACGCACATATTCCCCACCGTGGTTAGCCAGACACTCTTCCAGCGCTGCAATCACTTCAGACTCCCGCTTGGCATCAATGGGAGCACAACTTTGCCAGGAACTAGTCTGGAACCGACGCTTATCTGCATGCTCTGTCCCAATTCGATAGCCTTGTTCAAGTAACTGCCGCACTTGCTGCACAGCTTCTTGGCTCAAGTTTGTGCTCTGTGACTGAGTGCTAGAGCGGTTTGAAGAACTGGTAGTATCAGTATTGGAACGCCTGAAAGAACTGGCAGCAGCGTTATCATTCTTACTAGCCTGATCGCGAGGCCGTTGAATGATTGTCTCCAGAGTCCGCTTTTTGAGCTTAGTATCAATGCCAATCAGGCGCACATATTCTCCATTGTGTTCGCTCAGGCAAGCTTCCAACTCAGCGAACACTTCTGGTTCCCGAGTTGCCTGGATCGAAGGCCAACTCTTCCAGGAACTGGTTTGGAATCGACGTTCATCCGCATACTCTAGGCCAATCCGGTAACCTTGAGCAAGTAACTGACGTACCTGGGCTTGCACTTCTGGGTTCAAGCCACTACTGCGGCTATTGCTACTACCTGAGAAGCCACTGGTGGAAGGGGTGGGCTTAGCAGCCACAGAACTTCTAACGTTCGCACTAGTAGTCTGCTCACCCGGACGTTGGATGATCTGCTCAGAAGTACGCCGTTTTGCCTTGGGGTCAATCCCAAACAGGCGCACATATTCTTCAGGATGGTTGGCTAGACAAGTCTCCAGAGCAGCAACAACTTCTGATTCTTGTTTGGAATCAATAGGTGTGCAACTTTGCCAGGTGCCTGTGCGATAACGCCGCTGATCTACATGCTCTGTCCCAATTCGATAGCCTTGTTCAAGTAACTGCCGCACTTGCTGTATAGCCTCTGAGCTCAGGTGAGAGCCCTGCCCCTGCCCATTACCATTCCTGTTGGAGAGGCTATTGCCGTTCGAAGAACGGGATCCGTAGGATTTATCTAACTCATTCCGAATAGGCATAATGCATTTATCATCCTCAGCACAATGGTAACCAGAGCGTAAAGCGTCATTCACGCAGACTACATGATGGGCAAATTCGATATCGATCGCTTGGGCATCCGGTAGGCGGTCAGCCTGCTGCTGGGTAGTGATCAAAGCCCCGGAAGAAACATACTTTCCTGGCGGAATGTCTACATCCTGGATCAACGCGTGCATCATCACAATACAGCCTTGACCGACGCGAGCATTAAAAACGGTAGAGCGAAACCCAATAAAGCAATCATCCCCAACGTAAGCGGGGCCATGAATTAAAGCCATGTGGGTAATGGAAGCATTTTTGCCAATCCAGATCGAGTAGGGCTCTTGGTCATCTCCCTTCACCCGACCTTTCTCTAGCCCATGCAGCACCACCCCATCCTGAATATTGGTTCCTTCACCGATAGAAAAAGGAATTCCTTCATCGGCTCTGATTGAAGTTCCTGGGGCGATCAGCACATTAGGACCAATTCGCACATCTCCGATAATGTTCGAGAAGGAATGTATATAAGCAGTTTTATGAATCTGCGGTTTAGGCAGTTTTTTTGACCAAGGGGTCGGGGGGGCGGCTGAGCTACGGACTACCATAGTTAAATTCCAAGTAAGTTCCTTTTAACAGAAATGAATTACGCAGTACGGGGAGCAGCAATTAGAATGGCAAAATTTACCGCTAGCTACTAGCGGTATTGGTCTTTTTTGCTGTAGAGTGAGCGATTATCAACATTGACAGTGTCAATGATTCCTACCACTACAGCATCAAGAGGACGCGTTTCACTGCCAGAAGTCTGACGGGCGGAACTACCGCGACTAACCAGTACCCACTCATCTGCACCTGCTCCCACACCGTCAGCGGCAACCTCATATTCTGGTAGTGAGCGTCCCTCTTCATCTATAAATTGCAGTAGGAGTAGTTTAACCCCCCTGAGGGAGGGCTCCTTTTGGGTACTAACAACCGTGCCACGAACTTTGGCAATTTTCATCAGGTTTTACGGCCTAGCTCCAGTGTAGGGCCAGAAATCAGCGGGATCTCAAGACAACACCCCGCGAACCTGCTCAACGTCTTTCAGGCAGCGGGCGAAGAGACGACTATGTCTGCGAGGTCGGCAAAGATATTGGGTCGATAGCCACTTTGACCCTCCATTGATTGTTTTCCGCACGTCGTTTTCAATTCCAGCCGCTACGGAGGGCTGAACTTCGGAGACAGACGTTCCGGTGATGTCGAGCAGTTTTCATCTGCCACGTACAATTTTTTCAAATCCCAACTAGCGTCAATTGAGTTGCTTTTACGCCACGATGCAGAACGGTTTCCACAACAGCAGGAGTCGAGAAACCAACAACCTGATCAACAGCATCCGCCATGATTACCCTAAAACTGTTCCGGGTAGCAATAGAAATTAACATTGCCTGAGAAATATTGGCCGCCGAAATGGCTACAAAGCTGTAGTTTAGTATTTTTGGGGTAACGAACTGATAACGCGTTGCGTGTACTAACAACCGTGCCACGAACTTTGGGCAATCTCCACCAGGTCGTTACCAGCGTAGGGCCAGAGTGAAGGCAAGCCCACGCTACGCCCCGCGGCAAACCGTTCAACGCCCGGCAGCGCATGGGCAGGCATCGGCATTCGAGGCTCCTGCGAGGTTCGGTATAATGAGCAGGCCGATAACACTGACCTTCCCCATTGACGCGTTTGACTGACTCCAGCGCCAGCCCGCTACGGAGGCTTGAACCTGGAGACAATCTCCACGGACGCGGTAGCGAGCAGTTGCCCGTCCACTGCCACTCTTCCAGATCCCACCAGCGTCACCCTGAATGCGTTTTTACCATGACCGCAGTTTTCCACAACGGCAGGAAAACTAAGGTCCCAACCATTCAACAGCACCGACATGGTGCCAGTCCTTTGGTAGTTCTATGAATGTACTGAATCATCTTAAAGATATATTAGCGCTAATTAGGTACGAACTGTTCTCATAACCTCTTCAGGTGAAGTACAGGCAGGACGTATTCGAGGCTCCCATGAGGTCGGGCATCGCCGGGTCGATAACACCTTCCCCATTGACGCCGCACGTTTTCAATCCAGCCACGCTGAGGCCGAAACCGGAGAGCATTCCACATTTTATTGTTTCGCCTTTGTCATCGCTTAATTTTTGCATCCCATCAGAGTCACCTGAGCTTTACCGATGGCATTCGCGGCTTCCCACGGCAACAGCAGGAAAGCCTGTGTCTCAACCATTCAAGAACAGCATGGTACTTTTGACTTTGAGGATGCAAACGACGCCGAACCCCTGGCAGCACTTATGACGAGGATAATGCCTGCTTTGAAAAAGCGCCTGGTATCCTACTACCAAGAATATTTCAGTTTCTTGCACCCTCTGGCAACATAAGCAGGCGATTGCTGACTCTCATCCTTGCATTTTACGCCGCAGAGCGGCGGGGAATTGACCCGCAGAGATTAAACCTAAAAGTTTTCCTGACTCTTTAGGTTGCCACCCGACTTCACTTCTTTCAAGGTAATCGTCTCAGGATTAGGCTTATAACTTCTTCGCCACAGTTGCTGATCCGCTCTTGCGGCATTTCTACCGCTTGTTCAAGTTTGAGAAATTATGCCTAGGGTCCTTACTGATGCAGGGTAGTGTTCTAGACAAGTTGATAGGCTGCTAGGGGTGTGGTGGGATAGAGATGAGGTTGCAACGGAATCACGCCGATAATTTTAGAATCCATTTATTGCCCCACCTGCTCTAGTGCTGATGTTGTCAAAAATGGTAAAAGCCTTGCTGACAAACAACACTATCTGTGCCGAGTCTCAAAATGTACCCGTCGCAGCTTCATCTTAAGGTTACTCAAGCTCGCGGTTATTTACCCGAGATTCAGCAGCAGATTAGCGACATGGCTCTCAATGGCAGTGCGGAAGTGTGCCTGAAGAAAATTCTCCAGGCACACTTCCTTGGTATCCAGGACTCAGCACCGGTGCTCAAGATTAGCCCCACCACAGTCATCGCAGCCTCAAAAAAAGATCGTGACTTGGAATAGCTCAATCGGCCCTTGCTACATCAATGTCCCAGTGCAATTGATATCGTGCCCTACCTCGACGAGGCTGAGCTAGACGAGATGTGGAGTTTTGTCTTCCAAAAAGCAGCGCTGGCTGTGGCAGGGAATTGACTATCAAAGTCGGCAAGTGTTGGCCTATGTCCTGGCTGAGCATAAAGACGAAGCGTTCTTCCAACTCAAATTGTTACTTGAGCCGTTTGGAATTCAACAGTTTTACGCCGACGGGTGGGGGCTTAACAGCGTCACTCGCTTGAAGTATGAAAAATTATGAAGCTGGAAGTTAACCCTTGCACTTATAATAACTGGCAGTTTGCCAACTCTCTAAGGGGGTAGTATTTAGTCTGCATTTCTCAGGGGAAGCTTTTGCACTTTGGCTGCTCCATCAAACGGAGTACATTCTCAGCTAGAGCGAACACGTTACCGTGTTTACGGCTTGAAATAAACAGGTCATGAATGGAGAGGAGAAATGACAATCAGAGGCATTAGAGTTAAACAGTCCATTACCAACGACCTGACGGCGTCTTTCGTGGTATTTCTCGTTGCGCTGCCACTGTGTCTGGGGATTGCGATCGCGTCGGGAACGCCCCCGGCTCGTGGCTTGCTTACAGGGATAGTTGGCGGAATTGTTGTTGGCACGATCACAGGCTCTCCCCTGCAAGTCAGTGGGCCGGCGGCCGGGCTGGCTGTCATCATCGTGCAATTTATCCACCGGTACGGCATTGAAATGCTAGGACCCGTTCTCCTACTTGCAGGCCTGATCCAGTTGCTGGCAGGTATGTTCAAGCTAGGACAGTCGTTTCGCGCCATGTCTCCTGCAGTGATCTATGGAATGCTTGCAGGCATCGGCGTGGTAATCGTCGCCTCCCAATTCCACGTGATGATCGATGATAAACCACACGAAAAGGGCATTGAGAACCTAATTACAATTCCCCAGGCTGTCTACAAAAGCTTCTTTTCTTCAGATGGTAGTACCCATTACATCGCTGCCCTTGTAGGTCTTATAACCCTTATCACACTGGTCCTCTGGGAGCGGTTTAAGCCAAGAAGCTTGAAGCTACTGCCGGGTGCGCTCGTTGCCGTAGTGCTGGCAACTGTGATTGCCACTGTCATGAAGTTGCCTCTTCAACACGTCAATGTGCCTACGAATCTAGCGGAGACACTGCAACTGCCAACTCTAGGCAACTTGATAGGTGTTGTGCAGGCACCACTGCTGCTTGAGGCACTCGCTATTGCCTTTATTGCTAGTGCAGAAAGCTTACTGTCGGCAGCAGCAGTGGACCAGCTGCAGCAAGAACATAGAACAGATTTTGACCGCGAGCTGGCTGCACAGGGATTTGGCAACATGGTTTGTGGCATCCTAGGGGCGCTACCGATGACCGGAGTAATTGCCCGTAGCTCTGTCAACGTGGAAGCTGGGGCTAAAACTCGCCTTTCCACCATACTCCATGGTGTATGGCTGCTAGTGATGGTGGTCGCTATACCCGGCGTGCTGAAGCTGGTTCCCACAGCTAGCCTAGCAGCCATTCTTGTTTTCACGGGTTACAAGCTAGTGAAAGTAGAGAAAATCCGCAAGCTACAGCAGTACGGGCGCTTCCCGTTGGTAATCTACTTCATCACCTTACTTGGGATTGTCGCTGTAGATCTACTTACAGGTGTGCTGCTCGGCATCGGGCTGACAGCAGGTAGAGTCATCTACAAGGTTTCCTCCCTGAATATCCGCTTAGAAGCAGGCAAGAACCAGCGGATGGATCTGCATCTTGAAGGTGCAGCAACGTTCATCCAACTGCCGAAGCTTGCTACCACCCTTGAAGAGATTCCTCCGGGGACTAAGTTGCATCTACACATGGAAAAGCTAGCTTATATTGACCACTCCTGTCTTGACCTATTCTCGACATGGAGAAAGCAACAGGAGGAAACCGAAGGTACTCTCGTCGTACAGTGGGATCAATTGTTAGAACGTTTTCACAAATTAATCCCCCCTCAGCCCTACGAGCCACCAATAGAAGTTTCAGATACCTACTGAGGGTTGGTTGCAAAAAGTAGTGGGAGTTGACATGCTCATCCAACCCACCTAGCGGTATGGTTGGAGATTCTTTGGGTCACCCCAAAAAGTTCCTGCTTCAAAGACACTTGGCTAGGCTGAGTGACCCCAGCCCCCGCGCTTACCGTCTCCACAGGCATTTTCTATTCCCCGTTGCCCACGGGTACTAATCACTTGAGCTGCAGCAATGTCTCTCGGTTTAGTTGAGCCACACTCCAGATATTGATGCAGTCTCACACTTAAGTCTTTACGTACTTGAGTCCCACAGTCCGGGCACTCCTGAGAGGTGCCACGGGCATCAACTTTGGCGTAGTAAACGTCTCGCTTGAAACATACCCACGGCAGGGTTTGATTGACAAACTGCCCAAAGCCAGCGTCTAGTGTATGCTTACCTAGCATTCCTTTGGCCATAATGCGAAAGTCTAAGTCTTCCACAAAAATCATGCCTGCTGAATTACAGAGATGATGCGCCAGCTTAAAATGCCAGTCTTTACGAGCGTCTCCAAGGCGTTGATGGACTCTGGCAATCCTCTGGTTGAGCTGCAGCCGATTGGCACTTCCCCTTTGTTTCTTCTTCAGCCTGCGTTGGAGCAATTTCAGCTTCCGGTGCAGGGGATTAAAGAACCGAGGCCGTTTGACTTGCTCACCATTTGATGTGGAGAGCAAGTACTGTAAACCCACGTCAATACCTAGGGGATGACCATGAGGCATCACTGCTGGAATGTCCACCTCGGCCTCAAAGCTCAATCGCACAAAGTAACCCGATGCCTTGCGAACAACCCGAGCTTGCTTGAGCGTAAACCTCTCACTAACCCTAGCTGCGGCAGCTTGATTCCCCAAGTTGAAAGACAATTCTTGAGCAGTTGCGGAAAGACAAACGACCGCATTCTGAAGTGATTCTTGAATTTGGGAAATCCTTTTCCTTGAGCCGACCTCTGGTCAAAGGACCGATCTAGTGACCTCAAAACCTGCTGCAACACTTGAGCATTGATGCTCTTGAGTTGGGGGTGAGTCTGTGTAGCCCGCGTCAAGCGCTTAGCTGGAAGAGGGTGATCAGG
>JAUJON010000070.1 GCA_030447595.1 Thermosynechococcaceae cyanobacterium YX3bin19
GGAGTCGCCTTGCTGATGCAGGTAATCTTCTACCTGATTCCCGTGCAGCTGCCGTTTTATCTAGCAAATCTCTCAAACGCCAGTGCTACCCAGAGTGGTCTGGCGATCGCCTTTGCCACCCTCTTTAGCGCCTTTGCTTCCATGATGTATGGGCGAGTTAAGGCCCGGATAGATTTTCTTCACATTGTTGCCCTCACTTTTGGGCTCATTGGCATTGGCTATATCATCATCGGCCTGGTAGACAGCTACGAGCAGGTTTTGGTGGGTCTGGCGATAGCTGGCCTGGGATTAGGCTTACTGATGCCCAACCTCACGGTATGGCTCTCAGCAGAGGCCCCAGACGCATCACGGGGGCAAGCTTTGGGTGGGCTCACTACCTTCTTCTTCTTAGGCCAGTTTCTATCACCCCTGGTGAGTCAGCCCGTGAGCCAACAGGTCGGCCTGGGGAACACCTACAGCTTGGCAGGCGGGCTACTGCTACTCTTGGCGCTGGCATTTGCGGGAGCAAGGCGACAAATCACGGCTCTAACAACAAGTTCTGTCAAGCAAACCTGAATGATTATTCAGGCTCGCTATCCCTCATTCACATGATTCAAATCATATGATTTCTAGACCAATGTGTTTATACTCACAGCCATGTATGCGATCGCTCGCTCGATAAACCCCTAATAAAACATCAAGCCGCAACAGCTACCAGGAGAACCATGCTGTCATGGCTGAGAACAACGGTAGTGAATTTTATACAAATGTTAGTTTTATGTCAATTGACAGTCCAAGGTAAACGCAGCAAAGGTTGGGAATAACCTGATGAAATCAGAATCTCCTAAGGATAGAACTCAAGAAGGGGTAGAGTCGCTTGATGGCCACAATCGTCCATCTACAGTTTCTGTCACCCCGCAGATCACGAGAACCGAAGAGAGTGCTGATCCTGGCACCATAGAGGCTGCTCGCCCCCGCCCTTCCTTTCTCAGACCGCGGCAGTGGTTACTAATCGTGGGAGCGATCGTTCTACTGCTGGGTATCGGGTTCATCGGCTGGCGCTGGTGGCAGGCTAGGAGTGCCCAGGGCCAGGCTCAAGGGGGACCGCCGGTGCCCCGTGTGAGGTTATCTGAAGTCCGCTCCGACAGGATTGAGGAGAGTTCAGAGTATATAGCCGCTCTAGAGTCTCCTCAATCCGTAACGCTGCAGCCTCAGATCCAGGGTCGAGTTACCCAGATTTTGGCCCAAGAAGGGGAGCGAGTCGCCGCAGGGGCGGCAATTCTCCAAATCGATCCGGACGAACAGGCAGCAGCCGTCAGTAGTGCTAGCGCTGCTGACGAAGCTGCCCAGTCAGAAATAGCAAGTGCTCAGGCAACGCTGAGGTCCCTTGAAGCGGAACGATTGTCGCGCCTTTCTGATTTGAACTTTGCTCAGAAGCAGTACCAGAGATACGCCAGCCTTGCAGCCCAAGGGGCTGTCGCCCGCCAGCAACGTGACGAATTTCTCAACCGCCTCCAGGCAGCCCGTTCCGCTCTGAATGCGATTAATCAGCAGATTCAGGCCCAGCAAGCTACCGTTGCTCAGGCTGGAAAAGAACTCCAGCAAGCCCAGGCAGCTACCCAGGAGCAAAAAGCCCAGCTCCAGTACTTCAAGCTAACAGCTCCCTTTGCCGGTATTGTGGGGGACATTCCAGTTCAGGTGGGTGATCTAGTTGAGGCTTCCACTCAACTGACGACTATTACGCAGAATCAACCACTGGAGGTGAACATCTCCGTTCCGGTTGAGCAGGCACCGCAACTGCGCCTGGGAATGCCAGTGGAGCTAATGGACACCCAGGGCAAGGCGGTCGGCACTAGCCGAGTGTTCTTTATTTCTCCCAACATCAACGACCAGACCCAAACTGTGCTGATTAAATCCCGGTTTGATAATGCCAAGAATCAATTACGGACTGATAGTTTCGTTCGGGCTAGGGTGATCTGGAACCAGCGCCCCGGCGTTTTAATTCCTGCAACTGCCGTAACTCGCCTGGGCGGGCAAACATTTGTCTATGTCGCTCAAGAAAAACAATCCCTAGAGGGCGAACCCCAACTTGTGGCTCAACAGAAACCCGTTGAGCTGGGTGATATCCGAGGTAATAATTACCAGGTCCTCAAAGGGATAGAGCCGGGAGAAGAAATCATCACCTCGGGCCTGCTCAACCTTAGGGATGGCGCTCCGATAGTTCCAGAATCTTAAATCTGTTCCAACTCCTCTCACCTCCCCCAACCAAACCATGTTTGTTGACGTCTTCATTAAGCGACCGGTCTTCACCAGCGTTTGCGCTGTGATTATCCTCCTTGTGGGGGCCATCAGCTTACCCACACTGCCTATTGCCCAATATCCTGAAATTAGCCCAGTTCAGGTTAACGTGACCGCTAATTACAACGGAGCCAGTGCAGAAGTTGTAGAAAACGCAGTTACGACGATTTTGGAACGCCAGATCAACGGCGTTGAGGGCATGAAGTACATGACTTCGAGCAGCAGTAACGACGGCAGCAGTACGATCGCCGTCACGTTCGACGCATCGCGGAATAAAGATATTGCTGCGGTTGATGTCCAGAATCGAATTGCCGTTGCCGAACCCCAGTTACCAGACGTTGTGCAAGAAACCGGGGTCACGGTGACTAAGCAGACAAGCAACATCCTCCTGGGAATGGGTTTGTACGCCAAAAACCAAGAGTACGACCCCGTCTTTTTAAGCAACTATGCGGACCTTTACCTGGTTGATAGCCTGAGACGGATCGAGGGAGTAGCTGAGGCCCGAATTTTTGGGGAACGCCGCTATGCTATGCGCCTGTGGCTGGACCCCAACCGGCTTGCCAGTCGCAACCTTACTGCCGAGGATGTTGTAGACGCGCTCAACGAACAGAACCTACAGGTAGGGGCGGGCCAACTCGGCCAGTCTCCCACACCCGATGGACAAATGTATCAGATTGACTTGCGGGCTTTAAGCAGGCTCCAAGATGTCTCCGAGTTTGAGGAAATTGTCCTCAAAACCGGTAGCGATGGTACCCTAGTCAAGCTGAAAGATGTAGGCCGGGCGGAACTGGGAGCAGAGAATTATAACTCATTCCTGCGATACCGGGGCAATGAGGGGGTGGGCATCGGGATCTTTCAACTTCCGGGCAGCAATGCCCTGGAGGTTGCCAAAGCGGTCAAGGCAGAGATGGTGCGACTGCGTGAGGATTTTCCCCCAGGTATGGAGTACGAGGTGGCCTTTGACACGACCCTGTTTGTTGAAGAGTCGCTCTCAGAAGTGGTCGAGACGCTTTTAATCGCGATCGCCCTGGTCGTTTTAATCATTTTTCTTTTCCTGCAGGACTGGCGTACTACCCTAATTCCCGTCATCACGATTCCCCTGGCCTTGATTGGCACCTTTGCCTTTGTCAAGGTATTTGGGTTTTCGATCAACAGCCTTACCTTGTTTGGCCTCACCCTGGCAACGGGGATGGTAGTAGATGACGCGATCGTGGTGGTTGAGGACATCGCTCGCTTGATCCAGGAAGAGGGGATGCCACCGCGCCAAGCTGCCTCTGAGGCGATGCGAGAGCTATCGGGGGCTGTGATTGCAACTTCTCTGGTGCTGATGGCAGTATTTATTCCCGTGGCCTTTTTCCCGGGGACGACGGGCGCAATTTATCGTCAGTTTGCCCTCACCATTGCTTTCTCGATCGCAATTTCGACCTTTCTGGCCCTAACGTTGACACCCTCCCTCTCAGCCCTGCTGTTGCGTCAAAGGCAAACACCAGGTGGCCCGATGGGTTGGCTCTTTGGGCGGATCAATGGATTTTTAGACTGGGTGCGCCGGGGGTATCAGCGATCGCTGAGCTACCTGGTGCGTATGAAAGGCATTGTGGTGTTGCTGTTCATCGTATCTCTGGGGCTGACAGGCTGGCTTTACCTGAAAGTACCTACCGCCTTTCTCCCCGATGAAGACCGGGGCTATTTCATTACGATCATTCAAGGGCCGCAGGGGGTGTCGCTGAATTACACCAGTGACGTGATGCGGCGAGTGGAAGAACAGCTACTCCAACTGCCCGAAGTCAGAGGAACCTTCGCCGTGGGTGGCTTTAGTCTAGGAAGTGGCAACACGGCCAATAGTGGAGCCATTTTTACTACCCTCACACCTTGGGCAGAACGAACTGGGCCGGGTCAATCTGCAGAGGCCCTGATTGGCAAGATGATGGGACCTTTCTCAGCCATCACCGAAGCGCGAGTCCTGCCGGTTAATCCACCGGCAATCCCCGGTCTAGGTAGTTTTAGCGGTTTCCAATTTTACCTGCAGGACCAACGGGGTAACAGTGGCCTCGACAACCTGGTGCAATCTATGGGGCGTTTAATTGAGCGGGGAAATCAAACCCCCGGACTGCAACAGGTATTTAGCACCTTTGCTGCGAACACGCCTCAGCTCTTGGTTGAAGTGGACCGTAACCGCGCCAAGGCACTGCAGGTTCCCATCGCAGATATCTTTAATACCCTACAGTCCTTTCTGGGAGGCCGCTATGTGAATGACTTTAACCTGCAGCAGCGGACTTACCGGGTGTACGTTCAAGCGGACAAGCAGTTTCGCTCCAAACCGGAGGATATTCGCAGCCTGTACGTTCGTTCTCAACCGGAGCAGGGGGATCAATCGGAGGGTCGAATGATTCCCATGAGTAACCTAGTCAAGCTCACGCCTACCACTAGCGCTCAAACGATTAATCACTATAACCTGTACCGGGCAATCGAAATCAATGGTTCGGCAGCTCCGGGCTCTAGTTCTGGTCAAGCCATACAAACCATGGAGCAACTGGCTGAGGAAGTTCTCCCCCCTGGACTAGGCTACGAGTGGTCTGGGGTTTCAGCAGAGGAGCGAAACTCTGGCGGTCAAGCACCTCTAATTTTCGGTCTGGGACTAGTCTTTGTTTTTCTGGTCCTGGCGGCCCAGTACGAAAACTACGTTGATCCGCTGATTATTATGCTATCCGTTCCCCTGGCAATCTTTGGTGCCCTGCTGGCCCAATCCCTGCGGGGTCTGCCCAATGACGTCTACTGCCAGGTTGGTTTGGTAATGCTGATTGGTTTAGCCAGCAAGAACTCGATTTTAATTGTGGAATTTGCCAACCAGCTGCGAGAGAAGGGGCTTTCGATTACCAAGGCAGCGGTAGAAGCATCCCAAGAGCGTTTACGGCCTATTCTGATGACGGCCATTTCGACACTGCTGGGTATTTTCCCCCTGGTGATTGCCACAGGTGCCGGGGCACCTAGCCGCCAATCTTTGGGTACGGCAGTCTTTGGTGGCATGTTTATCGCCACTTTTTTAAGTCTGTTTGTGGTGCCCATGTTATACATCGTCATTAGCACGATCCGCGATCGCCTATTGCGTCGTCACCACGTGCAGCCAGCTCCCCAGCCAGAGGCCGTCACCATTCCTAAAAGCCGGGAAGAAACCAGATCCGCTCGGAGATAAATACTTCTACTCTTCTCCAGTGATTTCGTGGATCGCTTTGCCAGGTGTTGAGTTTTGAGTTCTGAAGCCCCTAAATTTATCTATAGGGATCTAATTCAACTATCCTCAAGCGGGAACCCAACTTCAGACTTCAATTTAAGGACCAATAGGTAGCGAGTTATGGCTGAGCTATATCAAGAAAACTCAAGAGCGATCGCAGAACCGCAGCTAGTCGAAAAGTTTCTTTTGGAAATCTGTGATGCCGATACCCGAGCCTTGTTACATCTTGCTGATATCTCCCTCTGGCCCTGTGGCTGTCCGGCCAAACCAACGCTGACAGTTACTTGTAAAAGTCGGGAGATAGCCGAAGCGATTGGGACTAGACACGCTTATATCAAGTCTAAGTTGAAGCAAATCGCGGGTTGTAAAGTGGCAATGGCGATCCATTACAGCATTCCAGAAGGCCAGGTTTACTTTGATACGGAAGGGGAAGTAGCCCCGGCAAGGTGGTATCTCTGCAATCGCCGGGATATTGGCAAAAATAGAATGATTCCTCTGCCTGGCTAGAGCTGCGAACGAGGACAAAGCTGAGCTGGTAATGGCTAATGAACGAACCAGTTCGCCGTTACCCGCTACCTAGGTGAGCACCCTTTTGGACTCAAGGACGAATTGCACTCAACTGTATTCAATCAACTTTGAAGTTTAGGAGCCAAGATTTGACCAACGGCAAAAAAATTAGGAAGCGGCCCAACCCCATTGTCTCTAAAAGAAGTAGGTAACCTGTATGGCGAAACCTGTAATTCTCACGATTGACGATGACCCAGAGGTGCTGCAGGCAGTAGCGCGAGACCTGCGGCGGGCCTATGGCGATCGCTTTCGGGTGCTGCGAGCTGACTCTGGCTCGGCGGCATTGGAGGTTCTCAAGCAGCTGAAACTACGGGATGACCCAGCGGCACTGCTGCTGGCAGATCAGCGGATGCCACACATGAGCGGGGTTGAGTTCCTGGAGCAGGCACTGAAACTATTTCCCAAGGTCAAGCGGGCGTTGCTGACCGCTTATGCAGACACCGATGCGGCAATTCGAGCGATCAACACGGTGCAGATTGACTACTACCTGATGAAGCCCTGGGACCCCCCAGAAGAACGCCTGTATCCGGTGCTGGATGACTTGCTGGATGACTGGCTATCTTCGTTTCGCCCTCCCTTTGGTGGCATTCGCGTCATTGGCAACCGCTGGTCGCCCCAATCCCACCAAGTCAAAAACTTCCTGGCCCGCAACCAAGTACCCTACCAGTGGCTAGATATTGAGCTGGAAGCAGAAGCCCAGCAATTGGTATCCTTTACCGATGCCGATGTGGCCAAACACCTGCCCCTGGTTCTGTTTCCTGACGGGACCCGTCTGGAACAGCCGTCGAATGTACAAGTTGCCGAGAAAGTTGGCCTCAGGACTCAGGCGGAGCGTCCCTTCTACGATCTGGTTATTGTCGGCGGCGGGCCCGCTGGCCTCGCTGCTGCTGTCTATGGGGCCTCGGAAGGACTGGACACGGTGATGATTGAGCGGGAAGCCCCAGGCGGACAGGCGGGGTCGAGTTCTCGGATTGAAAACTACCTGGGTTTCCCGGTGGGTCTTAGCGGTGCGGACCTTGCCCGTCGCGCGGTCACCCAGGCGCGACGGTTTGGCGTGGAGATCCTCACACCTCAGGAGGTGACTGGCGTTCGGGTGGAGGACCCCTACCGGATTGTCAAACTAACCGACGGTAGCGAAATCAGCTGTCATGCGCTGCTGGTTGCCACGGGGGTTGCCTGGCGCACACTCAACGTTCCGGGTATCGAGGGATTAACGGGTGCCGGGGTCTACTACGGAGCAGCCCAGACCGAAGCGATCGCCTGCCAGGGAGAAGATGTTTACATTATTGGTGGAGCCAACTCCGCCGGACAAGCGGCGATGTATTTTTCCAAGTACGCCGGTCGCGTGATTATGCTGGTGCGCGGCGATTCCTTGGAGAAGGGCATGTCCCAGTACCTCGTTGACCAGATTGCGGCGATGGAGAATATCACCGTGCAGCTGAATGCCAGGGTCGTAGAGGTCAAAGGCGAGACGAGCCTAGAAGCGATCACCATTTTGACTGGTACAGGAGAAAAGCAAACGGTTCCCGCGAGTTCTCTGTTTATCTTTATTGGTGCCACTCCCCACACCGACTGGTTGGATAGCGTTGTCGAACGGGACGAGCGCGGGTTTATCTTTACTGGATTGGATCTGGTGCGCGAGGGCAAACGTCCCAAGGGATGGACTCTGGAGCGCAACCCCCTGTTACTGGAAACCAGTGTTCCTGGCATCTTCGCGGCTGGAGATGTGCGATCCGGCTCGGTGAAGCGGGTGGCTTCCGGCGTCGGAGAAGGGGCGATCGCCGTGCAGTTCATTCACCAGTATCTCAGTAAGGTGTAGTCATGATCACCCTAGACGCTCTGCGCCAAGTGCCTTTATTTGCCGAATGTTCTGATGAACAATTGCAGTGGTTGGCGGAACAAGGTGCAGAGGTCTGGCTGCAACCGGGGGAGTTTCACCGTAAAGAAGGCGATCCCGCAGACCACGTGTTTGTCATGCTTGAAGGTGAAGTGCGGGTGGCGGAGCAGGTAGGAAACCAGGAGCTGGTACTTGCCACCTATGGACCCAAAACTCTCTATGGGGAACTACCGATTTTGATGGGAACGCCCTACTACTGGGCCAGTGGCCGCGCCTTGAGGTCCTGCCATATTTGGGAACTGCACAAAGATGCGTTCTGGCAAATGCTCGCAACAATACCGGCGGTGGCCACGGTAATTTTGCAGACTATGGCAAAGCGCGTGCAGGAGTTACAATCAATGTCCCAACAGCGGAAAAGCTGGATTGAATCTGGGTACCCTGGCTGCCGGGCTGGCCCATGAGCTGAGTCACCCTACCGCCACAGTCGATCAGGAGGAAGCAGTTAGAGGAAATCTGGCAGGGGTTATCGGTTGCTATCTCCAATCAGAGCCACCATCGGTAGCAAGTGAGAAAACCTGGCAAAGCGGGATCGGGTTACTAAAAGAAATCGAGCAGAGTACAGCGCACATTTCCGAGTTGGTCAACGCCATCAAGGAGTACTCATACATGGATCAAGCACCCCTGCAAGAAGTGGACGTCCATGAGGGCCTGGAAAGTACCCTGACTATTCTGCGGCACAAGCTCAAAGGTGCCGTTGTCACACGGGAGTACGACGACCTGCCGCGCATCAGCGCCTATGGCAGCGAACTCAACCAGGTATGGACGAACCTGATTGATAACGCCATCGATGCCGTAGGAAACCAGGGGCAAATCCGGCTGCGGACCTGGTGCGAGGATGGGCAGGTCCTGGTAGAGATTGCTGATAACGGGCCTGGTATTCCACCCGAGATCCAGCCGCGGATCTTTGAACCCTTTTTCACCACCAAGGGGGTAGGCCAGGGAACGGGACTGGGCCTGGTGACAAGCTACCGCACCGTTGTTGGCAAGCACAAGGGCGACATCCACGTCTTCTCCCAGCCAGGAGACACCCGCTTTCAGGTCCGCCTGCCTATTGAACAGGTTTAGAGAACTGATGTTGCAGGAGTCAAATCATGAGCACTATGAAAGCAGCTCAACTTAGCAAAGCAGGCGGAGACTTTGAAGGAGTTCAACGGAAAATCCCGCAGCCAGGTCACGCTCAGGTGCGGATTATAAAGGATGACTAAAGCTCAGTTTCGAGTGCTGTTAACCATGGATTAGCCGGTGGGCAGATGGCCTGGAGTGGCTAAGACCGATGGGCAAAGGGCTGCAGTATTCAGTAGCAGGAACGTGAAATGGTACAAACAGGTCAGAGAGTTCTTGATGCGCTACGCCAGGGGGCGCTATTCGCCAATACACCTGACGATGAGCTGCAGTGGGTGGTGGAACAGGGTCGAGAATTACGGCTTGCTGCGGGTGAGCAACTAGTCAGAGAAGACGAGCCTGCAGACTACTGGTATCTGTTGCTTGAGGGGACGGTGCGGCTAACCAAAAAGCTGGCCGGACAAGAAGCGCTGATTAATACCTTCCAGAGTGGCTCATATTTTGGGGAAATCCCGATTCTCTTGGGTTTACCCTACTTTGTGAATGTGTGGTCCTTGACCCCAAGCTATCTCCTGCAACTCAGCAAAGATTGCTTTTGGGAAATGGTTACGGGCTGCCCGGCGGTTTCACAGGCGATCCTGAAGATGATGGCCGAGCGGATGCAGATTTTTCAATCGGTGTCCCAACAGCAGCAAAAACTGGTTTCCCTGGGTACCCTAGCTGCTGGGCTGGCCCATGAGTTGAATAATCCTGCCGCCGCAGTCCGCCGGGGGACACAACACTTGCAGGAGATTTTTCGAGAACTCCCTTTCCTAACCTTGAAGCTGAAGTCGTTGACTGAAACGCAGTCCACGTTCCTCAAGGACTCGCTACAGCGTCTGGTAGAACCGACATCAATTCGGCTGGACCCTCTGACCCAAAGCGATCGCGAGGACGAGATTAGCGGCTGGCTAGAAGCCCACGGCCTAGTAAACGCCTGGAAACTGGCTCCTACTCTGGTCGGGGCTGGGCTGGATATAGACTGGCTGGAGACGATGGCGGCGCAGGTTCCTGGTGATTTCCTCCAGGACGTGCTGAGCTGGCTGGAGGCAACCTTGACTGGCACCGGATTGTTGCATGAGATCAAACAGGGCAGCACTCGCATTGCTGAACTGGTCAAAGCCATCCAGGAGTATGCCTATCTCAACCCGGCCCCCCTGAAAGAGGTAGAGGTGCATGAGGGCTTGGAAAGTGCTCTGACTATCCTGGGGTACAAGTTGGGCGGTGTGGAGGTGACGCGGGAGTATGCCCATCTGCCACCTATTTGCGCCTATGGCAGTGAACTCAACCAAGTGTGGACAAACCTGATCGATAATGCGATTGATGCCATGAACGGGCGGGGACGGATTTGGCTGCGAACCTCACGAGAGAACGACGATGTCCTCGTAGAGATTGCCGACAATGGGCCTGGTATCCCTGCGGAAATTCAGCCCCGCATTTTCGAACCTTTTTTCACTACGAAAGGCGTAGGGGAGGGAACGGGATTGGGCCTGGCTACCAGCTACCGGGTTGTGGTCGGGATGCACAAAGGGGACATTCAGGTTTTCTCTCAGCCAGGCAGCACCCACTTTCAGGTCCGTCTGCCGATTAACCTGACTCAAGCTGCTCAATTGGAGAAGCCGATGAATCGCAAATGTAGCCATCTGAATCTGATCCACGAGGTAAAGCCCAGCGCCGAGGGCTGTGAGGAATGCCTCGCTCTCGGCGATACTTGGGTACATTTACGCATCTGCCAGACCTGTGGGCATGTCGGGTGCTGCGACTCCTCAAAGCACAAGCACGCAACCCAACACTTCCACAGCACCACTCATCCGATAGTGCAGTCTTTTGAACCAGGGGAAGACTGGCGTTGGTGCTATGTCGATAGGAGCTATGTCTAAGTAGTCATTCAAAAAGGTTTCACCCATGCTCCACGACCCTAACCAAGCAACGCTGTTTCCCAAATTAACCAACGAAGAACTGCAAAAACTAGCAGCACATGGGCACGAGGTGGCGTTAGAGACCGGGGATGTTCTGTTTGCAGAAGGCGATCCCACCTACCATTTTTTCGTGGTGCTAGAAGGCCAGATCCGGGTGACAAAACAGGTGGGAGCTGAGGAGCGGCTGCTGACTGTCCACCAGGCCGGGGAATTTACCGGCGAAATCTCGATGCTGACGGGTAGACCGGCGATCGCTACCGCCCGTGCCGTCGGCAAAACCCGTCTTCTGGAAGTCGAGCCAGAAACTTTCCAGCGGATTATCGCTGAATGCTCTGAAGGAGCACAGATCATCATTGCTGCCATGGCGGGGCGGGCACAGGATGTAGAAGGGCAGTTGCGCCAGCAGGAGAAGCTAGCGGCCTTGGGTAAGCTCTCGGCTGGATTGGCCCATGAGCTGAACAACCCAGCAGCAGCCGGGCGACGGTCCGCTAAACAGTTGCGCGAGGCTATTGCCAGAGTGCAATCTCGCACCCTCAGCCTTTGTGACGAGGATTTCTCTACCGCCCAGCGGCAGGTGCTCATGGAGTTACAGCAGTCCGCAATGGCCTGTAGGACCCTTCTCGATCCGCTGGAGCAGAGCGATCGCGAAGAAGCCCTGAGCGACTGGCTGGAAGCACAAGGTGTTGCTCAGGCCTGGCAGTTAGCCCCAACATTGGTGGTAGCCGGGATAGATGTAGACCGCCTGCAGCGACTGGCCGAGCAAATGGATGCATCATCCTTCGAAAAGGCGCTGAACTGGCTAGAAGCTACCCTGACTGCTGCCGCACTCCTTCAGGAGATCGAACAGAGCACAGCACGAATTTCTGAACTTGTCAGTGCCATCAAAGCCTATTCCTACATGGATCAAGCA
>JAUJON010000071.1 GCA_030447595.1 Thermosynechococcaceae cyanobacterium YX3bin19
TCATGCCGTACTTCTTATCCCAACGCTTCAGGTACACTTTAAGATCAGCTTCTGTGGGAACCCGTGCCCCGTTTTGGGAATATTCAACAATCGCCTCAGCACACATGCGGGCTGATTTGGCTGCGAAGTAAATGCCTTCGCCAGAAGACTTGGTAACGGTACCAGCAGCATCACCCACTAAGGCAACGCGACCGACAACCCGCCGTGGACGGGGATGCTCTGGAATTGGGTGGGCTTCCACCTTGATAATTTTTCCACCCCGGAGCCGGGCGGCCGCCCGACTCCGAATCCCTGCTTGCAGTTTACGGATATCTGCCTTGTTAACCTGCATCGTACCCGTACCTACAGCCACGTGGTCGTATTTTGGAAATACCCAGGCGTAAAAGTCTGTGGAGACATCATCGCCCACGTACATTTCTGCAAGGTCTTCGTAGTAGGCCATTTTGTCTTCCGGTAGCCGAATCCGTTCCTGGAAAGCGATCGCAAAGTTGTAGTCCCCAGCATCAATCTCTTTGGCAATCCGGGACTTAGCGCCATCAGCACCGATCACGACATCGACTTGCAGGGTTTTGGCAATACCTTCTAAGGCACCATCGGAATGGTCAGCATAATGAATCGTATAGGGCTGAGTATCATTGGCTGGAATTTCCAGCTTATGCACCGTGCCATTGATTAGTTTCGCTCCTAAGCTGACGGCACGATCGCGCATAAAGCCATCCAAGACTTCCCGGCGGCACATGCCAATATACTCATCTGGCTTTGTAATATTAATATCGACCTCCACATTGGATGGGGAGATCATTTTCATCTTTCTCACCCGGCGGTCAATAATATGGGGAGGCAGATCAAACTCTGCAACCATACACAGCGGAATTGCGCCCCCACAGGGCTTAGCGTTATCCAGCTTTCGCTCAATTAAGTACGTTTCGATGCCAGCTTTCAGCAACGTTTCAGCAGCAGAGGAACCTGCTGGACCAGACCCAACAACAGCAACCCGTAGTGCCAAGGTTATCCTCCAAGTACCGTGATCATGGCTACGAGGTGCATGTTATCACGGGAGTCTGGCTCACCAGTCGCGATCGCACCCGGATTGAGGCAAGTTGCAACAGAGCTTAACATCTCGCTCTCGGATGGGGTCTCAATGCTGCTAATCAGAGCAGTCTTACCAGTCCAACCGCGTAACCTCTAAGAGGATACTGAGTTTTCTTGCCTACACCTCCCTGTGTATTTTTTTGTCACGAATGATACAAAGTCGACTTGATTCATTCAAAAATTGAACTATAGGTCACTGAGAAAGGAGCTTAGAGGCTGAGTCACTGCCGACCAACATTCAAAGTCCAACCTTGCAAGTTCCAAAATTATATTTTTTTCGCTTAATAACGGAGGAGATGACCAGTCATGACAGAACACAATGCTGCTCGACTCTTAAAAGCTGTACAGCAGGACCAAGCACTTAAGGAAAAAATGAAAGCAGCTTCTGACCCAGAAGCTTTTGTTAAGCTTGCGGCCCAAAACGGCTATTACTTCACAGCTGCGGAACTACTGAGTGAGCTTGATAAGCTCTCCGAGGAGAAGATAGCGTCAATCATCAATCCGGGAATGGCACCTCGGCATCACATCTATCCAAGATAATCGCGTGTAAAGCTCAAAACGGAAAAATTTGGTTCAACCGTGACAATCTTTAGAAAAGCCCAGCGCTATGGTTGAACGTACGGTGCGTATGCTGTTTATTGCTCCCTGCCGCTGTAGGCGGTGAGTAGGACTTGCAATGCTAGGCTAGATATAATCCTAGCTCTGGCTTCTGGAGCAATCCATAATAAAACTGGTACACACCAATAAAACTGGTACACACCGGCAGGGGCATGTTGTTGCAACTTGTCGCGCCGGATTTGGAGATGATCTAGCAATGGACAATTCACGCGTAGCTGGTGGCACTGTCAGTTCGAGCTCTGATAGCCGCGTTTTTCTCTTTGAAGTAGTAGGTCTACGTCAGAACGAAGAAACTGACCGAGCGAACTACCCTGTTCGTCGGAGTGGCAGTGTATTCATTCCAGTGCCCTTTAAGCGCATGAATCAAGAAATGCAGCGCCTGACTCGTCTGGGCGGCAAAATTGTCAATATCCAGCCCATCAGTGCCGTCAACGGCAAAATGAACGGCAAAGCCCCAGTAAAAACTGAACCACAGCGCAAGCAAGCAGGAGAAAAAAGTAAGCCTATGACTCAAGCAAAGGCTAAAACCGATATTCCCGTGAATATCTACCGTCCCAAAGACCCATTTATCGGTCGGTGCATCAGTAATGAAAGGATTGTCCGTGAGGGGGCAATTGGGGATGTCCGCCATTTGACCTTTGATCTTTCTGGAGGAGACCTACGATACCTAGAAGGCCAGAGTATTGGCATTATTCCCCCCGGAGAAGATGATAAGGGCAAGCCACACAAGCTGAGGCTGTACTCCATTGCCTCCACTCGCCACGGTGACTACGGGGATGACAAAACCATCTCTCTCTGTGTCCGGGAACTGGAATATAAGCATCCTGAAACGGGTGAAACCATCTATGGTGTTTGTTCCCACTACCTCTGCCATCTTGAAGCAGGTACGGAAGTTAAAATCACGGGGCCGGTTGGTTCGAACTTCCTCCTCCCTGAGGATCCCAATGCCACTGTGATTATGCTAGCGACAGGAACGGGGGTTGCCCCATTTCGAGCCTTCCTGTGGCGCATGTTCAAAGAACAGCATGAAGACTACAAGTTTAATGGCCTTGCCTGGCTAATCTTTGGCATTGCCACGACCCCCAACATTTTGTACAAGGAAGAATTAGAAGCGCTGCAGTCCCGGTTTGGCGACCATTTTCGCCTTGATTATGCCATCAGCCGTGAGCAGAAAAATCAGCGGGGCGGCAAGATGTACCTGCAGGACCGGATTGCCGAAAATGCTGACAAGATTTGGGAACTCTTGCAGAAAGACAACACCTACACCTTTATCTGTGGCCTCAAGGGCATGGAAGGCGGTATTGATGACGCTATCTCGGCAGCTGCTGCCAAAGATGGGGTTGACTGGAGCGATTTTCAAAAGCAGTTGAAGAAAAAGAATCTCTGGCATGTAGAAACTTACTAAAATCAAACGCCTTCTGTGCCCGCTGGCTTAAAGGTGTTTGAGCTGCTGACTACCTTGCTTTGCTAGCCTTGGCATCTTAATTTCCTAGTAACTTGGGTCAAAGTTTACTAGGTAATCTAGGTTCCAGGGCTAGTTTGTTTTTATATTGAGTTGTAGGTCACTGAATCTGTAGCAGGAATGTCGGGCAATGGTAAAAGTCGGTTTGCTAGGCTTGGGAACGGTCGGAACTGGAACGGCACAGATTTTGCTTGACCCGGACGGACGGCACCCTTTACTCCAAGATTTGGAACTACACCGGGTGGGGGTGCGATCGCTGGAAAAGACCCGCACCGTCCCCTTACCCTCTGGCTGTCTCACAACTGATCTAAAATCTATTGTCACTGACCCCGCTGTGGACATTGTCGTTGAACTACTAGGCGGACTGGAGCCTGCGCGATCGCTGCTCCTTGAAGCCATTGCCCACGGTAAGCATATTGTTACGGCAAATAAAGCCGTAATTGCCCGCTATGGTGACCAACTCTTTACTGCTGCGAATCAGCAGGGTGTTTACGTAATGCTAGAGGCTGCAGTCGGGGGTGGCATTCCAGTCATCCAGCCTTTGAAGCAATCTCTAGGTGCTAACCGCATCCACACTGTCATCGGTATTGTCAACGGCACCACGAACTACATCCTCACTCGCATGCAGCAAGAAGGGGGTGACTTCCAAGATATTCTGGTCGATGCCCAGCGTCTTGGCTATGCCGAGGCCGATCCTACCGCCGATGTCGACGGATTAGATGCTGCCGATAAGATTGCTATCCTCGCCTCCTTAGCCTTTGGCCGGCGGATCAAGTTAGACCAGGTCCACTGTGAAGGGATCCGGCAAGTGGGTGCAGCGGATATTACCTACGCTCAGAAGCTAGGATTTGTCATTAAGCTGCTAGCTATTGCCCGCAAGCCTGAATATGCCAGCTCAAAGATAGCTAATCTAGAAGTACCGGAGCTAGAGGTGCGTGTTCATCCAACTCTCGTTCCCCATAGCCATCCCCTCGCCAGCATCAGCGGGGTACACAACGCTATTTTGGTGGAAGGGGAACCCTTGGGGCAGGTTATGTTCTTTGGACCAGGAGCTGGCGCTGGACCCACAGCCAGTGCAGTGGTATCGGACATGATCAATGTTGCGTCACTGCTTAAGTTAGGGGTAACTGGACCGGATATTGCAAATACAGGTCTGCATCCTCTGATGGCTTGCTCTCATCAGCATTACGCTGCTGTTGCGCCCGTGGAAGAGTTAATAACCCGGTTCTATGCCCGGTTTCTCACCCAAGACCAACCTGGAGTGATTGGTAAGCTGGGCACCTGCTTTGGGGATCATCACGTTAGTTTAGAGTCGATCGTGCAAACGGGCACCCAGAAAAACTTAGCAGAAATTGTTGTTGTCACTCATCACGTGCGTGAAGGTAATTTTCACCAAGCGCTGGAACAAATTCGCACCCTAGCAGCGATAGACAGTATCCCTACCCTGCTGCGGGTTCTGTGAACTTTGGCTGAATAGCGGCACTAAAACTCTGGCTCCGCTGTGTTGATAATCTTAGGGACCTTGAAAAAGTCACCCTCTTGCTCAGGGGCGCAGGCTAAAATTGCCTCCCGGTTAGGATAGGGCTCTAACTTATCCTGGCGAGCCACATTACTCACATCAATAGCCCGGGTTGTCGGAGGTACATCAGTGACATCTAGTTCACTTAACTGCCCAAAGTATTCCAGGATACTACCTAACTGGCTGGTGAACTGTGCCTCTTCTTCAGCCGTCATTTCTAAGCGAGCCAGATGAGCCACTTTACGAACTTGCTCTGCATCGATCATGACTTTAGCTATCAGACCTAGAAAAAGGATTCAATTTTAGCACGACCAGTCCGCTTCAACCAGTTCTGAGCCTCAATGTAGTTGTCAGGTGCATTGCGGATGGCTTGTTTCCAGTGATCAGCTGCTTGAACGAAGTAATTCTCTGCCTCTTCTGCATTCCCAGCTTCAGCTGCCTTTTCACCCCAGTAATGATAAATCACCGCGATATTGTTGAGGGCTTGGGGCATTCGGGGGTTTAACTCAAGGGCTTGATTGTAGTAACCTAATGCCACCTTGTGCTCGCCATTACTGGCATGAATTAAACCCATGTTGTAAAGAATATAGCTGCGATCATAAATATCTTCTTCTAGCGTCAGTGCCTCTTCGTAATTTTCTAGAGCTTCTGCATATTCACCGTCGGCCTGAGCCGCCATACCGTCCCGATAATAGGCAAACGCTTCCTTTTCCTTCTTAGTGGCGGGTAAAATTTTGAGAATCATGTCCGCCATGACGGTGAAAGATTTATCAATAAAATTATCGTTGCGTTGAGATCTGGGCATAAAGGTCTCTGTAGTACAAAGCTGGAGGCTTCTAGATATCAATCCAATTGATTTAGTTCGATTCTAGCTTTAGTTCGGTACTAAATATTTTAGACTTAAAGTTACTGTAATCTAGAATACCTAAGCGACCAGCCGCACGATGCCCAGTAGCTGCCCTGGATCAATTAGAGAGCTAAATGCTATAGTCAGAAACGCAATGGCGAGCGTAGCCAAGTGGCTAAGGCAGTGGATTGTGGTTCCACCATTCGCGGGTTCGATTCCCGTCGTTCGCCCTTCTAGAAAAGAAGTAACGTTAAGGCGATTTTCTCGCTTGTAATCACAAGTGTAGCGAAAGTTCTCTCCGGTCATGGGAAGCTGCTATGTCGCTACTGGATTTGCTGCTTCCAATGGCTTAATGTGTAGTGTTAGCTTCGCTGCCAGACTTTAATATTCCTACAAAGTAGGGACCTTACGGCTTTCTCAAAAACTTGATAGGTGCTTAGACGGAAAAGGGTTCAACCTATATCAGTAGAACTTTTATCAACCAACACCTGGGGTGGGACCAATGCTGTCAGTAATATCAAAAAATAGCCCCAGAGTAACCATGCCGCAAAAGCAACACTGGTGGTTGCTGGCAAATTGGGAAATACTGAGGGAAACCATAGAACACTGAACACATCTAATACTAGAGCGGGCATTATTGCATAGATGGCAGCTAAAGGTCGTTCAGTGGGGCTGACCTTTTTCCAAGCGTAAATCGGATACATAACCCCTGCAATTAAGGGAACTGCAGCCACAAACATTAATACTAGAGCGAGTGAATTTTCAGGGTGAAAGAAAAATTGACCGCTAGTGCGAAAGATTAGTGTTGCGATCAACCAAACCAAAAAGCCCCAGGCTGTAAAAAATAGCATTGCATTCACCTTCTGATAAATTACGGGTGAGCACGGCCAGGCACTATGCTCGATAGTGAATTAGAAAAACGTGAGCAAAAGCTCGTGTATCTAAAATATGATTAAAAGCTCGCGTTTGTCAATCCGAAACTGAAGCATGATTGAGCGACCTCAAGAGGAGCAGCTGCGGCAGGTACCGCAACAAGCTCGGAGCCAAAAGCGATTTAACCAGATCTTGGATGCAGCGGCTGAAGTTTTTGCGGAGGTGGGGTATGAAGCTGCCACCACCAACGCGATCGCCGCGCGTGCGAGTACCTCAATTGGTGGGCTTTATCGCTTCTTTCCAAACAAGTTAGCTATCTTCCATGCCCTAGCTGCCCGTTATCTTGAGCAAGTGAAGGAACTGTTCACTGCTTTTCAGGTATCTGAGGCTGCTCAGCTGCCTCTAGATAGCTATATCAGTCAGGTGCTGGATGCCTTTGACCAGTTTGTCACGGCAACCCCCGGCTACCGGGTGGTGTTTGTCCAATCTCGGTTTGTGTCTCCAGATGTCCTAGCAATGGATGCAGACCTCAACCGGCAGATTGCCCAACAATTGGAAACTTTTTTTGCCCTCCGCAATCCTAATCTGGAGCCAGCCCAGCAAGCGTTAATTGCTACGGTGTGTGTTGAAGTTGCCAGTGTCCTGGAGATTCTCTCGCTCACCCGAGACCAAGCCTTTCAGAAGCGAGTCTTGGCAGAGACTAAGAATTTACTGATTGGCTACCTACAGCAATATTTTCCCGATCAGCTATCTAACCCAACAAAGGGCTAATCTTGCTGCAGATTTGCAGACAGTTCAATTCTCAATGCTTTTAACGCTGCTCGAAACTGCGAATGGCACGAGCGTGGGGCGGTTGAGTAAATTCTAGCCAGGCAGCCGCCAGAAAGAAACAGCCAAACGCCAAGGGGCCAAAGGGGGGTAGATGGTCAAAGTGCAAGAAAACTGCTGCTAAAACCAGCAGCATCAGGGGCGGGCGATATCTCTGAGCCTGGGCAAGAGCGATCGTAGCGGCAATGACTGCCACCCCTAGCCCCAGGGTTCGCAGGGAGTGACCGTAGGGGAAGCAGAGCAGCACTGCCGCGCTCACCAGCACACCTATAGATAGGCGGGGCTTACTCGTGCGTGAGAGGGCGATCGCCGCTGCCAGGACTCCCACTGTCCACCCGGCTGAGCCAACCACAGCAATCACGTTACCAATACGACTGCCGGAAATTGCCTCAATCGCCTGCTGTACTGTCGCTTTCTGTTCAACCGGAAGGCCAGCCCCAAGACGGGTAACAATGCCGTTTTGCGAGGCCAAACAGGGTGTCGTAGGCACTGTAGACCACAACAAAGATGCCCATTGCTAAGCGGCTGACAGTCGCTGCCAGTCCATTAATGCCCTCAATGAGCAAATACACCGCGAGGGCGCCGAGCCCAAACAGGGGCAGTAGGATCACATGCAGCGTCAGCCACCAGTCTACGGCAACACGAGGATTGGGTGGGTGTTTGAGCAGCACGACAGTCAGGAGCAACGGTGCACCCAGCAGGGCAAGACGACGTAGGAAGCGAGTGACTAAGATAGCCTTACTCATTGTCTAATTAACCTGTGCCATTGGGTTCGTGTCCTTTGATGCAACCCCCATAATCGGGCAAGGCCGCAAGAAGTATCATCAAGCCACTCCAGTGCCAGCCTTGGCTGTAATTGACTTAACAAATGTCTACTCCAAAGTCTTGCTCGGTGCTTTCTGAAGCGCTTCTCTGAAAGTTGCTTTGTCTTCAAATTTTATTTGTGAGAGGGAGCAGGCTTCAACAGGGTATAGAGGCGGATCGTCACCTTTTCGCCTAACTCCTAAAAGGTAGCGTAGGGCCAGAATAATTGCTCTGAGAGCCTAGCCCTGGTGCTGGTACGGCTGACGCACCCAGCTCATGGCTGTTGATACCATCCCAGCGATGGCTTCTGGCCGAGCTTTGCTCATCGTAGCTATAGATATTGAGGACGTTGATCGCTCCGGCAAGTTTACCGGCAACCTGCCTGACAATGACTTCTCCTGCGAATCTATCGCCAGTAGAAAGTGAAGCAGCGTCAGATCATATCTACACTCTTCTTTTACAGATTTTTAAAGTCTTTCTCGCAAGCTTGTTCTAGCCCTCAAGGCTAAACCATCGACCTATCAACTTTTGCAGATTTTGAGAACAACTCAGGAGGTAAATATGGAAAAACTAGGACAACCTACGTGCCGTGGCCAGCGGAGACAGATGCTGCTGGTGATGCCAGCAACCACTGCGTGGAGCGATTGGCAATGATGGATTTTAGGTGGCGCTGGTGATGACAGATCGCAGGGAAAGATCTTGGTGGCCAGAATAACGATTTACTGCCAGCAACAACACGAGACTTTAGTTGCTACCCAACTCTACTCCAGAGCTAAACTCAAAAAGATTGAGAATCGACGAGGGAATCACACGCTCACTCGCTTGACAGTACATATTGTCTAGGTGGCTATCACGTGCTCAAGGGTGATCAAAGCGATGTCGAGAACTGCTGGATCCAAATCTGTGATGCTGAGGATATGCGCATTCTCAAAGGTTCTGTCAGCAAAGATCACGTTCATATGCTCATTGAGTATCCTCCGTCCCAATCTATTAGTGAGATTGTTCAACGGCTCAAAGGCCGCACTTCGAGGCGGCTGCAACAGGAATATCCATAGAGCTGCAGAAACGAGACTGGGGGCAAGCATTTTCGGGCGATTGGCTATGGAGCATTCTGGAAGCATAAGGTGAGCAAATGGTGCAGGAATATCTGGAGCATCATCGCCATCCGTCCAATGCAGACAACGACAACTTTCTGCGACTTTCAGTCTCGTTCAAAACCTCTGCACTTGAAAGTGCAGAGTGGTTTAGTTTTTCGGGCAGGCAGCGATTTTTCTGGGTGAAGAAGGTAGTGATCAACTGAAGGGGGGCAACGGGAAGGACATTCTGGATGGAGGGGTGGGTAATGACGTACTCTTGGGTGACAAAAGGCAAGGACATCCTCTCAGGCAGTGAAGGAAACGACACGTTAACTGGAGGGCATGGAGCAGATTCCTTTCTATTCTCTGGTAATGTCTTTCGGTGGGACACCACTGCCTGTAGAAACGACTGGTATCGAAGCTCTGGAATAGTCCAGATGTGATTACAGACTACGAAATTGGCAAAGACCAGTTTGTCTTCAATGCTAGGGATCTTGGCATCACAAACCTCACCTTTCAAAAGGGTCGCCTCTGAAATTGCTGCGAATGGAAACTTCATTGTTCAACTTAATCCATTCGCGAATGCGGCAACAGCTGCCCTGGCTATTGCTGACAATCCTGCTATCACCGCAGAAGAGGGGGTTTATCTACTTCAACACAACCCTAGGAATCAACCGGCGAAAATTCTCCAAAACCTTGCTGACGGGGTGACATCAGCGTTCTGGCGAATCTAACGAATCAAGCTGAAGCTGCTGGCTTAGAGAGTTTGAACAACTACACTGCGAGCGACTTCAGTCTCATCTAGCGTCATTTTGGCGCAGTGATTGAGGGCAGCAGCGGCTGCTCCTCGTTTTAACTTTCGTGTCTTCATAGGACCCACAGGTCGTGCTGCCGATGATGAAGCTGAACATTAGGCAATAACTGGCAGAAAGAGGGTAACAACAGTTCCTTGGCCTAATTCGCTCTCAATTTGCAGACTGCTCCCCCTTGAGTTGACAGATGTGCTGAGCGGACGCCAGCCCTAGCCCCAGTCCCCCTCTGGGCCGAGCATCGCTACCTCGATAGAACCGTTCGGTTGCTCGTCGAATTATGCCTGCATCCATTCCTTTCCCCTGGTCCTTTACTTGGAGGGGAACGTAATGTTGCTGGCCCTTCGCCATAGGAGGTAAGACTGTTAGGTAAATGATCTTGCCATCAGGAGCATACCTGATAGCGTTGTCCAACAGGTTTAAGACTATTTGCCCAGTTAACTCTGGGTCAACCCGGACGGTAGCGGTGGGAGAAGCAACACATAGTTCCAGGTCCAGCCCTGCTCGTGCAGCAGGGGGCTGCATGCGGAAAAGGCACTCTTGGGCGATCGCCACCGCAGAAACCGCTTGGGGCTGTACCTGGAGCTGTCCGGCATCTGCTTTCGCTAATAGCAGCAGTTGCTCTACCAAGCGGGTCAGATAGTCTGTCTCACGACAGGCCCGTTGCAGATAAAGCTGCGCCTTTTCGCCGCTAACCACCCCGTCGAGAACTGCCTCTAACTCCACTCGCAGGGCTGCCAAAGGGGCACGCAGATCGTGAGAAACATTGGCGACCAATTCCCGACGAGCTGTTTCCTGAGCCTGAAGCGCGCTCAGAGTTGCCACCAGTTTTGCTGCCATCTGGTCTAGCAGATGGCTTAATTGAGCTAATTCGTCTTGCCCTCGCAAGGCAGAGCGAGCGCTGTAGTCTCCGGTTTCTAGGCTTTGAGCTTGTTGATGGAGTACTTTGAGGGGCTGGGTCAAGGTACGGGATAGTAGCAGACCGGCAGCAGCCGCACTCGTGGCGGCGGCAATTGCCATCCCCATCACGAGTCCCTTCACCTGTAGGGCAAATTGCCTCGGACGCCTGAGCGGCATGGCCACATAAACAGCTCCCATCACTTGAGCAGTATCCGGATGGCGAATTGGAGCGGTACTGTAGAGCCACCAGGGATAGTTGGGGTCAGTTGTGACCCAAAACTTTCCTACTTGCGGCTCTCCCATCAGGGTTTGGGGAATTAGCTCACGGGGTAATTGAACTGGATTAGCATGCTCTACACCCTGACTAATTAACCGGGCAGTAGTAGGGGAATTAAAAATCATCACCTGCACCCTTGCCTGTTGGCTAGTCAGCTCTGCCAGTTGGCGAACAACTTTAGGATTATGCCATTGAGAACGAGTTTGCGTTGCTAGCGCATTAGCCTGCTGCTGTAAATTCGCCTGAGCGTCTTTGACAAAAAACTGCTGCAGGGCAGAGTCAAGAATTAGAGACAGCCCCGCTACACTGCCCAGGGTAACAGTGAACAGAGTCAGCATTAGCCGAGTTGAGACGCTCTGCCATAGCCTCATGCGCTGGCACCCTTGAAGCGATAGCCGACCCCCCATAACGTCTGGATGTACTCCGGGTGGGATGGATCTAATTCAATTTTTTCCCGAAGTTTGCGAATGTAGACATCTACGACCCGCGTATCACCTGCAAAATCACAGCCCCAGACCTGCTCTAGCAGCTGTTCACGGGTGTAAGCACGTCCAGGACGGTCTGCCAATTGTGCCAGCAAATCGAATTCTTTACCCCGTAAGTCCAGCAGCTCCCCGTTGAGGAAAGCTTGGTGCTGGTCGCGATCAATGATAATGCCGTGCGCTTGTCTGACATCACGATAGCCTGGACCGTACGCTCGACGTAGCAGAGCTTTTACCCGCGCCACCAGTTCCTTAGCACTAAAGGGTTTCGTTAGATAATCATCCGCCCCGACTGCTAACCCTTGAACGCGATCGCCTTCGTCTGCCCGTGCCGTTAGCATCAGAATAGGGACAAAGTATCCCAGAGCTCGCACCTCGCGGCAAACTTCAAACCCGCTAATGTCAGGCAGCATCAGGTCCAGCACCACTAGATCAGGACGAAAGCACTGGACTTGCGCCGTACCTGCGGCACCATTCCCTGCTATTAAACAGTGCAATCCCTCTCGTTCAATGTAGAGCTGCACAGTCTCGCGCAGGCTGACATCATCCTCGACAATCAGAACAGTTGTAGTAGCAGGCATACCGTAATTTTTCCTCGCATCGATTACCCTATCTACGTTCCTGACAGCAGTAGCTTGTGATTAGGGTTTAACTGTGATGTACCGTCGTCAGAACTGCTGTAGTTGTCAATTGTTGGAATAGATCAGGAGCGTTAAACTCTGCACCCGGCCTCGACCGGGATGTTGGGGCATCGGCGACGCAGCGATGGACAGCACGAAGCACCCACCAATAAACCTGTACTATTGAAAACCTGACATCAGTTGAAGCCTCCGGAATATTATCTCTGAGCTTGCAACACAGTTGTTAAAAACCTATGAATCTATCCACAGCACCCACCTAGTGGACTAGTAAAGTGCTGAAACCTTCATTTGATAAGATTCTCAGGCTTAGTTAGATTTTTGTCCCTGATTCATAGTTTTTTAAAGCCTCTCTTGCAGGGTGAAAGACGACCCCTAAGGAGGCATCCATGCGCTTAGCACCAACCGTTGTCAAATCGAAATGTAAAACCACAGCCGTTAAACCTGAGCGCAAAAATGCCGCCTTTAAGCATCTGATGTTTATGCATTGGGTGATGGCGGCTTGCTTTCTCCTGCTATACGTAACTGGCGTTTTTGTACCTCGTCTTCCTCAAAACCCAATCTTGGCATGGGTGATTCCTTTCCTCCATCAATCCTTGGGGACGCTGGCCATGCTCCTGCTGATTGCCAGAGTTTTCTTACTTTTGCGGGTAATTGGACCTAAATATTCCAGGCGCTTACCCAAAGTTACTCCCGTCTGGTGGCAGTTTGTCCTCAAGATTATCCTGTATGGCTTCATGCTGATAGCTCCTATCAGCGGCTTCTTCCTTCGCAACCTCAAGGGCATAGATACAACCTGTTTCGGCATCCTCGTGCCACCCCTCTTTGGCGAGAATGAACCATTTGTCGAACTGGCTAGAAGCTCGCATTTCTGGTCGTCTT
>JAUJON010000072.1 GCA_030447595.1 Thermosynechococcaceae cyanobacterium YX3bin19
CATTCACCTATGCTGGTTCCAGTTCTAATTGATGCGAAGACTTTGAAGTAGTAGCGACATTGCTAGCCTATTCTTAGGTAGCTTTGATTCAGGGCAACTCCAACATCGTCTAGCCCATCTCTAACTCAGTCTTACTTCCTGGATATTTGTAAACTGAGCATAGAGACTACCTTGCATCGCTTTTAATAGGTTCTGAACCGTTACAAAGTAGCAAGTATCAGGATTATCTAAAACCTGGTTGACCGTCGTTTGGTACTTGGTTGCTAGGGCCCGGGCAGGTAGGTCAGGGTGAAAAAGCTTTCCGTACTCTACAGCTAGCCGATAGTTAGTCCAACCGAGTTGCTGTTGGCGATGAAGCAAAACCTTTTGTAGCTCTGACTGCGGTGCAGGTTGCTGAGCTTTGGCGGTCATAATGTTACTTCGTTTTTACGGCCTACATTGTTGCATAGGTAAGTAGTAAATATCAGTTTATGCAGCATCAATTGCAGCGAGTTCTTGACGCACAATCGTCTCACGCATATGTAGCTTCAGCACAGAAAAGCGATTACGGAGGAACTGCAGCTTAATCAGTAACTCTTCACGATGATCTTGAGCTGCCTTCAAAGCAGTGGAGGCCATGCTGAAGTTGTGGTCAGACTCCATCAGTGCAGCGCGCAGTGCCTTGCGCTGGGCATCGTTCTTCAGAGAAGAGTCAAAGGCAATCTGGCGATCGATGGCTACAGTAAAAATAGCTACGCTTTCGCTCAACTGCCGGATTTGCTGGTCAGCCTTCAAGATCTGATGCTGTAGGCCAGCAATTTCTTCAGGATACTGGTTAAGTTGTGCTTTAACCTCTCGCTGGGTTTCAATAAATTGGTTGAACGCCTCGCTCAGGCAGTCAGTGTAGAGAATCGCTAAGTTTTTTACCTTGTTCGTAATCCGTTGGAGTAAAGCAGGTAGCTCTGAGGGCGTACCTTCTAAATCGCTGCCCTCATCGCGATCGCGCAGATCGCTATAGCGATAAACCTGATAAGCCAGATCCTCTAGGTCAGAAATATAGTTATCTAGGTTTGTGTCTTCCAGCAGGCCAGCAATCTCATGTTCAACCTGGCCCTGGCTTTGAGGAGACAAGGGTGGCTGGTGTTTAAGCAATTCCACAGGTGTCCTAAAATTCCTACTTCGTGAGTACTAAGCGGCTTGAACTAAAGATTATTTGCGTTAGTTTAGTACCGCTCAATCTATATCAATTGTAGCTTACTTACGATGTATATAGGACTAGATTCGTGAAGTGTTTTATAGGATTTCAACGGGGAAAATTAGCACCGAAGCGATCAATCCTGCCAGCGTTAGAGGTCAACTACAACTGGAAAATCTAGGCTAGAAGAATATCGACAGCAAATTAGGAAAAGGTGCTAATGAACTCCTCACTGGTTACAGTAGTGTTATTGCTTTTTTTAGTTTTGACTCTAATAGCACCCTTTTCAGCTCTGGCTGGGTTGATGCTTTTTCTTTTAGGGTCAGCAGTTCTATTAGCATTCTGGAGGCTAGTAGGAGCAGCCTTTCGTGGGAATGTGAGGAATGAGTAAACCTCCCTGGCTGAACTCTGAGCGTTTTAGGGCTGGGTAGACTTTTCCTGCTTTTGAAGCTGAAGCTGCAACTGCCTAACTTCCTGCTCTAATTCACTCACTTGGTTGCGTAAGCGGCTTTTGTCGGCACTCATATGCATAACCGTTGACGTTAGCTCCCGATTTTTCGCCTCTAATTCTTGAATTCGGCTCCTGAGTTCCTCTTCAGACATTGCAACGACTCCTCCACGGTATCCAAAAGAGTTTGACTAGATTTAGAAGTAGCATTGCTTTATCCCTAACTTCTAGACTGTCATGGATACTACAGAGGGGGCGCAGAAGTCTAAGGTAGTGTCCAGCAGTTGTTCGTTCTGCCCTCTGCACAGGTTGGGTACTGCCAGGGAGAAGTTAGGGTAGTGCTTTGAATTCTACTTGTCAGTTTCACAGGCAAATTTGAGAATATGCTGAGCTAAAATTTGAGGCTGCTCAATTTGGGGAACATGTCCACAGTTTTCCAGCCAAATAAGTTGACTATTTACAATATCTTGCTGAAATTTTCTTGCATTATCAGTACCCAATACGTCGTCTAACTCTCCCCAGAGAATCAGTGTGGGTTTATCAATCTGCCTTATTTTGCCAGATAAATGACTGTAACCCCCGCTTTTAGTAAAAATAGCGAACGCTTCTTGCCAACCTGGCATTTCTAGGTGTAAATTCGCACACCGCAGGGCCTCAACTTCGGCAGGATTCCAGTAGCCTAAAGCTGTAGCCAAGAGCAATGGCTGCAGCTTGCGCTGACGCCACCATTCCACAGCCAAGGCATCTAGGGGTGGAAATAGATACGGACCTAGGGGAAAGCTGCCTGTGTAGCCAACACTGTTAAGCAAAACTAGCTTTTGCACCGCTTGAGGATAATTCAGCGTAAAGTCGATCGCCGCTGCACCTCCCCATGGAAGCCCCGATCACAATTACGGGTCGAGCAATCAGAGTTTGCCAAAAGCAGTAAAGGTGAGTTCTGAGGGTATCAGGGCTATAGGGTAATCTTGCTGGTCGCTCTGTGAAACCAAAACCCAATAGGTCAACTGCCCATGTCTCGTTCTCTGCCAACAGCGGTATTAGATCGCGGTACTCCAGCAGGGAACTGTCAAAGCCATGCAGGAGCAAGATGGGAGTACCGCCGGTACCTTGCTTTATATAGGCAGTTGCAATCTTTGCGCTCTTAAAGGTGTAGCTATTTCCCGACGCTGGATGTTCTGGGCTAAAGCGATCGCACTCTGGGATTGCAAATGCCTAACAGCAGCGGGTAAGAATTCAGGAAACATAGTGCGGCACCCTGGCCGCAGCCCTTAGCTCTGGGACTTTTGTTCGTAGTACTCGGATATATGCTCGTAGACATGGTCAGGAAACTGTAAGTCCTTATAGACATTACAGGCATCCGGATCATCAGGGTTCGGGCAAATCGGGAATTCTTGCTGCTGCTGGTACTGCAAGACCTTCTCGCCGGGGATTGTAGTCCTTACCTTGCACTTGCTGATATAGCCTGTGGGCTTCCTCTCGACTAAAGTCTGAGTCCTTTTGGAGATAGCTGATTAATTCTTCCTCATTCAGAAAGTGACGGGCGACCATAGCGAACACTAGCCTGCCGTAATGACCAATATCCTGCCCAGCATCTAAGGCATCAAGCAGGTGTGCCATCATGCCGTTGTTCCGCAAATCTTCAACTGCCATAGATTTTTATCCTTAGCTCATCCCACCTTCAAGTTTAGCTAACCACTCTAGGATCAGAGGATTTACCACCTCTGGCCGCTCATCGTGGGGGCAGTGCCCAGTATTAGGAATTGAAATGAACTGAACCGATGGAACTCCCTCTACCGAGTTGCCATACTCTTGGAAGATCTGTCCCGCAGAAATGGGCGTCCAGGGGTCCTTTTCGCCCCATAGCACCAGCAGCGGACGCTTGACTTTCGGGAGAATTTCCTCCGGGGCAGGACCAGGCGGCGCAACCAGAATAGAGGCGAACACCTGTTGCGCCCCGCGATCGCAACTCGGCTCATGGATTAAGTCCACTAGCTCGTCCGTAACAGCAGCCGGATCACAGTAAACCTGGCGCAGTGTCTGCCGTAGGCGCGGTTTTTTGCGAATGCGGTTAAACAAAAAGGCTCCCAGTGTCTTGGAGCGAATTAAGCGGGTAAAGGTTGCCATCACGGTTCGCAGTGGCAAGCTGAGTTCATTCGGACGGTGATTCAGCCCCCCGGCACAGTTTAAGAGAACACCGCCGGCGGCAATTTCTGGATAGTCGGCCACAACCATCAAACTGAGTAAAGCACCGATGGAATTGCCGACAAACACAGTAGGTTGTTGAATATGGGCTACCCAGAAATCCTGAAGCAGTTCTGCCCACAACTCTAAGGTGTAATCCAATTCAGGCTTCTCTGAACCGCCAAAGCCCAATAGGTCAATAGCGAACACACAATATTTTTCTGCTGCTAAAACTGGAATATTCTTGCGCCAGTGGCCAATGGAAGCACCAAAGCCGTGAACTAAGACTAGGGGGCGCCCAGTTCCCAAGACAGTGTACTGGATTTTATAACCTCGCCAGTTCCAGGTCAGCTTTTCTAAGGCGCTGGCGGGTAGTTGCTGAGTTGTCACCGTAATTTTGTAAAGTTTTTTAAACTACTCCTGATTGTACTGTTGTTTCTAGGTACGCATCAACGAATTCTCAGCTTCATTGATGCAGACGCATCCCAGAATGACAGTTCTTACGTACACAAAATTTTTGACAGCCCCTACGGTAGCTAGCTAGGGGCTGTTTTTTCTATTCGGCAGCATAATTCTAAAGGTAGAACCTTGGCCCGGTGTACTCTCAGCGACAATGGTGCCGCCGTGCCGTTCGACAATTTTGCGGCAGATTGCCAGTCCTACGCCGGTTCCCTGATACTCACTCTGTCCGTGCAGGCGCTCAAATACGTTGAAGATCCGCTCTTTATATTTCTCATCAAAGCCAATGCCGTTGTCCGCTACCACGAATTGGCAATCCTGAGGAGTACATTCTCCCCCAACCCTCACGACAGGGGGTATCCCTGGTCGCTGAAACTTCAAGGCATTGCCGATCAAGTTCTGAAACAACTGCCGCATTTGCAGGCGATCAGCATGACAGGACGGCAGGAAACCCAGTTCGACCTTGGCACCCACTTCCTCAATGCGAATCTCCAAGTCCGAAATTACCTCTTGCACTAGCTCGGTTAAGTTAACCGGAACAAACGGTTGCACTTTAGTTGCCACCCGCGAGAGGGCTAGTAAGTCTTGAATCAAGCGACTCATCCGCTTGGCTGCGTCCTGCATCCGCTCCAGGTAAGGTTGCCCCTCCGGCTGCACTAAACCCTTGGCACCCAAGCGATCGCTAAACGCCTGGATCTTGCGTAGGGGTTCCTGCAGGTCATGGCTGGCAACGCGGGCAAAGTCCGACAGCTCTTGGTTACTTTGCGCTAGTTTGTGGGTGAGGGCTTGCATGGCTTCCTCGTTGGCCTTGCGCTCTGTAACATCCCGCGAGACAACAATGAAGTTGAGCCCATTTTCATTCGTATCTGGTGTTGGCGTCAGAGTGAGTTCATTCCAGAAGGGGGTGCCATCTTTGCGGTAGTTCAGTAGCGTTACTTGGCAACCTTGCTTTGCCTGAAGGCTAGTGTGAATCTGGGCAACCACATCTGGGTCAGTATCCGGTCCTTGGAGAAAGAAACAGTTGCGGCCTAGAACTTCCGTAGCCGTATAGCCAGTCATCCATTCAAACGCTGGATTGGCATAAATAATTGGATTGTTCTCTTCAAGCGAACCTGTGATCAAAATGGCATCACTGGCTGCAGCAATGGCACGATCGCGGAGACGAAGTGCCTCCTCAGCCTGGAGCCGCTCAGTGATGTTGATGGCAACGCCGCCAATATACGGCTGACCGCTGTTAACCATGAACTTGAAGACGAGCCAATGCAGCAACTGGCCCTCAGGAGTGGGGACTTGTTCTAGTAACTCTCTAGATACACCGCTGTGAAGCACCAAGCAGTCATTGTCGCGCAGTTGCTTGGCATACTCGTACGGCCAGAGGTCAAAATCAGTTTTTCCTTGGATCTCAGCTAACTTCCGATTAAAAATTTGCTCGAAGAGCCGATTGACGTACACGTAACGTCCTGCTGCTGTCTTTAAGAAGGCAACAGTCGGCGTATTATCCATAAACGCCTGGAAGCAGGCTTTATTTTCATTGAATTCAGCGTTAACGGCGGCAAGTTCAGCTGCTTGCTGTTGCACCGACCTGCTCTTCTTGAACAAATTGACAAAGACCATCACCTTGGAGAGCAAGACTTCCGGCTCCACTGGCTTCAGCAGGTAATCTACGGCACCCAGGGAATAGCCTCTGAATATGGAGGCATCACTTCTGCTGAACGCGGTCAGGAAAATAATCGGGGTATAGCGCGATTTCGGACGTCTCCGGATCAATGCTGCTGTCTCAAACCCATCCAGGTCGGGCATCTGGACATCCAGCAAAATCACCGCAAAGTCTTGATCTAAAAGGCATTTCAGGGCTTCCTCCCCAGAATAAGCTTTGACCAGATTCTCCCCCAGACTATCCAGGATGCCTGCCAACGCCAGCAGATTTTCTGGATAATCATCGACCATGAGAATATTTACTTTTTCTTCAAATTGCATGTTCTGACCTTGTGACAAGCTGGAAAGAGCAAGAGGATGACTCGTAGAGCCATTCTCAAAGGTTTCAGCAAAGATCACGTTCATATGCTCTGCTTCTGAAGCAAGCTAGATAGCACAGTCGTACATGCACCATTAGCCACTAGCAAGTACAGAGATAAGTGACAAATGGTGCAGGAATAAGGGTATGTTTTGCAGACAACGACAACCTACTTCCCTCATGCACTGAAAGTGGAGTGGAGGTTTGAAAGCTAACTCCGTATTTCCAGCTTGTTTTTACATGCACATTGAAAAATATAAGTATTCACTATTGAGAATTGAAAAAGTATTCAGCAATAGGGTCCGCAAGTATTTACAAGCAGTTCATTCTTCAGTGGCGATACCAAAATCAGGAAGGTCATTCAAGCTCTGCCATAGCTGTCACAATATAAAGAAAGAGATTCAAGAGAAACTTTGTGACTGTTAGAGTTCGTATTATTCCAAGCCCTACCGGAAACTTACATATTGGCACCGCCAGAACGGCAGTTTTCAACTGGCTATTTGCGCGTCATCACGGTGGTCAGTTCATATTACGAATTGAAGATACGGATTCAGAGCGATCGCGACCTGAATATACTCAAAACATTCTCGACGGTCTCAAATGGTTAGGTTTGACCTGGGACGAAGGACCGATTTTTCAATCCAAGCGCCCTGACCTCTATCGTCAGGCAATTCAAACGCTTTATAGATCGAGGGTTAGCTTACCGCCACATACCAGTGAAACAGAGCCCGAAGAGCTGCGGACGGCCCAAAAAGCTAGGGGGGAGGTACCTCGCTACGATAACCGTCACCGCAATCTCACCCCTGAGCAGCAGTTCGACTTTGAAGCAGCAGGTCGCTCTGCGGTCATTCGTTTCAAAATTGATGACTCGCGAGAAATTACTTGGAATGATTTAGTCCGGGGTCACTTGGCAGGCCAGCGATTTGGGCGGGGACATGGTGATCGCTCGTGCCGCCGAGCATCATGCGTGGGTCAGCCCTTACAATCTAGCGGTTGTGGATGACATTGACATGAAAATTACCCACGTTGTTCGAGGTGAAGACCACATCGCCAATACTGCTAAGCAGATTCCGCTTTATGAAGCATTCCTGCTGCTGTACCGGAACTTGCCCATACTCCTTTGATTTTGAACCAGTGAGGGACGCAAACTCTCTAAACGAGACGGGGTAACTGCTATTGCAGACTCTCGAAGATGGGTTATATCCCTGAAGTTTCTAGTGAACTACATGACGCTACTCGGTTGTCACCCCCAGAGTCGGAAAAGAGCGTTTTAATTTAGCAGAAGCAGCTATAAATTTGGCCGGAGCGGTCAATAAAGCCGAGTGAAGTTTGGACTGGGCCAAGTTGGATTGGTTGAACAGCCAATATCTTCATGAGCTACCGGTAGACAAACTGATAGAGCTGCTTACCTCTTCTGGCAAATCGTAGGTACGAATTTGAGCCAATGGGTGACCGCCCTTGGCTGGAGCAACTCACAGTTTTGCTTTTGGCCCTAGCCTAGTTCGGCTTGATGATGCAGAAGCAATGAGCCACTTCTGCTTCGTGCCAACCGTGGAGTTAGACCAAGAAGCGATGACGCAGTTGCAGCAACCTAGTGCGACTGATGCGCTGCAAGCGATTTTGACCACTCTCGACCACCAATCTCTAACCGCTGAACAGGCTCAGAAAATGATCAACCAGGTGGTCAAGAACAGTTTTCAAAGAAAGGTCTGGTGCTGCGACGCTATTGCGGGCCGCTTTCATGGGCGAGATGAATGGTCCTGACTTGATCCAATCCTGGCTGCCTTAAACCAACACGACTAGATCGGTCCTGCCTGCAGGCAGCACTAAGTTGACCTCAATAGTTGGAGTGCCTCTGTCTTCTACACCACCCATTAGCCTGGTTGTTGAAAGTCCGAGAATTAAGTTACGCGAGTTAAGATTTACCCTGCTGCGGCTTTGACGACTCATCTGTCAGGTCGCTAGGCAACCGACAGCTTGATCATCATTGCTGCGAGACTAGTCTAAAAATAACTGTCTTTTTGAATCGCTGCCGCACCATCTTACTTGTTGATTTGTGTCTAAACTGAGAGGCCATTAGCTTATGAAATCTTCCTGGAAAACGATCCTGCTGTGGGCGTTACCTGCTGTAGTGATTGGTTTTTTCTGCAGGGCGCATTCTCAACAGCTCCTGCTAAACTTATCTAGAAATACAAGCTAGTACTCGGGTGAACTATGGTCACTTAGAGTATCTGGATGAAGGTAGAGTTGAGAGAGCTGACCTGTTTGATGGTGGTAGGACAGCAATCGTTGAAGCCACAGACCCGCAGTTAGAGGGCAGAATACAGCATATTCGCGTCGATCTACCGGGTTCTTCGCCAGACCTGATTACGAAGCTGAGAGAAAAAGGTGTTGATTTAGATGTTCATCCAGCACGAAATGATGGGGTCTTCTGGGGCTTGTCAGTAACCTAATTTTTCCTCTTAATTGCTGGATTGTTCTTTCTGTTCCGCCGCTCCAACAATGTACCAGGGGGTCCAGGGCAAGCTCTGAACTTTGCAGTCCAAGGCACGGTTCCAAATGGAAGCCAAAAACCGGGGTCATGTTTGATGACGTGGCTGGATTGAAGAAGCCAAGGAAGAACTTCAGGAAGTCGTCACCTTCTTGAAGAAGCCGGAGCGCTTTACAGCAGTGGGGGCTCGCATCCCTAAGGGGGTGCTGCTGATTGGACCTCCGGCACCGGGAAGACCCTCCTAGCCAAAGCGACGCCGGGGAAGCAGGGTCCTCCTTCTTCAGTATTTCTGGTTCAGAGTTTGTCGAGATGTTTGTTGGTGTCGGGGCCTCGCGAGTGCGGGACCTGTTCAAGAAAGCGAAGGACAACGCCCCTTGCATCGTCTTCATTGACGAGATTGATGCCGTAGGACGACAGCGCGGAGCGGGTATTGGTGGGGCAACGACGAGCGAGAGCAGACTAAACCAGTTGCTCACAGAGATGATGGGTTTGAGGGCAACACGGGCATTATCATCATTGCGGCAACTAACCGTCCCGATGTCCTCGACTCGGCTCTACTGCGCCCGGGCCGTTTTGATCGCCAAAATTGGTGTAGACGCCCCTGACATCAAGGGTCGTCTGGAAATCTTAAATGTTCACGCTCGCAACAAGAAGTTAGCACCGGAAGTTGCTCTGGATGTGATCGCCGTCGTACTCCCTGGTTTTACGGGTGCAGACTTGGCAAACTTGCTGAATGAAGCGGCAATTCCTGATGCCCGCTGGCGCAAAGATGCGATCACGATGCTGGAAATCGATGATGCCGTTGACCGGGCGGTAGCTGGGATGAATGACCTCTGCTGACAGTAAGAGCAAGCGTCTGATTGGCTATCACGAAGTCGGTCATGCCTCTGGCTGGGACTCTTTCTGAAAACCACGATCCGGTACAGAAAGTTACCCTAATCCTCTTCGCAGGCATGAGGCCTGACCGGTTTACCCGGCAGACGACCAGAGCTTGATTTCGCGCTCTCAAATCATGGATCGGATGGCCGGTGCCTTAGCAGGTCGAGCAGCGTGGAATACGTAATCTTTGGGGATGGAAATCACAGGTGTGGGCAATGACCCGCAGCAGGTCACGGGGATGGCCCGGCAGATGGTAACCCGATTGGTATGTCTGATTCAGGACCCTCTTTCTTTAGAAAGTCAACAGGGCGAAGTCTTTTTAGGACGCGACTTAATGTCGCGCTCTGAATACCGGAGGAAATTTCGCCCGGATTGATGCCCAGGTACGCGAGCTGATCCAGCACAGCTATGAGGAGTCAATTCGACTCGTTCGGGAGAACCGGGCTGTAATTGATCGGCTAGTAGACCTCTTGATTGAGAAAGAAACGATTGATGGGGAGGAGTTCCGGCAGATTGTTGCGGAATACACGGTAGTTCCTGAGAAGGAAAGCTACGTACCTCAGCTATAAATCGCCGAATCGAATTTTGCTTCCACATAAAAAAAAGGATGTCCCAAGACATCTTTTTGTTTAGCTCTTTTTCCAGTTTGCTGAGCAGTTAGGACAAATAGAGGGGCATGGGGAATGAGAGAGCTTATTGACTTAACCAGGTGACGCTGCGCGAATCCAGGCTTCTGCATCACTATTCTTCGAGAGCGTAGTATTTTGTCCTGCCACTTGCAGAGTTTGCATCACCTCACTATTGGTGTACCCCAAGGCCAGCAGTGTCATTTCGACATCTTCTTGAATTTCTGGGACAGGCCCCGCGCCAGGAGCGCTGAGCAACCTGTGCTGCTGCCGCCACTCGGCCAGTTTTGTTTTCAGTTCTAGGGCAATTCGTTCTGCAGTTTTACCGCCAACCCCAGGCGTTTTAGCTAGTAAGCGCGTATTGCTGACGACGATGGCCTGCACCAAGTCTGCAAGCTCCAGGGTATCCCCAACAATGCCAAAGCAAGTTGAGGCCCAATGCCGCTGACGCTGATCAACTGGCGGAAGAGATCTCGCTCTGCTGCAGTTCCAAAGCCAAACAAGACCATTTGATCCTCCCGCACCTGCAGGTGGGTAAAGACTTGAGCGGTTTCTCCCTCTGAGGGCAGCTGCTGCACCAGGCGCGACGGAATTTGCAGGCTATAGCCGATCGCGTTAACTTCTAGGGAGGAGAAACTGTGCGGCTGCCACTATCCTTAAATAACCCAGCGACTGTTCCTTTCAGGTAGGCAATCATTTAGTTAAAGAAAGCCAGTGGTTTAGCCTCGAGAATGCCGCCTGCACAGTGAGCCTGGGCCAAATATCGATGAGGGGAAGGATTTGCAAAGTGCCACTTAAAGTTCTTTACGAGCATTACCAACGACAATTCCCCGTTCCTCACCCGCATTAAACAGGGCCTTATCATTGCCGGAGTCGCCATAAACAACTGTGCGCTCAGCAGCCATATCAAGGCTCTGCCGCAAAAAGATCATGGCCTCCCCTTATCCGCCTGGCGAGGCAGAATATCAAGATCCTTATCTGAGCTATAGATTAGTTTGATATTCAGGTTTTGCTCACGAAGTGCGGCTTCCAGTTGAGGCAGCACTTCCACGGCAGCCTCTGGGGTGAGGAAGTAGCTGACTTTGAAGGGGCGCTGTTCGGAATCGGGTTGAGGAATCAAGTCAGCAAAATGAGCCGCAGTTGCCACAACAGAGTCTCGATCCCAACTCGGCGGAGAGCTGCTCAGGACCCAGCTGGCATCAGGGGGTGTCGCTGCCGTTGCGGTAAATTTCTGTGCCAACCGAGTTGATCACGGCATCCGGCTCCATCAGTTGCTTTTCCGCTTTCAAAACCTGGTAGGAGACGTTGATCTCCCGGTGGAAAAGACAAGAATGGTTCGTGGGTTTGCCGATGGTCGTTTAATAGTTGACTGAGGTGTTGCAGGGCTGTATCATCACCCACCAACGTATTATCTAAATCTGTTACGAGCAGAAATTTCTCCACAGTAACCTCTAAATCCCCATTTACGTTAATCAAGTTTAAGCTGAAGTAGCAGCCTCACAATAGCAAGCTCAATTGAATGCATTTGCCCAGACGTCCCTGGCTACCCCAACTAGATTACCAGGTTTGGATTCTCGCTGCGGGTCGGCTATTGTCTCAAGTCGGCACGGGTTTCACCTTGTTTTATGCACCGATATTTTTTGTCAATCAGGTGGGGTTGTCAGCAACTGCGGTCGGTATTGGCTTGGGAAGCGCCTCGCTTTCAGGAATTGTGGGGCGAATCCTGGGTGGCTCCCTAGCCGACGCTCCAGCTTGGGGGCGCAGGCGAACGCTGTTGCTCTCTGCCGCCATTAGCGCGATCGCGTCTCTAGTCTTAGCAGCTGCGGATAACTTTGCCGTGTTTACTGCTGGGAACTTGATCCAGGGCTTAGGGGTGGGATTTTACTGGCCGGCCACCGAAGCCGTGGTGGCCGATCTCACCCAGGCTCAAGAGCGCAACGAAGCCTACGCCGTGACGCGCTTGGCCGATAACGTTGGCCTGGGGCTGGGCGTGGTCTTGGGCGGCCTGCTAATCCAGGTGACCGGAGCTTACCGGGCACTTTTCTGCATTGACGCCATGTCCTTTGGGGTCTTTTTCGGGGTAATTTATCGCGGCATCCGCGAAACTCATCAGTTCACTCAGCAGACCCGTTCTGTGGTGAAAGGCTGGGCGATCGCGCTCCGGGACCGACGGATGATGATCTATGCCCTGGTGAATGTGCTATTCACAACATACCTGGCTCAGATCGATAGCACCATGCCTCTGTACTTGAAAAACTTTGTCCAGGATTCGCAGGGATTTGCTGCCACTACTATTAGTGCGCTATTAACCTGGCACCTTGCTTTAGCAGTACTGCTGCAGTTACCGGTGGCTCGCTTGCTGAATCGCGTCAGTCGTCCGCAAGCGCTCGTGCTTTCTGCCTTGTTTTGGGCGGGGGGATTTTGTCTAATTTGGGTCACAGGAGTTGTCGCATCCGGGGCTCTAGCTTGGGCAGCGTTGGGGTTGGGTGTCCTGGCAATCGCCACAGTGGCTTACACCCCTGCGGCCTCCTCTTTAGTCGCTGATCTAGCACCCGTATCGCTGCGGGGGGTTTACCTTTCGATCAACTCTCTTTGCTGGGCTGTGGGATACATGATCGGTCCTCCCCTCGGGGGTTTGGCCCTGGACCAGCCCCGACCCCTCGCTGATAGTTTTTGGTTAGCCCTGGCCCTGAGCGTCGGGGTGGCAGTCTTAATTTTGCTCTACCTCAACCGGCTCTTGGCAGGCAAGCTGAGAACCTAGGGCTGCCAGTGCGGGCTTGGGTTTGGCACCCTGGAGATCCATTGAACCGGAGCTGATCCCAGCTTCAACCAGTATTTTCTGGAAATAGACCAGCTGGTGGACTCAGACGTTACTACAGAATAAAGTCTGTCGAGAGGAAGTTTGATTGATGCTCTCTGACAATCTTTGTCAGCATTGACTTGTTGATATCTGTGTCCTTAGCAGCAACTAAGGTGCGAATGGAAAATGACCGCAGCGCATCGGTAACTGAGAGGGTACCTTCAGCGGAGTTTTTTCGACCTGTGAAGGGAAAAGTGTCAGGCCCACGCTGGCACTGACTATTAATATTGACGCGGCAAACTTGGTTCACGAGGGGGTCAACCAGTTTAGCGATTGTGCTGGGATCACGGCCAAAAATACTCACCTGCTGCCCGTAGTCCGAATCAACCATGTATTGAATCGGCACTTCAATATCGTCGAAGGGAATGACCGGAATGACTGGGCCAAACTGCTCTTCCCGATACAGCCGCATTTCCGAGGTGACCGGGTACATCACTGCCGGGTAGAAAAAGGTTTCGTTGACCGTACCGCCGCCTTCATTGACAATCTGAGCCCCAAATTGCTGGGCATCTTCAATGAGTTCGGTAAAGTATTGGGGCTTGCTGGGGTCCGGCAGCGGGGTAATGGTGACGCCTTTTTCCCAGGGCATGCCAAATTTGAGATTGGCGATCGCCTGCGAAAGCCGCTCGAGAAACTCATCGACAATTTGCCTATGAACAAATAAAATCTTCAATGCTGTACA
>JAUJON010000073.1 GCA_030447595.1 Thermosynechococcaceae cyanobacterium YX3bin19
GACATTGAAACAACCTTTATCAAGCTGTTTGATCGTAAGGTCAGAGTTAGCTTGCAAGTTGTTTCTGCTATTGCTGAGGCTCCTCCTGCCCAGTCAACTACTCGTGATCATCGCAGTCCTGCTCATTCAGGCAATGGTAATGATTTAACCGCTTCGACCACAGCCCCAGAACTTGGTAAGCGTTGGAGCAGTGTTTCCCCTACGGGGCAAAATGACACCCAAGCCTCCCAAGCGACAGTGTCCTTAATTCCAGAAGCAGTGGTAGAAGTGCTGCAGGATAAAAGTCATCCCCAGGCTTTAGAAACAAAAAGCCCAGAGGGGGGCTCAGACTTTCGAACACCGAACTGGCAAGAAGATGATGAAGTGCTGAGAGCAGCCAAAAGCCTAGCCCAATTCTTTAATGGTGAGATTGTTACTCAAGAGGCTCAAACATCTAAGGATTCTGCTTTGGAGCCTACTCAAAGTAGGTCATACGATTTACCACAGTCCCTCATAAATACCAGCGATGAATCAGATTCCGATTCCGATGAATTAGATGATATTCCCTTCTAAGGATGTCAATCCAAACTAGCCTATCCGAGTTAACATAGGACTGCTTTGACCACTGATGGGGGAGGCGTAATGTTCATCTGCCTGATCGCAGATTACGGCACCGGCGATCCAGCGTTTGCGGAGGTTGCACAACGTCTGCTTATGGCCCTGCCGCAAGCGCAGCTTAACGTACTCTCGGTACCACCTTTTAGCACCCTGGCAACCGGTTTCTGGGTTGCTCAACTGGGTTTGAACCCTGGTCCTGAAGAGCGATTAATTTACCACAACTGTGCTCCTCGCCAGGATAACCCAGAAGCTCGACGAGACAATGAAGGTGAGGGTTTAACCTACGCTCTGCTGCCCAACGGGATCAAGGTGGTGGGCGTCAATGCCGGCTTCACCTTCTCCTTCATCAAAGACCACGCGAAAGTATTGCATACGGTGAAAGTTTCTCGTGCTGGGTCACAGTTCCGGTCTCGGGATGTATTCCCACCCGCCGCGGCTGCGATTGCCCGCGATGACCTCAGTCTTCTGGGAGATATCTTAGATCCTGGCCAAATTCCTGATACACCTCAAGACCGCGTGGCTTGGGTTGATGGCTATGGCAATATCAAAACCACGATTCCAGCCCACACTGTCGATCTCGAACCCGAGACCAAGGTAGCGATCCGCGTAGGAGATGGAGTGAGCGATGCTGTTTACTCTGACGGTAGTTTTCGAGTACCAGAAGGAACGCTTGCCTTTGCGCCCGGAAGCTCTGGCTGGCCCGCTGCTGACGGGGGAGAACCGTTGCGCTTGATGGAGCTATTTCTTAGAGGCGGTAATGCCTGGGAACGCTTCGGCAAACCGCGTGTGAACCAGCGAGTGGCTTTAATTGGTTGACATTCCCATTGATTAATCAGAGGGATTCTTGGTTCAACGGGACTAGTTGCTGAGGCAGAATTGCTCCAGCCTCAGTAGAGCTAGTTTCTCCCCAAGCGTTAGATTCCGTGTGCCCCACTGTACTTAAACCTAGTCTTTACGCCGTCTACTGAGTTTCAGATGCTTTCTACCAAGTCGATTGCTAGCCTTAGCTCTATTACTAAAACCTTTCTTATTCTTGCTTACCCTCTTTTATAGCCGTTTCAATGCTTTCTCGGCTGGTCGTAGGTGAGTCGGGTTTTCTATTGACCCTCGCTCTCCCCACTTAATATAAGTCAAGCTGAGATTGAAGTAGTTTTGCAAAATTCCAACTCAACCTTGAATCTAAGCTAAATTGACAAGATAAGGCTTTAAGAGTTGCCTTGGTCCAGAACCAATTTGCAGGTCAAGAGGGTTAGTACCAGTGTGTATTTGCATCAACTGCCACTATGTGGACCGCTGCACAACCTATCATGCTGTTGAAGCTCAGCACCAACAGCCTCACTTAACTGAAACACCTGGCTTTGAAGCAACAGAGCCTACGATTAATGTCAACATTCGCCCTTTTGAGAATGAGATCCAAATGGAGTGGGATGTCGTAGGCTGTAAGAGCTTTAAGCCTGAGATGGGCAAGTGGGCAAAACTACGGCCCGGAGAGTTGGTTCCGACTTGAGCTATCCCCCAGGTCTTCGCCAACTGAGTAATTGCCGGAATAAGCACTTTTAGGAGGCTGTTGGAGAATCAGTAAGCCAAACTATGCCTTAGGTCTTTATACCACTGGTCCAGAGCTGGGCTTAGGGGTGATCAATTTTGCTGGAGCATCCCGCTACCAAGCTTGGAGACTAGGACGCGATCTCTCAACTCACCTGCACCACCATCTTGCTCAATTTATTCCGCCACAAAGCTGGTCTGACTTTTCCTTTATTGCCGTTGCGAAGGGGCCTGGTAGTTTTACGGGCACTCGAATTGGCGTTGTGACTGCCCGCACCTTAGCTCAACAATTCAACCTTCCGCTTTTTGCCATTTCTACCCTAGCGGTTTCAGCTTGGCTATTGGCAGAAGACGAGATAGCCCCCAACAGAAATGTTGCCGTAGATATACCGGCTCAATCCGGTGAGGTTTTTGGCGCTATTTATCAGGTTACTCCGACCCGTGAGAATTTAGTTCCTGTGTTCCCAGACAAAGTTTTGCCTGTGCAGGACTGGCAACAAGTACTAGAGAATTGGTCAACCCCCTATCAACATGTACAGGGCAACCAGGACCCTAATCCAAAACTTGCCTGCGGAGCCATCCTAGAGTTGGCCTACCAGCGCTGGCAAAAAGGCGATTGCCCCCATTGGTCAGAGACGCTGCCCTTCTATGGTTGACCCGACTTCTTCAGTATTGGAGGCGCTGCTAGCAAGGCTAGATGCTATTGCTGCTGCCAAGCTTGCCAAAATGCGTAAATCGCCAGCAGCGCCAATAGGGTCCGAAAGGCAAGGCCGACCATTGCATCTGGTAGCCGAGGTAAGAATCGAGTGCTGACTTGAGCCCCAAGCAGGCCCCCGGTCCCCAGAAGAATGCCTTCGACAAACAAGATATTGCCACTCCAGGCATGGCCCCCGGCAGCCGCGATCGCAGTAATTACAATGACGCCCAGGCTTGTCTGTACCGCATCTTTAATCGGTCTTCCCAGGAGGAGAATTTGTAGTGGGACCAAAATTACCCCGCCACCCACACCAAATAACCCTGCCAGTAATCCTGCGGCCCCCCCCGAAGCAATTTGGGAAATGACGGGATTGTAAGTTTGAGCTGCTGCACCTTCTACCTGCTTTGCCGTGAGCTGCTGGCGGAGTTCGATCAGGTAAATGTTAACCAGGAGCAAAATCCCAAAAGCCAACAGCAAAAGACCAGACGGAAAGCGATTGGCTAAATACACACCCAGTTGCGCTGTGACCAGTGCCGGCAACCCTAGGTAAAGCACCTGCTGGGGGTTGATATACCCCATGCGCCAGTTCTGCACTGTGCCAGAGGTAGCAGTAATCGCGATCGCCAATGCACTCGTTGCTACCGCCTGAACTGGTTTATAGCCCAACGTCACTAAGAGCGGCACCAGGACTGTACCGCCCCCAATGCCCAAAAATCCAGACAGGATTCCTGAGAAAAGCCCGCCGCTAGCGAGAACCAACCCGTTGCCTGGAATCATGACTGGAATGCTTTCAAAAGAGTGGTGACTAATCCCCTCTAGAGGTTTTCTGAGGGGGGTTGCTGCCAGGCTACCACGACGCTGTTGGCTGCTGTTACCTGGACTCCGATATTCGATCACAGGGAGCGCTGACAAAATCTCAGCCCAGCACAGTCACATCCAGCTAACCCCAGTAAAAACCGCTATATTCTGATAGAGCAGCTTGAGGTTAAGCCAGTGCAGCCCAAACTTATTATTCATGGAGGAGCCGGTAGTTCCCTTAAAGGGAAAGGAGCTGGCACCATCCGCCAGTCCTTGTACCGGGTCTTAGAAACCGTTTACTCCTTACTCTCAGCAGGTGCAAGCGCCAGAGCAGCGGCTGTGCTGGGCTGCCAGTTACTAGAAGATGACCCTCACTTCAATGCCGGCACTGGATCTGTACTGCAATCCGACGGCCAGATCCGCATGAGCGCCGCTTTGATGGATGGAGCGGCCCAGCGTTTTAGCGGCGTGATCAACGTCTCGCGGCTGCAGCATCCGATTGACCTGGCTCAAGCCTTACAAAGCTCTACCGACCGGGTGCTCTCAGACCAGGGAGCGGCGGAACTGCTGCGGGAGCTGCAACTACCCATCTATGATCCGCTGATCGAGAGTCGTTTGCAGGAATGGCTGCAGGAGCGGCGAGGAAACTTTTCCCATGCTGCGGCTGGTGTTGTGGTTGAACCCGAACTGGCTGTAGAGACGAGTGCGCGAACGGGCACGATTGGTATTGTAGCGTTGGATCAGCAGGGACACCTGGCTGCTGGCACCTCCACGGGTGGCAAAGGATTCGAGCGCATTGGCCGCGTCAGTGACTCGGCGATGCCTGCGGGTAACTACGCAACCGCTGAAGCCGCCGTCAGCTGTACGGGCATTGGCGAAGACATTATTGATGAGTGCCTTGCCACCCGAATTATTATCCGGGTGAGCGATGGCCTATCGTTAGAGGCTGCCTTTGAGCGTTCGTTTTCAGAAGCCTACCAGCGACAGCGAGACTTTGGGGCAATTGGCATTGATGCTACTGGGGCCATTGCCTGGGGGAAAACGAGCGAAGTCCTTCTAGCTGCCTACCATGACGGGGAGCAGATGGGAGATACCTTAGAGATGACTGAGGATCCACAAACGGCCTGTCGATGAGATTGAAGAGGATACAAGCGATTTAATGTTTAGGCAGCAGGAAGTTAAAGCAAGCCTGCTCTTTATCTCTGTGTTCAAGCAAAGAGGGTACTTTCCACCAGGTATATAGCGGACTAATTCGTGGCGCTAAAATTAGCCTGACCTTGACCCGATCTAGCAAACTTAGTTTCTTAGTTCTCAGATGAGTATTTAAAGCTGGCACCTCTTGATAGCAGTGGAGACAAAACCAGTAAACCTCTCCCCCACCTACATGGCGCAGTAAAGCTTGATTGCAGCAAGGACAGTCATAGGTGAACACGACGACTATTTTTCCTCTAAAACCTTAACTGAGGAGCCAGGGCTGTGAAATTGAAAGCCAGTCTAGATTTAGCTCATTTATATTTACCTAAATAAGTATTCCCAGACCAGCCGCCGGAAAACGGCTTCTCTAGTACAAAATTTGCCCAGGACCGGAACGCACTCACACTCCCTCTAGGCGGCGGCACGAAAGATGGAACCATTCTCCTAGCCACAGAAATACCTACAGTTAAGGAAGAACCTTAGGAATATTAAGAAAAGCGGGTAACGCGATTCGAACGCGCGACATTCACCTTGGCAAGGTGACGCTCTACCACTGAGCTATACCCGCAACAATTTCTAGCTTCTCAAAATCAGCGGAGTCTGTCAACGCTTTTCTGAGCTATAAGGGTGGATTGACATCCGGTTGCAGTACCTGGTTAGACATTGTTGCACTTTTTAGAGCCGCAGGGAGGGCAGAACTTGCAGCACCATTGCTACGCGTTTCAGTTTCTATCCCTTCATTAATCTGGTGCATTAAGCTAGCCATCTCCAAGGCATTCATCGCGTAGTTCCAGCCGTGGTTGCTTTTAATGCCTGCCCGTTCTAAAGCCTGCTGCATCGTATCAACGGTCAGAACGCCAAAAACTACCGGAACACCTGTTTGAAAGCCTGCAGAGGCAACACCCTTAGATACTTCGGAGGCAACATAGTCAAAATGGGGGGTTTGACCTCGGATTACAGCACCCAAACAAATTACGGCGCTGTAACGATTCGTTAGCGCTAACCGGCGAGCCATGAGCGGTATCTCAAAGCTGCCGGGAACCCAAACATAGTCCACCTGTGCACTGTGGGGATTAACGTCAATGCCATGGCGTTGCAAGCAATCCTGGCACCCCTCTAGCAGTTTGCCTGTGATCAAGTCGTTGAAGCGACCAATCACAATTGCAAACCGAAAGGACTCTACTGAAGTAAACCTACCCTCAAAGACCGTCATGCCAAGCACTTCCCAGCCATTTTTGGTGAGTCTAGCACAGTTGATGCTCACCATGACATGGTGCTCTAGCACTCCGTGAAGCTAGAGGGCTGACTGCCTCCCTGCCCTAGATAACGAAGTAGCTTAAGGCACCGACTGCGAAGACCAGCGCCACCCAAACACCAGAACCCAATAGGATCAGTCTTTTAGACTGCACCCAGTTTTGTGGGGAGGCATAGGCAACTGGGACACCAACTATCATCACAAAGGATAATGCAACAAGGGCAGCTAAAGTTATTTGAAAGGCTATTTGAAAAAAGGTTGACATTTTCTTCTCCTAATCCAGCAGTATGAATCCAGATAGTTTGAATCAAAGGGTAAGGGTGATGTCAGATCAGCCCTGAGTAGTACGCTATCAGAAATTGCCCCCCTTTTCGCTGCCTAGATTGCTAAAAGCCTGTGCGTAGCGTGACTGACATCTAAATCACTAACCAAGCATCGCGATCAGCAAGGGAAGGCTGTATGGATCTAGTTCTATGCCACACAACAGCAGATTTTGATACTTTAGGGGCGGCAGTCGGACTGACTCGCCTGCAACCGGGAGCCAGAATTATTTTAACTGGGGGAACCCATCCAGCCGTGCAGGAGTTCTTGGCGCTGTATCGCGACGAGTATCCGCTGCTGGAACGTCGTTGTGTCACCCCGGAACAAATTCGCTCTCTGAGTGTGGTAGATACGCAAAAGCGCGATCGCTTGGGTGCAGCTGCCCAATGGCTAGATCGGCCTCAGCTTGAAGTTACCGTCTACGACCATCATCTTGATAGCGATCGTGACATCGCCGCCGCCCAAGTTCATATTGAAGCAGTGGGTGCGACAACCACCCTGGTGATCGAGCGGCTTCAGGCCCAGCAGATCCAGTTAACGGTTGCGGAAGCAACCGTCATGGCTTTGGGCATTCATGTCGATACCGGGTCCTTGACCTACGGTGAAACCACAGTCCGGGATGCTGCCGCTTTAACCTGGTTAATGGGCCAGGGGGCTAGCTTGAGTGCGATCGCTCAGTATGCTGACCCTGGTCTTTCTGACACTCTCCAGGAGTTACTGGCTGATGCTTTGGAACAGCTACAAACTGAAACCGTTCATGGGCATTCGGTGGCCTGGGTCCTGCTGACTACGAAGGCCTATACACCGGGTCTGTCGCACTTGGCTGCCCATTTGCTGGCCCTGACCGAAAGCGATAGCCTGCTCTTGGCAAACCGATACTTAACGAAATCAGGTGGCAAGGAACGCTTGATAGTCATTGGCCGCTCTAATCTAGCTGAGATTGAGCTCAATGCTTTATTTAAGCCTCTGGGTGGAGGGGGCCACCCCCGTGCTGCCGCAGTCACACTGAGAACGAGTGACGCGCCAGCAATGCTTCACCAGCTCGTAGGCGAGATCAAGGAGCGGATTCCTCAGCCTCCTACTGCCCAAGTATTAATGTCTACCCCTGCGCGGACGATTCGACCGGAAACCACTATTGATCAGGCCCAACAAACTTTATTACGCTATGGTCACTCCGGTTTACCTGTAGTGAACGTAGAAGGTCAGCTTGTGGGAATCATTTCCCGGCGAGATCTAGACATTGCGCTGCACCACGGCTTTGGTCATGCCCCTGTGAAGGGCTACATGACCCATCCGGTCAAAATCATCGCCCCAAGCGCACCGCTCCCCGAGATTGAGTCTCTGATGGTGACTTACGATATTGGCCGTCTCCCGGTTCTGGTGCAAGGCCAGTTAGTCGGAATTGTTACCCGCACGGATGTTTTGCGCCAGTTACACCAGCTAAAGCAGCCCCGGCAGGGGGTTAGATCAGGCGTGATGCAAGTCCCGATTCAGGAGCAACTGCAGAAGTGCCTAAGCTTTCAGCTGCAGCAGATTCTTACGAATGCGGCCCAGCAGTCACAAGCACGAGGTTGGCAACTTTACCTCGTGGGGGGTGCAGTTCGAGACCTACTCTTGGCAGGCCAAACGGGTTCCATAGCCATTCATGAATTTGATTTGGTCGTTGATGGAGTTGATTTTTCTCCGACGGAAGGAGCCGGAGTCGAACTGGCGCGAGCCTTACAGCGATACTATCCTGAGGCACAACTGCAAGTTTATGGGAAATTTCAAACAGCAGCCCTAAAATGGCCTGAACAGTCTAAAGTTGGTGCATTTAATGTCGATGTTGCCACAGCCCGAACTGAGTTTTATCCCTACCCAGCGGCAAACCCAGAAGTGGAAGCAAGCTCAATTCGCCAAGACCTTTACCGCCGTGATTTCACCATCAACGCTTTGGCCGTTCGGCTAACCCAATTTCAATCAACTTCAGAGACGAGTAGCACTGTGGGAAAGCTGAATAACCTCGAAGCAGGGGAGTTATTAGATTTCTTTGGCGGCCTGCAGGACCTTAAACAAAAACAGATTCGAGTTTTACACCCCAACAGCTTTATTGAGGACCCGACGCGAATTTTTCGGGCTGTGCGCTTTGCAGTACGCCTGGGATTTCAGCTTGAGCCCCAGACTGAGCAGCGCATCCGCCACACGATGGCACAAGCCGAGGTTCCTTTTGGTAAATACTGGTTCGCCAGTCGGGTTCATGACCAGCAGGACCAACCCCAAAGAACAAAGGGTAAAGCCCCGGCTCTGCAAACCCGGCTGAAGAATGAATTGAAATATATCCTGCAAGCCCCTTACTGGGAGCCTGCCTTGAAGTGGCTGGCCGATTTAGGCGCTTTGAAGTGTATTCATCCCACCCTGGAACCTGACTCATCCCTTTGGCAACAGCTCCGGCTAGCAGAGCGCTGGTTCCAGTACTTCGGGTCCTGGCTCGGTGCTAACCTATTGCACTGGGAACTGCTGCTTGAGGTCCTGCTTACCCATCTAGCTCCAGAATACCGGGCTGAGGCTGCTAGGAGCTTACATTTGAGTGCGAACAGCATTGAGCGATCGCAACGACTGGTGCAAACCCAGGCAGAAGTTGTGGCAGGTCTACAAGAGTGCCAACGCCCCAGCCAAATTAGTCGCCTTTTCAGCAGGCTAGATCTGCCGACTTTGATCCTAATTGGGGTGCAAAGCTCCCTGGATGCCCGCAAAGCAATCTGGCAGTACCTAACCCGCTGGGCTCACGTAAAGCCCTTGCTGAGTGGAGACGATCTGAAGGCACTGGGCTACAAACCTGGCCGCCAGTTCAAACAAATTTTAGATGAGTTGCGAGCTGCTACCCTCGATGGAGTGATTCATGATCGTGCAGAAGCAGAAGCATTTCTAGCTCAGCACTATTCTGGTTCAGCACTGAATCAGGGTTAGCTGTATAAGGCCACGAGTGAGAGCAGCTGGACCCTTGCTGGCTGCAATGCCTCATGGCTTGGCTAGGCTCAAAGCGAGTGAAGTCAGTGTTAGAAAGGTGAGAAATCCAGCCGCATCCAGCAACGTGGTTAATAGCGGTCCACTAATCAAAGCCGGATCGAGGTTCAGCCGTTTGAGACCCATTGGCAACAGCGTTCCCATCGTGGCAGCTATCAGCACGTTGATAGCCATTACCAGCCCTGCAACTAATCCCACCCACCGCTCTAAAGGAGAAGCCCAAATAAGGGAAAGAATACCCAGGGCAAGGCCCAAGGCTAAAGCCGTCGCTAGCCCGGCCAGAATTTCTTTGCGGAGAATTTGTAGGGTATCTTGGGGTGTGACTTCACCAACACCCAGTCCCCGTACTGTCACGGCTAGCGCCTGAATCGCCACATTACCACTGGCATTGGACAAAATTGGCATAATTACTGCCAGCACAGGCACCAGGGCAATGACTTTTTGAAAGGGGGCAATAGCACTTGCTGCACCAATGTAAAGGGCAATATTCCCCAGTAGCCACGGCAGCCGTTTGCGAATGGTTACTTGAGGAGGAGAGAGGGCAGCTTCGTCTCCACCACTCACCCCCGCCAGTTTCTGAATATCTTCGGTGGCTTCCTCCTCCAAAATATCCACAACGTCGTCAATCGTGACAATCCCAACGAGGCGGTCTTCACGGTCAACGACAGGTAGCGCCAGCAGGTCATAGCGCTTCATTAGTTGAGCCACTTCTTCTTGGGGCATCTCAGTCCGGGCTTTAATGACGCGATCGCTGGCAATATCCTGGATCAAGGCAGTGGGAATGGAGAATAGGAGCTGCCGCAGTGATACCACCTGAACCAGCTTGCGGTTTTTATCTGTAACGTAGGCGTAGTAAATAGTTTCTTTGTCCTGGTCAGTTTGGCGAATCGTATTCAGTGCTTCTTCGACCGTCAGTCCCTGCCGCAGCCGGACATATTCCGTGGTCATTACTCGGCCAGCGGTACCCTCTGGATACCCTAGCAGGGTTGCTGTAGCCTGCCGTTCCGCAGGGCTGAGTTGCTGCAACAGCCGCTTGACTACTTTCGCAGGCAGCTCATCGAACAATTCCGCCCGGTCATCAGGCCGCATTGCTTCCACAACGTAGCGTACCTGGGCATCGTGCATAGAGCCGATCAATTCCTCCTGCACTTCCGGCGGTAGGTATTCAAAAACATCTGTTGCCTGGTCTTTTTTGAGCAAGCGAAAGGTAATCGCCCGGCACTCAGGAGATAATTCACTAATGTAATCCCCTACATCAACAGCGGGTAAGCGATTCAATTCTGACTTGAGCAGGTTTAAATCGGTAATATCCAGCAGTGAACTGCGAACTTCCTGAGTAGGCATGGAAACTCCTCAATCTCCTCCGCGCCGGGAGACTGGCCTACCGGGCTAGAGGACGTTACTACGGTTGGGAAATGGACTTTGGTCCATGGAACTGAACAACGCAACATCAGGACCTTCAGCAGGTACCGCTAAGTCTTATGCTACTCCTCTAGCGGTCCCAAAGGTAGAGGGGCTGTAGACTTATTAAGTCAACCGTTGATAGTTAGCCCAGGTTTTAGCAACCCTTTTGCACCGAGTTAAAACTTCTTGAACCAGCCTCTGCGACAGCATAGGTTAAGTCTCCACCAGGCTATCACTTCGTTTGACTTGGCAATGGTATTTAACGTTCTAGGGAGACAGGAATAAATGCTCAACCAGTATTCTCAGGCCAATACTGATTAAAATAAGACCTCCGAGAATTTCAACTTTACTACTAAAGAAGCTGCCAAATTTATTGCCAAGAAAAACGCCAAGAAAGGATAGAAGAAAAGTA
>JAUJON010000074.1 GCA_030447595.1 Thermosynechococcaceae cyanobacterium YX3bin19
ATCCTGGACAAGATTTGTTCAACAATAGCAATAGGGCCTCTGAGGATTGATGCCTATGAGCATCTGGGAAGTTGATTTTTTCCGTCGTCCCCTGAAAGATCCCCAGGGTCAATTCCTTTGGGAATTGTTGATCTGCGACACTAGCCGGAGTTTCCAGTTTAGTAGCCTCTGCTCTCAGCGCTCAGCCAACTCTGCTTGGCTGCTCTTTCAATTTCAACAGGCCGCTAGCATGACCCAGGCCTTGCCGGAGCGCGTGCAGGTATTCCGGCCCCAATCTCTTAGCTTGATTGAAGCAGCCTGTAAAACCTTAGACATTCCAGTAGAACCGACTCGGCGGACTGCGGCTCTAAAACAGTGGCTGCGGGAACGTGCCAGTCAGTATCCCCAGATGGAGGGTTATACGGGAGAACTCTATACCCCCACTAAACTCGACCAACCACCTCCGCTCCCTTTGCCGGAAAATCTCTGGGGGGAGCAGTGGCAGTTTGCCGCCCTATCAGCAACAGATTTGGAAGCAGGGTTAATCGAGCGGCCCATTCCCATTCTAGAAGTACCGAAATTCCTGCTTCCGAGCCAGCTACAGCTACCTAAAACAACCAAAATACCGGGAGTGCTCATTAATGGTGGACGTCAATCGATGCAGCTAGCCACCTGGCTGCAGCAGCAGGACCCTGTAGGATTACAGTTGATAGCAGGAGTGCCTAATGGCTTGATTCTGGAAGCTGGACTGGTTGATCGCTGGGTTGTTGCCACCTTTGAAGATCCAGAAGTTACTGCAGCCGGGGCAGCATTTGAGCGTCGCAAGCAGTTGAGCCAAGGACTGCATTTTTTACTGGTTCAGCCCGATGACTCAGGGATCACCCACAGCGGGCTCTGGCTGTTAGGCGCTGCGGACTAACGCGAGCAATTATATCCAGATAGTGGTTCAAGAAACGGATGCTTCCGGGGTAAAGGGACGTAGCTTCAAGTCTTGGTAGAACTCCGACTGGCTTAACTCCACCTTTGACTGAGCAGATAAAAACAGCAGAGCCCAAAAAACGCCAACCCGGTCATTTCTGAATTCCAGTAGCTGATCCAGGTCTAGCCAGTCTTGCCCTTGTGATACTTGCGGCCAGCGCTGGCTGAGAAATTGTTCAATTTCCGCCGCCACTTCTGAGAGGTTTTCTTGATGAGCCAGTTGAGCAATGGCGCGTACGGCCTGAGAACGGGAAGGCTGACTAGGACGCCGAGATCGCGATCGCCCCGGTTGTTCCACTGCTGCAGCGACTAACTTAAGCTGGCTGATCAGCTCATTGAGAGTAATCCGGCGGCGCTGGAGGGGCTGGGCTGCCGCCCGGCGGCGCAGGTGACGTTCTAAATTTTGCGGTAGTTGGGTATCGCTCAAGCCTAGAGCGGGTTCTTCAGCGAAGGCTTCATCCTCAGGAGATTCTGCCTCAGTTAGGCTGTCGGCTTTGAGTAAAACCAGCATTGAGGCATAGAGAAAAGCCTGACCGGAACCGGATAGGTCTCGCTGGTTGATGGCCGCTAGCTGGCTCAAAACCCGGTCAAACACTTCCACGACCTGCACATCCCAGGGATCAATTTCACCTTTTTTTGCTAAATCAAGCAAAATTGCGATCGCGTCCTGGGCGAAGGAGGTTGTCATGGGACCACTCAATCGAGAGGGACAGTCTACTGAAAGTTAGCAAAAAATAGATATTCTATTCAGTCAAAGCTTCTGTACTAGGAAGCAAGCGCTGTTCTTCAACCACGGCCCTGTAGCGTTCTACATCTTCCTCAAGGGACTGAATCCGGCTATCTCGGGCCCGGATCTCCTGGCGGCTCTCAAGTAATCGCTGCACCTGTACCCAAACGCTGAAAATCCAAGCCAGAACAGCACCAATCCCCATCGCCACAATCAGCTCGATAATCAAGGGAGCTTGAATTTCTAGACCCTCAATGACGCGAATGCTGACAGGCTCAGTATTTTGAATGCCAAATAATACGAGAGCCAGGCAAATGACAAAAATCGTCACAAAGTTAATTTGTCGCATCTCATCCCCAACGCTTAAATTTAGACTGAATCAGGTTCGTCAGGCTGCGTCAAGCCTTTGAACCGCTATACATCCTCCCGAACAAAGCTTAGCAGGTCTAGCAGCATCGCTAACTTTTTACCAAAAAATGCCATAAAACCCTTAGATGTATCTAGGGGGATTTAACGCTGCTATCCCCATCAAGAAGTGGGTATCGAAGTGCTGGCAGCGGCTGGACGGAAGCCGTACTTGAGATATCGGCCCCCCACTGTCAATAGAGCGATCGCGACTGCGCCAATTCCGATGGGGCTGGGGTACCAGAATACCGCTTCCAGATGGTTTGGCTGTCCCGGCTGCAGGTGCCAGACCAATCCTTGCTGTTCAGTTTTAGGAGTTGTGCCCTCACCAGAGTTTGCAGTATTCACGCTCTGGGCACCCCAAGGCGTGTTTAAGCGAAACGTCAGCTCCAACAAAGGTTCAGGGCTCAGCAGCAGGTTTCCATCAGGGGACTGAACCCCAGCGATTGTAAATCTAGGTCATAGGTCAGCCGGTTGCGGAACAGAAGAAGAAGTTTTGCTGCTTCACCTTTAGACGAGACTGGAGCAAAGGGAGTTGGGAGCCAGTGTCAGCTGTTTCGGGAGCTTTGAAGGCTGCTGATAAGAACTGATTCAGCTTAGCCTGGAGATCCGCTGCGTTATCAAAGGGAATCAACGTGAATCTCCTGCTCAGATTGCTTTACCCGACCCTGAAGCTGCCGAGCTTGACGCTTAATGACGTGGAACCACTGCTGTGTTGCTGAGCCATTAAGGGCTGTTAGCCGATCGGATAACTGAATACGCTGGACAATTTCACCGCCACTCTGACCTTGGAAGTTGATTTCTAGATCTGACTTGACGCAGCCCGAAAGCAGTAGGGAGGCTAGCAGCATAAAAAATAGTATCCATAAGCGCAATAGCTTTTGGCCAGGGCTCACCCATTGCTGTCGAAGAATTCTGGCTGAATGTACAGGTTGCATCTTTAGGCTGGCTCCTAAACCTTATACTCTCCATTGTTCACAAAAATGAACTGAAAGCCAATTCCTCAGAATTGCCAGCTGGTTGCTAAAGGTGCTTTAAGAAAGCCCAACGCTACAGTCGAAAGGTGTTACACCTTTATTGCCTCTTCATTCAGTCCAGCCTGAGTTATTGCAGTATACCGGTACAAGTTAAAGTCATAACCAGGGTCGTGTTTTTTAGAAACGAGGTAACAGACTAACGCGTACCGTCTCTTCCTGTCGTGGTTGTGCCATCCTTTGTGTACAAGTTGCTGATTGGACAGGATTAATGTACCTGCCTTAGCGAAAATAGGTACCGCTTGTTGATCGCTATAGAAAAGTTTGATATCCTCTTTCTGCTCGTAGGTCGTTGGTCTAGAGAAAACAGCTAATGCCTGGCTGTAAAGATAGTTGGTTATGCGGCGAAGGGTATGACGGTGAGACCCAGGAATGACTGTATAGGGACCATCGCCATAATCATCCACATCGTTGAGGTAAATAAAGGCTTTATACGTTGGTGGAGTGACACCGTCGGTATGGAACCCTCGCTTGGTCTGGGTATCAGGGTCATCAATCTTGATCGTTATGCTTCGCAGCCGCAGCTTCTCGCCCATGGACTGCTCGAACAGCTCTTCAATTACCTGGGAGTGAAAGAGCTGCGATAGCTTGTCATCCACCTCTTGGGCATTAACAATCTGGCGAACCTGCATATCCGCAGCTTGGATTTTCAGGTCCTTGCGGTTGACTAGATAACAGTTTCCGGTGATGGAGTAGCTGTGACTTCGTAGGTAACAGTCAGCCATCTGGATGAGGCGATCGCATTCCTCCTTATCCAAAAAGCTTGGGATAACCTGGCAACCTTGGAGCGTAAATTCATTCTCAGGCTGGCGCTGATAATCTCTCCTGTCATTTAGCAGTCCCATTATTTCCCGCCTGATCTGACCAAGCTCTTTCCATCTGGATTTAAAAGTCACAATCCCCTCTATTTTTCTTCAGGTTTTAGGTATCCCCCCTAATACCCTCTATACAAGAGTTATTTGAACTGATTGTGAGCTGCAGATGGGTTTCAAGCTAAGGCCTTTCCTAAGCAACCTGGGAAGGTTAGCTAGTAGCACACTATATTCCTGATATCCACACTGATGAAGTAGCTACTTTGCAGATGTCTCTACCGAGCATAGAGGCAGGCATCGCGCTGGCTTGCTTAATGTCTCTCGAGATGCTACCACATCACTAAGATCGGTTAATGTATTCTTCCCGACACCTGCCAGAATTAGTTGATAAAACGAGGCGAAGGGGCTTGCACTTTGTACGAGTGCAGCAACGCAACACAACCCCTCTTCACCTTGCTTTTCATAATATTCCTCCTTAGGCAACTATTCGCTACCCTCCTCCGGCTCAGGCTTAAGCAGCGGAAAGGCAATTACATCTCGAATACTCGGAGCATTCGTCAACAGCATCACTAGGCGATCAATACCAATCCCCAACCCCCCTGTGGGAGGCATGCCATACTCAAGGGCCGTAAGAAAATCTTCATCTACTCCCTGAGCTTCTAAATCTCCTGCTGCCTTACGGGCCGCCTGGGCTTCTAGCCGCTGGCGCTGGTCAATCGGGTCCGTGAGTTCGGAGAAACTGTTGGCCAGTTCCCGCCCAGCGACAAAGAGTTCAAACCGTTCCACCAGACCTGGCTTGTTTCTGTGAGGTTTGGCCAAGGGAGAGATCTCCACTGGAAAGTCCAGGACAAACGTTGGCTGGGTTAGACTGGGCTCCACCTTTTGTTCAAAAGCTTTGTTCAGCACCTGGCCAATGGTTTGGCAGTCCTCTAAACCCGTCACATTGACTTCTTCAGCCGCTGCCTTGGCTGCTTCCAGGGTGGCAAACTGGTCAAAGTCAAGTCCTGTATGTTGATGCACTAACTCGTGCATCGTTATTCTCGTCCAGGGAGGTGACAAACTAACAGTTTCACCTTGGTAAGGAATCTCTTGAACTCCCAGCACATCTTGAGCAACGGTCGCGATCAGGTTTTCTGTCAACGCCATCATGTCATGGTAGTCAGCGTAGGCTTGATAGAGTTCAATCGTCGTGAACTCTGGGTTATGTCGCGTTGAAACTCCTTCGTTACGAAAAATCCGTCCCAGTTCAAACACTTTCTCAAAACCACCGACAATCAGCCGCTTGAGATGGAGCTCTGTGGCAATCCGCAGGTACAAATCCATTTCCAGGGTATTGTGGTAGGTAATAAAGGGCCGGGCGTCAGCACCACCTGCTTCTGGCTGGAGAACTGGGGTTTCGATCTCAATAAAGCCCTGGCGATCAAGATAACGGCGAATCGCAGCCGTAATCAGCGCCCGGCGGCGAAAGGTTTGCCGGACGTCTGGATTGACGATCAGATCAACGTACCGCTGGCGGTACCGCTTAGCAACATCGGTAAGACCATGCCATTTATCCGGTAGAGGCAGCAGAGATTTGGTGAGGACCATGTACTGGCTGACATAGACTGAGAGTTCCCCTTTTTCGGTGCGTTTGAGCGTACCTTTAATGCCCAGAAGATCCCCGATGTCAATCCACTGCTTTAGGTGGTTAAAGGCATCTGGATCAATTTCCGCCATTTCAGTGCGGATCTTTTGCTGCTCCAGGTAAAGCTGGATCGAGCCAGTTTCATCTTGTAGCGTAAAAAGCTAGTTTGCCAAAGACCCGTCGAGCCATCACCCGGCCCGCGATCGCTACCCTCCAGCGGATCTTCTGCACCATTTGGCAGATCTGCAAACTTTTGCTGTAGAGCAGCGGCATGGTGGGTCAATTCGGCGATAAATAGGATTGAATCCAGCCTGCTTCAGTTTGCAACTTTCTCTAGGCGGATGGCACGGATTTCTTCAGGTGAGGAATGATCGGATCGATCTGACGGCATGGTGATCGGTGTTGATGGTCCTGTCAGACGCTAAGCAGGCTGACTCAAAAGAACTGAACTCTTTAGAAGATTATAGAGCCAACTCCATCAGCCTACCTGCAGAGTTATGACCACTAAACACTCAAACCTAAACTGGAAGAGAGTTAAGTAGCTCCTGAACAACTGCGGTTCACGGTTAACGAGTCAACTGGATCTACCACTGCCGTCATCAGCCCTAGTAGTAATTACCAACCTTACGATGATGCACTGCAGTCAGGGCGTCAGGCTTGGAAACCTTCCAGCCTGTACCGTGCTGTAGACAATCCAGTGGTCGCTGCACTCCATACGGGTAGTCACTTCGCATTCAGGTAGGCCAGAACTCTGCAGGAATCGGTGAACCATTGGCTGCCGGTTGAGTTTTGACTCCAGCAAAGCGATCAGCACCGGGGGAAAGCGCTTGAGGAAATGCTTCATCAACGCCAGATGATTGCCTTCTTCTAAAATATTCAGGACAAAGCGATCGCCCACCTGCATCAACGACTCAATCGCCCGGTCTTTGGCAACGGCAATGGTTAAACCCAGAGGTTGGAAGCCTGCGATACCCAGGAGGCCAACATTGCCCCTGTCACTTCGCTCTTCTTGGCGGTGATAATGTACAGCCCTCCAGAAATACGACCCAACGCTTTTTCCAGATCGACATCGAGAGATTTCTTTTGCTTGATGTTGCGATCGCGGGTCAGGAGTTGGCCGAGATCTATACCGGCTTCTTCACAAAGCTGGTAGGTCGCTTCTGTGGGTGTGTGTCTTTAATCCGGATGGGAGGAAAAGCAATTGTCAAACCAAGTTCTCGAAATTGGGTCAGAATCGGGTCTACTGGCTCATCATTGCCGCCATAGGATTCAAACAGACCAACCACTTGCTTCGCTTTAACAGCAGCCAGGACCGTACTCACAGCAACTTGGGCAACTGAGGCCCCAGGTCCAGAAGCCGGAGGCGCACTGAGGACAATCCCAGCGGTGCGGCTGACCAGCTCTTGCAATAGATCCTGCGGGTCAGCAGACTTCAAATCCATCATTTCAATGGCAGTCCCAGTTTTATCGATGCCCCTTGCCAAAGCCTGGGAAAGGCGATCGCTGTAGCCATAGTCTGATACGTAAAAACAAAGCAGCAGTTTCGGCTTTTGCTTTTGATTGGCTCCAGCGGCGGTAGCGGCTTGTCAGTTCATCAACGTTGTAGCGCAGTAAGGGGCCGTGGCCCGTGGCGATGGTTGAAACAAATTCTAACTGATCCATCCGCTTGAGGGCGGACAGAACAGAGCGGGCATTGGGAGCCATCAGGCAGTCGTAGTAAAACCGAAAATCCGCTTCAATCTCAGCTAAATCTTCATCGAAGGCAGGATCATTGCAGTAGTGCAGCCCAAAGGCATCACAGGTAAACAGAATCTGGGTTTGCGGATCGTAGGTGAACATGGTGTCCGGCCAGTGCAGATTTGGGGCACTGATAAACTCCAGATCGTGCCCTTGGCCCAAATCTAGGCGATCACCATTTTTGACAATCCGTCTGGCAAAAGGCTGATGCACTAAATCTTCTAAAAATTGCAGCGCGACTTTGGAACCAACAACAGTAATGTGCGGTGCCAGAGCTAAGACATCTTTAACTAATCCACTATGGTCCGGCTCTGTGTGGCTGATAATCAGGTAATCAATCTCCTGGGGATTAATGGCTTGGCTCAGCGTCTCCAGGTAGAGTTGCCGGAACTTTTCATGGGAGGTATCAATCAGGGCCGTTTTTTCACCCCGAATTAAAAATGAGTTGTAGGTCGTACCATTTTGCAGGCCAAACTCAATATCAAAGCGATCGCGATCCCAGTCCAAGGACCGAAGAGTGCTGGTGTCAGCCGCAATCTCTACTGTCTGCATCGTTAAGCGCTTTTGTGGGCGATCAGTAAGCACTACCATCGATGGCCTCCCTACAGTCAGTAAGTAAATATATCTATATACTCATCCTACCCCAGTTCTAATTTGGCTTGGATTAAAGATTTGAATCACTGTAATAACTTTAAGGCTATCCTTCAGTGCTAACCTGCTGTTGAGCACATCCGCTGGTTCTGGGAAAATGGCCTTTTTTCAAAAAGATGAACAACTAACGGCGCTAGGCGAGCAGGTCCTAGAAGCAACCTGGACCCAATTTCAGTGGCTTGCCCGCAATCAAATCGCCCTCACCTGGATTGTCTATGACGAGCCAGTGATTGTGAATACAGGGGGAGCAATCAGCCCAGACAAGTTCTGGCAGCACCCAGTGCGGGGGTACAGCTATCGCGGCCTAGAGCGAATTTACCCGGCGAGTGTGGTGAAGTTATTTTATCTGGTAGCCATCCACGAGTGGCTGGAAAATGGCATGGTCCAAACTTCCACAGAGCTAGAACGAGCAGTGCAAGATATGATCGTCGACTCCAGCAACGACGCTACTGGCTTGGTCGTTGATGTCCTAACCGGGACTACTAGTGGCCCGGAACTATCTCCCGGTCCGTTTGCAACCTGGAGTTATCAGCGCAACCTCGTTAACCGCTACCTCAAATTGCTCAACTGGCCAGAGTTAGCAACAATCAACGTGAATCAAAAAACCTGGTGTGACGGTCCCTATGGTCGGGAACGGGCGTTTGTGGGAGAATCACGAGAAAACCGCAATATGCTGACGACAGAAGCAACAGCGCGGTTAGTTCATGGAATTGTCGGAGGCGTAACAGCATCCTCAGCGCGATCGCGCTCTATGATGGCGCTGATGAAACGCAGCTTAAATCCCAGAGACTTGACAACAGATCCAGAAAATCAAGTAACAGGTTTCCTAGGAGGTAGTTTACCTCCAGCAGCGCAATTATGGTCTAAGGCCGGGATTACGAGTACAGTTCGGCATGATGCCGCTTACATTGAGCTACCGGGTAAACTGCCTTACTTGCTGATCGTTTTCACAGAAGGAAAAATAGCGGCTCAAAATCAAGATATATTGCCGTTTGTTTCCCAGAAAATTGCCGAAGCACTGTAGTTACGAAAACGGGCGACGCTGGTGTTGCGCTTTATCACTATCAACGTCGCCAAATTTGCTAAAGTTTATCGCTCAAAGCTGCTGCCAGTAGCAGTATCGTCTTTATATACAGGCTATCTACTCTTAACCGTATCTTCTACAGCTTGTTGCGTACCCTTAGCTGTATCTTCTACAGCTTGCTGTGTGCCCTTAACAACGTCTTCAGCTGTGCTGCGAACATCATTCAAAACCTCTTTCGTAGCTGGATAAATTGGCTCGTCAAGGTTTAGCTTCTCTCTCACGTTATCTAGAACATTACCAGTTGGCTCATTAGGCTTAGCGAATTGATTATCGCCTGCCCGGGCAGCATTGTTGATAGCCCGCTCAGCTGCCTGGTCACGATTCCTAGGAAGTTTTTCGGAATTATCACCAACTCCTGCCAAAGCAAAAACAAGGGGTTGATTCGCTTGGCTCAGCTTATTGCTAGCAGAACGATCGACCCCTTTAAGATCTGTTTGATAAGCGCCAGCCTCTGGCGTAGTTGGTCTGGTATTCGATACTGCCTGATCACTGGAACAAGCGGTACTGAGGAAAAACACAATTCCAGTCAGAAAGAGCGTTAAGGTTTTGCGGAAGCGAATTTTGCTCAGCCAATCCATTGGCTTGATCATATAAAAATACTCCATTTTTTTATTCACTGCTGCAACAGGTTGAAATATCAACCTGATCACGAGCCTGCATTACTGCTATCTCTTGGCTGCTGCCTAGAAAAAGTCGGTGTACCTAATCGTGAAGACAGCGAGAAATCCAATGATGTGACCAAAACTAGCGGCTAACAACGCAGGAGGCCATTTCAGTCCTAAGGGCAGGGGATAGGAACTACGTTCTGGCCCTTGTCGGGCTCACGAATAACCAAACCGGCGAGCGGTATTGCGACTACAAAGCTAACCAGCATAATGATTGGAATATTCCAGGACCAACCGTGGTCAGGAATCAGTGCTGCCAATGATAATGGTGTCAAGTAAACCAATTTTTCTCCTTTTCAATCTCTAGACTTAAATTTGGCTAGGCAAAGCACAGTTACTTTGCCTGCCATCAGTTTTAACGATTGAGCTAAATCTAGAAGCAGGTTAGCAGTCTCAAACCTTTCATACATCGGCCAGTGGATATACGAGTTAAAATTTGCGGGATTACCAATTGAGCAGGGATGGGCGTCGCCCTCATAGAACTAGTGCCTTAGGGTTTATTTGTGTCCGCCACTCCCCGGTACACAGCTACAGGCAGATTCAGACTGTGGTGCAGCAATTACCTGTCAACGCAACGACGGGCCGGCAGGTAGATCAGTTGGGAGTTTTTGCGGATGCAGGTATCGATGAAATCAGTGAAACAGTAGCGGCTGCCGACTTCAGCGAACAACTGCATGGCAGTGAATCGCCCAATTCTGTCGTCGGCTGAAGCTTGCCCTGCCAGAAGATTGAGGTTATCAGGGCTCTACGAATTAAGACCCCAGAAGCCCTTGCTCAAGCCAGCTTGTATGAAGACTACATCGACACCCTACTACTAGATGCCTACCATCCCAGTGCTCTAGGTGGTACTGGTAAAACCTTAGATTGGTCTACATTAGAGAACTCGACCCGGCTACCCTTGCCGTTGTGGCCGGCGGTTTGAGCCCGATAACGTTTTAATGGCCCTAGCCCTGTTCAACCCAGTGGCATTGATCTGTCTAGTGAATGGACTGATACTTGTCCTGGAAATAAAAGATTCATTTCGGGTCAGCCAGCTCTTTGAAATGTTACAGCAAGTGCAGCATCAAACGTCGCTCCAGGGCAAAACTACTAAACCATATTTTTTAGATACTTAAAACTAATAGAGTCAGAGTTGCGTACCGTTGATCAACACTCTCACCTCGATAACCGCTTCTATGAACTTTTTAACTCAAGTATTGCATCTGGTAGGCTCTAGTGGTACAGCCTTTTTTCCTGGCCCGGAGTATCCGTGACCCTCAGACTCGGCCCAACACGCTTGCAGGTTTCCAGCTTGCAGAATCTGGTTCAGTTCCTTTTTAACCACACTCAGCGAACGTGCTGCGGCTGAGGGCGATACCTGGCTAGCTGAGACTGGTTCGACAGGTGGCGGATGAACGTCGTCACGGCCAAATTCTTTGATTAAGCGCTGAAACAGCTCAATAAACAAGTGATTAATTTCCAGAATCTACCCAAGCCTAAAGTAGAAGGGACAAAGTAGCGTCAGCAAAGCCCTTTTTTTGCAGCCTATTTCGATGGCCACTCCCAAGCAGTACTTAAATCCTCAACAAATTGACTGGGTTGTGTTTATGGCAAGTACTACACCCCGAGGTGGATGCCAGTAAAGCCACAGCCGGCGGATGGCGAAGGCCCTGCCGAGTGATACAGCTAGCACCAATCTCAAGAAGGGATTGCTGAGTATTGCCAATGATGAAACGGGCCATGCCGCCTACCTCTATGAGGCACTAGAGCGCCGTCTAGATACCGCAACGGTGTCTCAAGTGGTCGATGAGTGGCGGACCCGCAAGGTCAACGCGATGCTGGCAATGGTGGGTAATCTAGTTCAGAAAAATGGGCAGACTCCAACCCTTGTGCAGGATGGAGTACCCGCAGAGATGGCGGATCAAGGTTCCAAGCTCAGTGATCGAGATCTAGTTGCAGCCTAGTGTAATTTGAGTTTACAGCTGAGACTTCAAGGAGATACTGTGCCTGAACAGGATGTATCTCCTTGAAGCAAACTTAAGTGGAGGTTTTTAGCTAAACTTTAGCCACAGCAACAGGTTTCACTTCCTTGGATTTGAAAAATAAAGCCCGAGGCTTGAGGAGAACTTTGCAGAGTAACCAAATTGACCTTAATTCTCCTGGTGTTTCTCGGCGTTGCCACTGACCCGGACGGCAGTATAGCAATTCGATTAGACAACGCTGATGACTCAGGTCAACTTGCTCAAACAAAATCTGCACTGTTGGAAATTCGTCGTGGGAGCCAGTGTCAGTAATCTTGCCTTGCAGCAATAAATTTTCCTCAGCAATCTGCAACGTCACTGGTAGCGTTTCTCCTACGGGGATTGGAGGTAGATTAGCTTGCGTCAAAGCCACCTGAGCGCCGACTTCAGAAATCATCGTCGTGATTCCCCAAAAAGTTCTCCCAGCAATGTTTAGCTGCACAACCCGTCGCAGGTCAAACCACTCGTACAGCCCTGAGCTGGGAATATCCAGCAAGATCAGAAGGGCAATGCCAATCATCAGCAGGTTATAAGCACTCCAAATCCAACCCAAGCCTAACCCTTCGAAGTGCTCTACAACCTCAAAGGCAGGATCTAACTGCGCTTTAGCCAAGCACATTCCCAGATTGCGCCAGAGGCTAATTGCTGTGGCGATGAACACGACTATCAGCGGCCAAGCGATTTTCCAGTTAAAGGAAAAGCGATCGCTAGCCATCCCTTTTGGGGTTACTTTAAATCCTTTGCCAAAGGGCTTGAACATCACTTGTATTGCCGTCAGCGCTAAAGGAAAAGCCAGGGCTAAAGAGTAGATATCGGACAGTAGCGCAGAGCGGCTCCGGTAGTTTAGCCAGGAGAATACGGTCAACTGCACTAGGTAGTAGGGCAGGAAGAAATAAAGGGCTTCGACTTCCGTAGCCTGTACAGGAATCACGCCTAAGAATGCGTAAGCCAGCGGGACGATAAGAAACCCTGCGCGGGATATGCTGGTAAACCAGTGGAACAACCCCTCCAAATGCGCCAGGCGTTGTAAAGGGCTGAGCCCAGCGATCGTTAATGGGTTTGCATCGATGAAAAAAGCCTGGAGGGTGCCACGACCCCAGCGTAACCGTTGTGCTGCATGAGCCGCCATATTGTCAGCAGCTAAGCCGGCACTTAACTTTTCATCGAGATAAATCAACTGATAGCCCTGGGCCGACAGGCGAATACCTGTGAAGTAATCTTCACTTAGGGAATCTATCACAAAACCGCCAACGGCTTTGAGGGCACTGCGCCTGACGACAAAAGACGTGCCACTGCAAACCACACTGCCAGCTGCGTCCCGAATTGGCTGAATTTGCCGGTAAAATACCTCCTCTTCAGGGGTAAGGACATTTTCTAGCCCCAAGTTGCGGGCAATTGGATCGGCATTATAAAAGCTTTGAGGCGTTTGCACGAGGGCAACGGCTTCATCTTGAAAGAAGCCAACCGTTCGCAGGAGAAAGTTTTTGGTTGGTACAAAATCGGCGTCGAACACAACAATCAAGTCGCCGTCGGTTTGAGCGATCGCATGATTTAAATTCCCAGCCTTGGCATAGCGATTGTCCGATCGCGTTATATACTCACAGCCTAGTTCTGCCGCCAAGGTTCGCACTTGTGGTCGCCGCGTATCGTCTAGCAGGTAAACACGTTTATTGGCATGCTCTAGGGCTTGGCAGCCAATGATCGTCCGCCGCAGAATAAAGGTTGCCTCATTGTAAGTGGGCACCAAAATATCAACGGAGGGTGTAAAGGACCCTGCTAGCACGGCTGCTGCTACCTGATCGGCTTGCCGGCGGCGATCTTTGACCTTCAGCATTAAAAATAGCTGAATGGTCCCACTCCCCAACATCAACAGCTCCAGGAAAAATAACCCCAAGCTAAAGACACCATTCAAGGGATTTGAAAGATTGAGCGTTGTCAGCGATCGCCACAAAAGATAGCGAATAGTCAACGCTAATAAAATTCCTACAACAGCGATTCGTGACCAGGTACGTGGCTGGGGCGACACCTTCATAATGGCGGCCGCCAGCACCAACAAAATAACGGTGGGGGCGAGCAAGTACTCACCCGTCACCATTGGCACTGCTAGCCATAAGGGAGGATGCTCTTGCAGAAACTGAAGCCGAGCGAAGATTCGGCTAATGGTTCCTTCCCCAGCAAACCAGGCAAAGACGATTGCTGCTGCTCCAGCGACGATGCCCAGCAGAGCCAGCGTTATCAGCCGCGTCTGCAGAACTTGCTGTTTACGACTTTTCAAACTTTGGCTACCAAGCTGTACAACAGGCATTGGTTAGTCTTCTAAAATTGTTTAGGGCAAAAATGGACAGCTAGAAACAAGCTCCTCATTGGCTCCCCGCCAGAGCCGCTGCTTTGCTCGGTCCAGCAGCATCAAAGGGGTGATGATTACGGCAAAGAATAGCCCAATCAACAGGTCTTTGAAAGAAGCTTGATTCCCGACTTGGGTAGTCAGAATATTGTGATCGGGTTGAAACAGGTTTCGTCAACACAAATCTTTTTAAACCAACCTCAGCTAAGCTGCTCGCTAAATTTCTATTTTATTTAAAAGATGAGCTTACCTTAATCAATCCCTTCAAAAATGATTTTTTCCTGAGGATTTGGAAGGATGCAGTAATTTTCCTGAGCTTTTGTGCTGGAAACCCTCCATTGCTTCTATCCCCTATCTAGACATGTTCTCACACCCCAATTTAGTCCGCCACGCGGTCGTAGAGCTAGAGGTTATGGAGCTGAAAAATTGTAGGGTTAGAAGAAAGCGTGCTGGTGA